>JACPCJ010000108.1 GCA_016179865.1 Actinomycetota bacterium | reverse complement strand
GAGGTCGAGCGCCGGGTCGCCCTCCAGACCGCCGAGCTGCGGCGCCTCCACTCCCGGAGCGAGAAGGCCTTCGAGCGCCAGGCCGACGCCCTGGCCCTCATCAGTCACGAGTTCCGCAACCCGATCTTCGCCATCCTCGGCCACGCCGAGCTGATGACCGACGGGCGCTTCCGCGACGACGACACCGGCTGGGCCCAGGAGTGGGGGGCCACCATCAAGGGCGCCGCCGAGGAGCTGCTCCGGCACGTGAACGACATCCTGGAGTTCAGCCGCTCGCAGGCCAGCCGGGAGCGCCTGGCGCTCGAGGCGGTCGACGTCGTGGCCCAGGTCAGCAGCCTGCGCCCGACCTTCGAGGCCCTCGCCCGGCGGGGCGAGCTCGTCCTGACCGTCGACGCCGCCCCCCGGGTGCCCGAGGTCCGGGCCAACGCCGACGCCGTGCGCGACGTAGCCCTCAACCTCGTCTCCAACGCCGTCAAGTACACGCCGCCGGGGGGCGCAGTCCGGATCACGGTGCGGCCCGACGGAGACCGGGTGCTGCTCGCCGTCTCCGACACCGGCGTCGGCATCCCCAGCGCCGAGCGGCGGCAGATCTTCGAACCCTTCTACCGGGTGGAAGGCGTGCGGGCCATGCACGGGCAGCTCTCGACCGGGCTGGGCCTCGCCCTCACGCAGCAACTGGTGAAGGCCATGGGTGGGGCGGTCGCCGTCGAGAGCGAGGTGGGTGCTGGCTCGACCTTCACCGTTTCCCTGCGCAAGGCCCAGGCCCGATCCCGCGTCAAGGGCGGCCCGAAGTCGAACGGATCGAACGGATCGAACGGATCGCCGGCGACGTCCGCGGCGGCGAGGACCGCCCAGACCTCTCAAACCTGACGCCCGCGGGCCGACAGGAGGGTCATGCTGACGACCTCCGACCCCGCCCGAACCGTCACGAGCGTGCTCGTGACCGAAGACGACGACGGCGCCCGCTCCCTCATCGGGACGGCCCTCTCCCGAGCGGGCTTCCAGGTCAGCTCGGCGGCCACGGGATTCGAAGCGCGGGCGGCGCTCGACGCCTCCCCGGTGCACCTACTGCTGCTCGACCTCGGCCTTCCCGACGTCGACGGGCTCGACCTGCTGGCCGAGATCCGCCACGACAACCCGGTGCCCACGATCGTGGTGAGCGGGCGCACGTCGGAGGCAGACCGCGTCCTCGCCCTCGAATCGGGAGCCGACGACTACCTCGTCAAGCCCTGCTCCCCGCGGGAACTGGTGGCCCGGGCTCGCGCCCTCCTGCGCCGAGCCCGAGGCGAGGCGGGCCGCAGCACGCCCGAGGAGATCGCCTTCGCCGACCTGGCCATCGACATCGGCGCCCGTGAGCTGCGCCGACGCGGCGAGATCGTCGAGGTCCGCCGCAAGGAATTCGACCTCCTCGTGTTCCTCGCCCAGCACCCAAGGCGGGTCTTCTCACGAGGAGACCTGCTGCGGCGGGTGTGGGACTCCGCCCCCGAGTACCAGACCGACGCCACGGTCACCGAACACGTCCGCCGGCTCCGCCGCGTCATCGAACACGACGCCGCCCGCCCCCGCCACCTCGTCACCGTGGCCCGCGCGGGCTACCGCCTCGACCCGTGAACAGCCCTCCGAGGACCCCCCTGGCCACGGTGCTCACCACGGTCGTGGTGAGCACCGTGCTCTTCGGACCCGCCCCATCCACCGGCGCCGAACAAGACGACGCCGCCCCCGCCGCTTCCCCTACGACGCGGCCCGTCATCCACGACACCGAGGTCGTCGCCGCCATGGAGGGGGCCCTGATCCGGATCCGCGACGCCGAGACCGGGGAGGTGGTTGGGGAGACCTTCCGACCCCAGACGCCGGAGGCTCCGGCCGCCGAGGCCGCCGCGCCCGAGGAACCACCCGTCGACGAGCTACCAACGCCCGACATGGCTCACCCCGACTCGTACTACGACCTCAACGGGGACGGGTACGTCGACTACGCCACCCCCGAGGGGATGTGCGCGCGCACCGACGTGGAGACGGCCCGCTACCACGACTTCGTGGACAGCCCAACCTGTCTCTGACGCCCGCGCCAGTTGTCGGCCAGATGTCGGAAGCAGGTGCGGGCGCTGATCGGGTACCCCGCTGACCGGGTCGATAGGAAGTTCATGACGACTCCCCCACCTCCGGGCGTTCCGGGCGCCCCCCCCGACCTGCCCGACGGCTGGCGCCTTGTGATCGTGGATCGGGGCCCCCTCCAGCGCCAGGCCGCCCGCCTGGAATACGAGGTCTTTTTCGCCGAGGGCTTCTGCGCCAGCTCTGGGTCCGGCCAGGTCCGTGAATACGAGCCGTGGGCCGGCGCCAGCACCTTCCACGTGGTGGTCGACGCCGGCCATGAACCAGTCGGGGTGGTGCGCACCATCATCGGCGCCCTCGACGACGTGCCCGCCGGCCACCTGGAACGTCACGGGCGCCCACTCGCCGACCCCGTGTGCGAATACGCCTCCCTCGCCGTGGCGCCCCACGCCCGCAAGACGGGGATCGCCGAAGCCCTCTACCGGTCGGTCTGGACCCACGCCCGGTGCTCGGGCGCCACCGGCCTCGTCGCCATCGTCGAGCCCTGGCTCCAGGCTCTGTTGCGCGACCACTACGGCTTCCCCTTCGAGGCATTCGGGCCGCTGGTCTGGTACATGGGCGGCGAGGTCATGCCCATCGCCGTCGACCTAGCGACCGTCGAGTCGGCCGTCTCCGAGACGCGGCCCGAGCTGTGGGCCTGGCTCACCGGGCCCGAGCGGCCAAGCCCCCGGCTTGGCCAGGCGCCATTCCCCGGGCTCGCTGGCGCTCGCCCTTCGGAGCGGGAAACAGGCCCCGCCGTGAGCGTCGGGGCCTGACGTGGACGCAGGAGTCGGCACGATCCGGCTCACCCGGGCCCGGGCCGAGGGCGAGACCCGGCTGGCGGCCTTCGACGCCGCCCTCCGGCGGGCCGGCATCGCCGACCACAACCTCATCTACCTGAGCTCGATCATCCCCGCCGGCACCCGCGTCGTTCGAAGCCGGCCCCGATTCGACGTCTCGCACTTCGGCAACCGCCTCTATTGCGTGATGGCCGAGCGCCGCACCGACAAACCCGGCCAGCAGGTGTGGGCGGGGATCGGGTGGGTCCAGGAGCGGGACAGCGGGCGCGGCCTCTTCGCCGAGGCCGACGGCGAGACCGAAGCCGACGTGCGCTGGCAGCTCGAGGCGACGCTCACCGAGATGGCCGCCGCCCGCTCTGAGGGCCGCTGGGGCCCGATCTCACTCGTCGTCCAGGGTTCGACCTGCGAGGACCGGCCCGTCTGCGCCCTCGTGGCCGGCGTGTATCGCTCGGTGCCGTGGACGGACCCGTCATGACGCCCGCCGTCGCAACCGTCCCCCGCGTGACGCGCCCCCGCGTGACGCGCGGCGCCGGGCTGGCGGCGCGCGGGTTGGTCGCCCAACGGGGCGGCCGCGCCGTGCTCCACGGCGTCTCGCTGGCGGCGCCGGCGGGCGAGGTCACCGGCCTCGTCGGCCCCAACGGCGCCGGGAAGACGACCACCCTCGAGGCCATCGCGGGCGTGTGCCCGCTCCGCGAGGGAAGCATCCGCGTGTTCGCCGAGCGTCCCACCATCGGGTTCGCTCCTCAGGAGGCGGCGCTCTACCCGCCGCTCACGGTTGCGGAGAACCTGGCCGTCTTCGCCGCCTACGCCGGCGTGCGTCGCGCCGCCCGGGCGGGCGAGGTCGGCCGAGCGCTCGAACTCGCCGGGCTGGAAGGCGTGGCGACCCGGCGAGCCGGTAGGCTCTCGATCGGCCAGCGCCGGCGCCTCAGCCTCGCCGTCGCCACGCTGGGCAGCCCCGCCGTGCTCTTGTTCGACGAACCGACCGCGGGCGTCGATCCCCAGGCCCGGCACCACATGATCGAGGCCATCGGTGCCCTCGCCCGGGAGGCAGGGGCGGCCGTCGTCTTCTCCAGCCATCGGCTCGACGAGATCGAGACCGTGTGCGACACGGCCGTGATCATCGACCACGGCCGGGTGGTCACCGAAGGGCCGGTCGCGGACCTCCGCATCGACGATCCGTCCCTTGAGGCGGCCTTCCTACGCCTGACCGGCGTCGGGCTCCGCGAGTAGGCGATCCACCAATGCTCACCGCCGCCCTCGTCGAACTCCGAGTCTCGCTCCGAAACCCCCAGCTCCTCGTCGTGCTCGTGGCCATCCCGCTGACCCTGGTCGCCGTGCTCAGCACCGCCCTCGACCCGATCTACCCGACCGACAACCCGTACCAGTCAACGATCCCGGGCTTCGCGGTGATGTTCGCCTTCTACGGCATGGCCTTCGCCGCCGACGGCTTTCTGCGCGAACGGGAGTGGGGGAACTGGGCCCGGCTCCTCTCGCTCCCGGTCGACCGGTGGCGGATCGTCCTGGGAAAGGCGCTGGCCCCCGTCGCCGTCGTCTCGATCCAGCTCGCCCTCCTGCTCGGGCTCGGTTCTTTCGCCTACGGCGTTCACCTCGGCGCACCCGTCCCCTTGACGGCGCTGCTCCTCGCCACCGCGGTCGCCGGATGTGCTCCCGGCCTCGCCCTGGCGTCGTGGGTGCGCTCCCGCGTCGAGCTCGACCAGCTCTCGAACCTGCTCGTCATCGGGATGGCGAGCGTCGGCGGCGCCATCGTGCCCGCCACCCGCCTCCCCGGCGCGCTGGCTCGCCTGGCGCCCCTCACGCCGCAGTACTGGGCCCTCGACGGATTCGACCGGGTCATGAACCAAGGCGCCGGCCTCGCTGAGATCGGAGCGCCACTGGCCGCCCTGCTCGGCTTCGCGGTGGGGGTCCACGCGCTGTCCCACCGCGCCGTCCGCTGGCACCGCCTGCTCGATCCCGTCTGAATGGCTGCGCGGACACAGGAGATCCCATGAACCGAAGACGCACCTACATCGTCGGCGCCGTGGTCGTGGCCGAGGTCGCGCTCCACGTCGTTTGGAACCTCTGGAAGGTCGGCGGCGAGTGGGCCACGCTCGTGTTCGGCGACGTCGTCCTGACCGTCGTGCCGATCCTGGCCGCGATCGCGTGCTTCCTCGCCGCCCGGCGCTCGCGACACCGCGAGCGGAGGGCGTGGGCCCTCCTGGGCGCCGCCGCCCTCTCGTGGGGAATCGGCGACGCCGTCTGGGCCTACCACGAGATCGTGGCCCGGCGCGAAGTGCCGTTCCCCTCCCTGGCCGACCTCGGGTCCCTGGGTCTGATCCCGCTCGCCGCCGTCGCCGTGGTCGTGTTCCCGGCGGCGCCGGCCGCCGCTCGCTCGCGTGCCCGCACCCTCGCCGACGGCCTGATCCTCGCCGCCTCGCTGATGTTTATGAGCTGGGCGGCGATCCTCGGCCCGACCGTGCGGGCCGGCGCCGACAACGCCCTCGGGGCCGTCGTCGCCGTCGCCTATCCGTTCGGCGACGTCGTGATCATGGCCGCCGTCCTCTTCGTGGTCGCCCGGGCCCCCCGGGGCGGACGCACCCCCTTCGCGCTCATCGGCAGCGGCCTGGTGGCGCTGGCCGCTGCCGATAGCGGCTTCCTCTACCTGACCCTCCGCGACCAATACTCGACCGGCAGCCTCGTGAGCGTGGGGTGGAACCTCGGCTTCGCCCTCGTGGCCCTGGCCGCCGTGCGCTCCGGTGCCACCGCCGGCACCGAGGCCGCACCCCGGCGCCCGCGGGTCGCCGCTGTCGTGCTTCCATACGCGGGGGTGGGCCTGGTGACGGTCACCGCCAGCGTCCAGTGGGTCCGCAACGGGACCATCGAGGCGTTCCTGTTCTGGGACACCATCGCCATCGTCGTGCTCGTGGTCGCCCGCCAGCTCCTCGGCATGCTGGAGATCATGGGGCTGACCCGTGGCCTCGAGGCCACCGTCGAAGCCCGGACCGCCCAGCTCCAGGCCAGCGAGCGCCGGTTCCGCTCGCTCGTGCAGTACTCGTCCGACGTGGTCACCGTCGTCGACCGATCCGGGACCATCGAGTACCAGAGCGACTCGGTCACGCGGGTCTTCGGCTACGAGCCGCGCGACCTCGTCGGGCTGGCGCTCGACGATGCCGTCCACCCGGGAGATCGCCTGCGCGTGGCCACCGTCCTCTCCGAGCTGGCCGGGCGCGACGGGCGTTCCGCCCAGCTCGAGTTCCGGATGCGCCACCGCGACGGGTCGTGGCGCAGCGTCGAGACGACCGTCAGCAACCTCCTCGCCGACTCGAGCGTCGGCGGCCTGGTGCTCAACGTCCGCGACGTCAGCTCGCGAAAGGTGCTCGAAGAGCAGCTCGCCCACCAGGCCTTCCACGACTCGCTGACCGGGCTCGCCAACCGGGCGCTGTTCTCCGACCGGGTGCAGGGGGCCCTGGAGCGGGCGGCCCGGCGCGGCACCTCGGTGGCAATGCTGTACCTCGACCTCGACGGGTTCAAGACCGTGAACGACACCCACGGGCACCAGGCCGGCGACGAGCTGCTGGTGTGCGTGGCCGACCGGATGCGTGACGCGGCCCGGGGTGCCGACACCGTGGCCCGCTTCGGAGGCGACGAGTTCGCCGTGCTGCTCGAAGACCTGTCGAGCTGCGACGACGCCCGGGCCGTGGCGGGGCGCATTCTCGAGGCGTTCGAGACCCGGTTCCGCGTCGCCGACCGCGAGCTGTACGTGTACGCCAGCATCGGCATCTCCCTCAGCTCGCCCGACTCCTGCGACCCCGGCGAGCTGCTGCGCAACGCCGACGTGGCCATGTACATGGCGAAGACCCGGGGGAAGCGGCGCTTCGAGGTCTTCGACCCGGTGATGCACGCCGCCGTGGTGGAGCGGGTCGAGCTGGAGGCCGACCTGCACGACGCCCTCGACCGCAACGAGCTCGAGCTGCACTACCAGCCCATCGTCGATCTCCCGACCGGTGGCATCCTCGGCGTCGAAGCGCTCCTGCGCTGGAACCACCCGACCCGAGGCAGCGTCTCGCCCGCCGACTTCATCCCCGTGGCCGAAGACAGCGGGCTCATCGTCTCGGTCCGCCAGCTCCACGAGCCCCAGTTCGTCGGCGACGTCCTCGAGGCGCTGGTGCGGCACGGCCTCGACCCCGGCTGCCTCGTGCTGGAGATCACCGAGAGCGTGCTCCTCGACGACCGCTTCGACGCCCTCCAGCTCGTCCACGCCCTGAAGGAACTCGGCGTGCAGCTCGCCATCGACGACTTCGGCACCGGCTACTCGTCGCTCGGGTACCTGCGCGATCTGCCCATCGACACCCTCAAGATCGACCGGTCGTTCGTGCAGCTCCTCGGAGGCTCGCCCGAAGACTCCGCCCTGGCCCGCGCCATCGTGAAGCTGGGCCAGACCCTCCACCTCCACACGGTGGCCGAGGGCATCGAACTGCCGGTGCAGCGGGACGAACTCCTGAAGGCGGGGTGCGCGTCGGCCCAGGGCTTCTACTACTCCCGCCCGGTCGACGCCGCCAGCCTCGAAGCCCTGCTCCGCTCCGGCCGGCCCCTCCCCGACCCCGACCCCACGCCCGCCCCCCAGGAGGCATCCCATGCCCTCACCCACGCGTAGACACCGCTTCCCGATCGTGCTAGCAGCCGTCGCCACGCTGGCGTCGCTGGCCATCCCCGCAGCGCCGGGCGCCGCTGGCTCAACCGAGGAGTGGGGCTACATCTCGACCTCCGACGGCGCCCGGCTCCGATACACGGTGGTGAAGCCCGCGGCCAGCGGGCGCTTCCCGGTGGCACTCATCTACAGCCCCTACGCCGACGGCGTCGGCCCGACCGACGACTACCCGATCGGCGAAGACGCCGTCGTCGCCCGGGAACTCCTGGCCGCCGGCTACGCGGTCGTTGGGGTCAACGCCCGGGGGACGGGTTGTTCGAGCGGCCAGTGGGACCTGTTCCAGCCCGCGTCCGACGGATACGAGGTCGTGGAATGGGCTGCCGCCCAGCCGTGGTCGAGCGGCGACGTCGGAATGTTCGGCTTCTCAGCCCCCGCCATCAGCCAGCTCGTGACCGCGGCCACCAAGCCGCCCCACCTCCGGGCCATCAGCCCGTCCGACGTGACGACCGACCTGTACCGCGACGTCGCCTACCCCGGCGGCATCCTCAACACCGCCTTCGTGGGGCTCTGGTCGCTGGCCTACCGGCCCGGGATCAGTGAGCTGTCGGCCATCGCCACCGCCCAGGGCGACACCGAGTGCTCCCTCAACATGGCCGCCCGCGAGGCTGACGGCGACCTCCAGCCCAACAACGGCTGGGAGGCGCTGACCGCGCTCCAGCACCCCTCCGACGACGAGGTGTGGGCCCGATACAGCCCCCAGAGCACGCTGGCCCAGGTACGCCTCCCCGTCCTCGCCTGCCAGGCCGGCCAGGACGAACAGGTGGGGTCGCGGGCCGGGTCCTACTACTTCGACGCCCTCGACAAGAACCGCACGTGGACGGTCTTCACTAACGGTGCCCACGGCACGTGCGACGACTTCGCCGGGAGCCCCTTCACCGACCTCCTCGTGCGCTTCTTCGACCGCTACGTGAAGGGGAGCCAGAACGGCTTCGAAAACGAACCCCACGTCCGGATCTGGCACGAGACGGCGGGGAGCCTCTACGACTGGATCCGCCCGGCCTGGGTCACCACGCACACGTCGTGGCCGCCGCCGGTGAAGGCCAAGACCTATTACCTCCGCGGCGGGGGGCGCCTCGACGGGCGGGCTCCGAGCCTCCCCGAGGCGCCCGACCGCTACACGTACCCCCTGCTCTCGTCGAGCACCGACGACACGGAGTTCGCCCAGCCCCACCTGGCGTGGAAGGTGCCGAACGCGCCGGGGGGCTCGGTCAGTTTCACCACGCCCGCCCTGTCCAAGGACCTCGAGGTGTTCGGACCCGGCAGCGTCGACCTGTGGGTGTCGTCGAGCGCCTCCGACACCGACCTCCAGGTGACCCTCACCGAGGTGCGGTCCGACGGCCAGGAGGTGTACCTCCAGCGAGGCTGGCTGCGGGCGTCGCACCGCAAGCTCGACGCCGGCCGCTCGACCCCGCTGCGCCCGTTCCACACGCACAAGGCGTCCGACGCCGCGGCCCTCGTGCCCGGCCAGCCCACCCTGGCCCGGGTGGAACTCAACCCCCTGAGTCACGTGTTCCGCAAGGGCTCCGCCATCCGCGTGTACGTCGAGGCCCCGACCGGGCTGACAGGTGAGCGTGGCTTCCAGTTCCTCGTCACGCCGGCCGTCAACTCGGTGCTGCACGACCCGGCTCACCCGTCGAAGCTGGTGCTGGGCTCACTCGCCGGCGGCGCCCCAACCGGCCCGCCGCCCTGCGACACCGTGCTGAGCCAGCCCTGCCGCACCAACCTGCTGGCCCTTCCCCTCCCCCTGCTCGACACCCTCCTCTGAACGCGAACTTTGCGTGTCTGCCGCGGCATAGGACACGCGAAGATCCAAAGTTTGCGGGGTGGGAGCGATCGCGCTCTAAGAAGCGGTCGACGGCGATGTGGGCAGGTCGATGACGCCAAGCTCGATCGCACGGCACACGGCCGAAACCCGGTCGTGCACGCCGAGCTTGTCGAAGATGCGATCGAGGTGGGTCTTCACCGTCTCGGACGAGAGGTAGAGGCTTTCACCGATCTGGGCGTTCGTGAGCCCCTGCCCGACGAGCGTGAGGATTTCGGCCTCCCTCGCGGAAACCGCCTTCGACCCTCCTCCCACGTCCCCGGCACGCAGGCGCCCGACCAGGGCACTGGCGGAGGTGGCGTCGAGGACGGTCTCGCCGGCCGCCGCCTGCCGCACGGCGGCGGCGAGGCTCCCCGACTCGACCGTCTTGGCGAGGTAGCCGACGGCGCCCGCCTCGAAAGCAGCGCGCACCGCCGACGGATCCGTCCGGGCGGAAAGGATGACGATCCTGGCTCCGGCGTCGTGCTCAAGGATGAGGCGGGCGGCGGCCAGACCATCGAGACCGGGCATCGAGATGTCGACCAGCGCCACGTCAGGCTCGTAGCAGCGGTAGCGGTCGACCAGTTGCTCCCCATCGACGGCCGTGGCCACGATCTCGATCCCGCCGTCCTCGGCGATCTCCTGGCGGATGGCGTCGAGCATGAGCGGGTGATCGTCGGCCACCAGCACACGCAGGGGTGGTGCGTCGTGGGCCGTGCCCGGGGAAGTCATGTCCCTACTCCCCGCAGATCGGTCGGGTCTCCGCGAACGTAACGGCCGGACCCCACCCCGATGGAGTGCCGAAAGTCCCGTCCCGCCTAGGGCGAATCGCCCTCTCGTGCTCAGCGCAGGAAGCGCACGAGCGACGGCACCGGTGGGCGGCGGGGAGCATCCAGCAGGCCGTCGATCTCCCGCATGAATCCGAGGAAGGCCAGCCGGTGGCAGGCGAAGAGGTCGCGCCACGGGCCGGGGGCGACCCGGGCCAGCACGCCCAGGGTCAGCTCCTCGGGATCGATGCGCAGGCCGTCGGCAACGTCGGTGGCGAGCACGGCCCGGTGAAGCTCGACTTCACGCAGGCGACGAACGACCTTCTGAACTTCGGTCGCCGCCCACAACGTGAGCCGGGTCTCGCCTGATGTCGCGACGTTGCGGGCGGCGGCGAGACGTGCGCGCAGCTCCGCAAGCAACCGGTGTTCGCGCGCCAACACGGCCGCGAGTCGATCCATCGGGACCTCCTGACCACCCCTGTCGGCCGCCTCGACACCCCGATGAGGGATCCCCCCACTCCCCGCCGAGTGATCACCCGCTGTTACTGCCAGTAACTCGCGCCGGGCGCGACGTTTTGGCAGGAAGCGGCTCGCGCCGAGCTACGAGGCGGCGGCTGCGACGGGGAGGGAGGCCGGCGCCTGATCGGTCGAGAGCCCGTCGTCGAGCGCACCGACGAGGGCGGGGTGGGCCAGGAGGTACAGGCCGGTGGCGCCCAGCAGAACCCCGGCTCCGATCACCGTGGCCTGCACGCCGAAGGCGTCGGCCATGCGCCCTTGCAAGAGGGCCCCGATCGGGAAGCTGCCGGTGAAGGCCGTCATGTAGACGGCGGTCGCCCGGCCCCGCATGTCGTCGCGGGCAATGAGCTGGATGGCGGTGTTCAGGGAGCCGGCGATCACCAGGTGGGCGCCACCCATGGCGAGGAGGGCCAGGAGACCCACGGCGTAGACCGGCGCCGCCCCCAACATTGCCGCCGCGCACCCGAGGGCCAGCACCCCCACGACGACGAGCTTCGATCGCCGGACGCCGCTGCCGTAGGCGCCGAGGGCCACCGCCCCCACGACGGCCCCGGCTCCGAACGCCGCCGTTAGGAGCCCGTACGCCGCCTCGCCCACCTCGAACACGTCCCGGGCGAACACGGCGGTGAACTGCACGACCGGGGCGGCCATCACCCCCACCACAGCGGCCATCACCACCGCCAGCACGAGGCCGGGCTGGCTTCGCGTGTAGCGCACGCCGTCGGCGAACTCCCGGCGCAGGTTGGCGCCGCCGCTCGCCGGCGGCCCCGGCTGGGGCCGCACGAGCGCCAGCGCCCCCAGCACAAAGAGGTAGGAGCAGGCGTTGGCGAGGAAGGCCGCGCCGGGCCCCCGGGTTGCGAGCACGACGCCGGCGATCGCAGGCCCCACCGCCCGCGCTCCGTTGAACTGGGCCGAATTGAGGGTCACGGCGTTGAGGAGGCGATCAGCGGGGACGAGCTGGGGCACGAAGCTGTGCCAGGACGGCAGCTGGACCCCGGCCACGACCCCGGTCACGGCCATGACGGCGACGAGCACGCCGGGGCGGGCGTTGTCGGTCTGCCACAGCGCGAAGAGGGCGAAGGCCAGGCCCATCTGGAGCGACTGGGTCGTCATGATGATGCGCTTGCGCGAGAAGCGGTCGGCGAGCACGCCGCCGACGGAGTTCATCGCCATCATCGGGAAGAAATGGGCAAAGGCCCCCAGGCCGATCCAGGCCGCCGACCCGGTGAGGTGGAAGAGCACGAAGGGCACCGTGACCTGCTGCATCCACGTGCCCACGTTGGACGCCAGGGCGCCACTCCAGAAGAGGGCGAAGTCTCGGTGCCGGAGGGCGCTGAAGGCGTGTCGCAACCCCCGGCCGGGGGGGCTCTCGGGGGCGGCCATGCGGAGCTCAGGGTACCGCCGGCTCGAGTTGGCCCCGGAGTCGGGCTCCCCGTTTGCCAGCGGTACGCGATTCGGGCTTTCCTTTCGCGGTGAGCACCGACCGCCGGGAGTCTGACTCCAGCTCCGACCTCCGCCGCTCGCGCCTGTCTGAACGAGGCGAACGGGCCGACCGGGCGTCAGCCGTGCCCGCGCGCGTCGCCGACGGCACCGTCGTGCCCATCGAGCGTGGTCGGGCCGAGAGCCTCGAGACGCCCCTCTACGACCCGCGCATGTCGGACGTCGACCACTGGGGCCGCTCCGAACACGCGCGAGAAATAGCCCGGCGCCTCTACGAACCCCTCTACTCGCAGTGGTTCCGCGCCGAGTGGGAGGGCCTCGAGCACGTCCCCCGCGAGGGCGGCGCCCTCCTGGTGGCCAACCACGCCGCCGCCATCCCGTCGGACGCCCCGGTCATCATGCACGGGATCGAGAAGGAACTGGGGCGGGCGGTCTACGGGCTCGCCGACTACCTGTTCGTCTCCATCCCCGTGGTCGGCACGCTCTGGAGCCGCGGCGGCGGGGTACCGGCCCACCCCGACAACGCCTACCGCCTCCTCCACGACGACCAGGCCCTGGCTCTCGTGTTTCCCGAAGGCTCGAAGGGTCCGGGGAAGCACTACTCAGAGCGCTACAAGCTCCGGCGGTTCGGCCGGGGCGGCTTCGTCGAAACGGCCATGCGGGCGGGCGTCCCGGTCGTGCCCATCGCGGTCATGGGCGCCGAGGAGTCGATGCCGATCCTCTACAAGAACCGCACCCTCGCCAAGCTCTTCAACCTGCCCTACGTGCCCCTCACCGCCAACATGCTGGCCCTCGGCCCCCTGGGGCTCGTCGGCTACTTCCCGGCCAAGTTCCGCCTGCGCGTGCTCCCGCCCGTTCACTTCGACGTCCCGCCCGACCAGGAGCGCTACAGCAGATCCCGGGTGATGGAGGAGGCCGACGACATCCGGGAGCTGATCCAACAGGAGCTGTACAAGATGCTCCAGCAGCGCCGAAGCGTCTGGTTCGGCTGAGGGCTGCGAACGTGCGCGTCCTTCTGACTGGCCTCGGCACCTACTGGGGCGGCAGCCTCGCCCAGGCCCTCGAACGGCTCGACGACGTCGAGGTCATCGTCGGACTCGACACCGAGGAGCCGACGGTCCCCTTGGAGCGAACGGAATTCGTCCGCGCCGACACCGGCTACTCGATCCTCTCACGCATCGTGCGGGCCACCCAGGTGGACACCATCATCCACAGCCACCTGATCGTCGACACCCGCAACGTCTCGTCTCGCACCCTGCACGAGATCAACGTCATCGGGACCATGAACCTCCTCGCCGCCGCGGGCGCCACCGGCAGCCCCGTCCGCAAGGTGATCGTGAAGAGCTCGACCCTCGTGTACGGCTCCTCGTACCAGAACCCCACCTTCTTTCGTGAGGAGATGCAGCGGGCGCGCTCCCCCCGCACCTCGGTCGAGCGCTCGCTCGTCGAGGTGGAGGACTACCTGCGCGACTTCGCCGAGGACAATCCCCACGTCGTGGTGTCGCTGCTGCGATTCTCCAACGTGCTCGGCGAACGGCTCGACACGCCGCTTTCAAAGATCCTGCGCCTTCCCGCCGTCCCCGAGATCTTCGGCTTCGACCCCCGCCTCCAGTTCACCCATCACGAAGACGTGCTCGGCGCGCTGCTGTTCTGCGCCCAGCACGACGTGCCCGGCATCTACAACGTGGCCGCCGACGGCCTCATCCCCTGGAGCGAGGTGTGCACGATCCTGGCCAAACGCCGGGTGGCACTCCCGCCGGTGGGCACCAATCTCTTCATGGCTCCCTTCAACCGGTTCGGGCTCGTGCAGCTGCCGCGGGAGACCCTCGAGCTGCTCCGATACGGGCGGGGCGTCGACAACCGCCGCTTCAAGCGGGCCGGCTTCCAGTACCACTACACCTCGGCCGGAGCGGTGGCGGCCTTCGCCGAGGCCTTGCGGCTGGAACGCTCGGTGGGCGACGCCCAGCCGGCCTACCGCTACGAGCGCGACGTCGAGAACTTCTTCCGGCACTCGCCCGCCGTAGTGCGCTCGGGCGACGCGTGAGCCTCCTTCGGGTTGAGCGGCGCGACCGCGTCGCCGTCCTCACCCTCGACGACCCCGACCACCGCAACGCGCTGTCGCGACCCTTGGTCGAGGCCATCGTGGCTGCGGTCGACGAGGTCGAGGCCGACGAAGGCGTCGGCGCCGTGGTGGTCACCGGCACCCCGCCCGCCTTCTGCGCCGGCGCCGACCTGTCCGATCTCGGCGCCCGTTCCGACGGGCCCGAGCGAGAAGCGGGCTTGCGGGCGATCTACGACGGGTTTCTCAGGGTGGCCAGCTGCCGGCTCCCCACCGTGGCCGCCGTCAACGGCCCCGCCGTGGGTGCCGGCCTCAACCTCGCCATGGCCTGCGACGTGCGGGTCGCGGGTGAAGAGGCCCTGTTCGACTCGCGGTTTCTCGCCATCGGCCTCCACCCCGGCGGTGGTGGCACCTGGCTCCTCCACCGGGCGATCGGCCCCCAAGCCACCGCCGCCTTGTCGCTCTTCGGCGAGCGCGTCGACGGGCGGCGGGCGGTCGAGATCGGCCTGGCCTGGGAGTGCGTGGTCGCCGACGCCGTGGTCGAGCGGGCCGTCGAGCTGGCAGCCCGGGCCGCAGCTGCTCCGCGTGCGCTGGCGATTCGGGTGAAGGAGACGCTCCGGCGCTGGGACGCCGTCTCGAGCCACGACGAGGCCGTCGAGGCCGAGCTGGAACCGCAGCTCTGGTCGATCGAACAGCCCGAGTTCGCCGAACGCCTGGAAGCCCTACGCCGGACAATCAGCACATCGGGCGAATAGGGCCTGAACTCGGGACACACCTTTCAGGGAGGCGACTTCCAGCCCGCGTGAGATGGGTACCGTCGGTCCGGGAGGTACCTTCGGTGGCACGGTGGGAGGAATTGGCGGTCGCGGTGGCAATTGCGTCCCTCGCGACGACCGGGCTCGTCGGGCTCACGTCACTCGAGCACGACACGCTGGCACCCCCCATCCTCCGCCCAGCCACCCTCGACGCTCTCTCCGGCCCGCTGCCCGCGGTCCCTGATCTCGACGTCACGCCGCGAGCGCCGGCTCCGACCCCCACGGCCTCGGCGATCTCGGTCGTCTCAGGCTCCGGCCCTTCGGCATCGGTCGCCGACGCGCCTCCACCACCGGCGCCCTCGCCCCTGCCCCCAACACACCCGACTCCGTCGCCCGAGCCAGCACCGCCCACGCCCGAGCCAGCACCGCCCCCATCTCCAACCGGCATCGCGGGCGTGCTCCTCGAGCCTCTGCTCACCGTTTTGGGTGCAGAAACCGCCCTCTGAGGGCCACTTCGGCACCCAAAACCGTGGAGGTCCAGGTCAACCGGCGCCAGCGATGGCGTCGAGGGCGGCCGGGTCTTCCAGGCTCGACAGGTCGCCGGGGTCGGCCCCGATGGCGACGGCCCGGATGGCCCGGCGCACGACCTTGGCGCTGCGGGTCTTGGGCAAGCCGGTCGTGAAGCGAACGGCCCCGGGGCGGAAGGCCTTGCCCATCCGGGCGGCGACCAGATCGGCCAGCTCCGCCCGCAACCCGTCCCCGGCTTCCTCGCCCTCGCCGAGCACCACGTAGCACCAGAGGGCCTCGCCCTTGACCTCATCGGGCACGCCGACCACGGCCGCCTCCACGACGGCGGGGTGCGACACGAGGACCGTCTCTATTTCGGCGGGCCCGATGCGCTTGCCGGCGACGTTCAGCGTGTCGTCCGACCGCCCGTGGAGGAACCACTGCCCGTCGGCCGACACCGACGCCCAGTCGCCGTGACGCCACACGCCGGGGAAGGTCGACCAGTACGTCTCGATGTACCGCTGCGGATCGCCCCACACCCCTCGGGTCATGCCGGGCCAGGGCTTGGTGCACACCAGCTCGCCGACCTCGCCCCGCACCGGGCGCCCGGCGTCGTCGAAGACGTCGACCGCCATCCCGAGCGAGGGCCCGCCGAGCGAGCACGGCGACAGGGGCTGGGTGACGTGCGGCGAGAGGAAACACGCGCCGACCTCGGTTCCCCCGGAGATGTTGATGACCGGGCACCGCCCCTGGCCGACGACCTCGAAGTACCAGCGCCACGGGTCCTCGTTCCAGGGCTCGCCGGTCGACCCGAGGATGCGGAGGCTCGAAAGGTCGTGGGCGAGCACCGGCTCGTCGCCGTGCCGGCGCAGGGCCCGCACCAGCGTTGGCGACACGCCGAGGATGGTGACGGCGTGGCGCTCGACCAGCGACCAGAGGCGGTCCGGCCCCGGGAAGTCGGGCGCCCCCTCGTAGAGCACGAGGGTCCCGCCACTGGCCAGGGTCCCGAAGACCTCCCACGGGCCCATGATCCAGCCCATGTCGGTGACCCAGAACAGCCGGTCGCCCCTCCCCCGCTCTGACGGGCCACTCGGGCCCGGCTCCTCGCTCACCCGCAGGTCGGTCTGAAACGCCACCTCCTCGGCGATCTTGGCCAGGAACCCGCCGTGCACGTGGACGGCCCCCTTGGGGCGCCCCGTCGTGCCCGACGTGTAGGCGATGAAGAGGACGTGCTCCGAGTCCACGGGCAGGCTCGGCACCGGTTCCCCGCCCGCAAACTCGTCGAGCAGCACGTCGCGACCCGCCGTCATTGGCACGTCGGTGCGACCCAGCCTCGACACCA
This sequence comes from Actinomycetota bacterium, assembly GCA_016179865.1. Lineage (GTDB taxonomy): Bacteria > Actinomycetota > Acidimicrobiia > IMCC26256 > JACPCJ01 > JACPCJ01. The sequence goes on along the minus strand of JACPCJ010000108.1, from coordinate 20,168 downwards.
CCACCACCGTGTCAACCGAGGGGACAGCAGCCACCGCCTCGTCGGCGATCTCCTTCATCAGAACGGGCTGGCCCCGGCGCAGGAATCCGTCGGCGGTCACAAGCGCCTTGGCGCCGCCGTCGTCGAGGCGAACGGCGATGGCGTCGGCGGCGTAGCCCGAGAAGATGGGCAGGAAGCGGGCGCCAAGCTTGGCCACCGCCATGAGGGCGGCGACGGTTTCGGGCACCATCGGCAAGAAGATTCCGACGGCGTCACCCGCGGCGATCCCCCGGGACGCCAGCAGAGACGCGATCTGGTCGGTGAGGACTCGCAGCTCGGCGTAGCTCAGCTCGCGGGCATCGCCGTCTTCCCCCTCCCATATCAGGGCGACGGCATCGGGCCGGGCGGCAGCGTGGCGGTCGACGCAGTTGTGGGCGACGTTGAGCCTCCCGCCCACGAACCACTTCGCCCACTCGATGCCCTCCGAGACGTCGAGCACCTTGTCGTACGGCGTGAACCACTCCAAGCCCAGGAACGAGACCACCGCGTCCCAGAACCACTCGGGCTCCTCGACGGAGCGGGCCAGCAACTCCTCGTGGGTCGCCAACCCGTAGGCGGCCATGAACCGGCCGACGTTGCTGGCGGCGACCAGGGCCGGATCCGGCGTCCACACCGGAGGGGCGGGCGCGGCGGCTCCAAGCTCGGTCATGAGATCGGAGGCTATAGGGTTCGCCAATCGCCGAACCTGCGCCCACCAACGTGCTGATCTGGCTCGACCTCGAGATGACCGGCCTCGACCTCGAGACCGACGTCATCGTCGAGATCGCCGCCCTGGCCACCGACAACGACCTGCGCACCCTCGACGACGGCATCGACCTGGTGATCCACCAGCCCGACGAGGTGCTGGACCGGATGGGCGAGGTGGTGCGCAAGATGCACACCACCTCGAAGCTCGTCGACGAGATCCGGGAGTCCTCGCTGTCGCTCGAAGACGCCGGGGGCTCGGTCCTGGAGTACGTGAAAGGCCACGCGCCCGAGGCCGGCACCGTGCCCCTGTGCGGGAACTCGATCGGCGTCGACCGGCGCTTCCTCGCCCGCTACCTCCCCGAGCTCGAGGAACACCTCTATTACCGGTCGGTCGATGTGTCGTCGGTCAAGGAGCTGGCCCGGCGCTGGCACCCCGACGCCTACCAGCACCGCCCGCCGAAGCACGGCGGCCACCGCGCCCTCGCGGATCTGCGGGAGTCGATCGCCGAGCTCGCCTACTACCGGGAGGCCGTCTTCCGGTAGCGCCCCTGCGTCTGTGTCGCGTTACGACGCGTATGCGCGCCTAACGCGACGCAGACGCAGAGAGAGCGGTGAGGAAGCGGTCGACGATCTCGGGGCGGGCGTTGTGGCCCATGAGGCCGATCCGCCACGCCTTCCCGGCGAACTCTCCCAGGCCCCCGCCGACTTCGATGTCGTGCTCCTCGAGCAGGCGCTTGCGTAGCGAGGCGTCGTCGGCCCCGCCCGGAAGCCAGGCGGTGGTCAGTTCAGGAAGTCGGTGCGCGGGGTCGACGATCAGTTCGAAGCCCAGGTCGGGCAGGGCGGCGTGGAGCCGATCCCCCGCCGCCCGGTGGCGCGCCCACGAAACCTCGAGCCCTTCGTCGAGGAGCACGCCGAGACCGGCGTGGAGTGCGTACACCATCGAGATCGGGATGGTGTGGTGGTACCGGCGCTCGCGCGAGTACTCGCCGACGAGCCCGAGGTCCAGGTACCACGACTGGGGCGGCCGCTCACGGGTCCGCAGCCGCTCCGTCGCCCGCGCCGAGAAGGTGATCGGGGCCAGGCCGGGCGGGACCGACAGACACTTCTGGGTGCCCGAGTAGGTGGCGTCGACGCGCCACCCGTCGACGTCCACCGGGATGCCCCCGAGCGACGTCACGGCGTCGACCACCAGCAGGGTGTCGGTGTCGGCCAGCACCGCCAGCGGCGCCACCGGGTTCTCGACGCCGGTCGAGGTCTCGGCGTGGACGACGGCCAGGACGCGGGCCCGCGGGTTGGCCCGCCGGGCGTCGAGGAGATCCTCGGGGTCGAGGGCGGTGCCCCACGGCGCCTCCACCCGCACCACCTCGGCGCCGCACCGGCGGGCGACCTCGCACATCCGCTCGCCGAACACGCCGTTGACGCCGACGATGGCCGTGTCACCCGGCTCCAGGAGGTTGACGAAGCACGCCTCCATCCCCGCCGACCCCGTCCCCGACACGGGGAGGGTCAGTTCGTTGCGAGTCTGGAAGGCCGCCCGGAGCCGCTCGCAGGTCTCGTCGAAGATGGCGAGGAACTCGGGGTCGAGGTGGCCGAGCAGGGGCCGACCCAGAGCGGCCAGCACCTCGGGGTACGCGTTCGACGGGCCTGGACCCAGGAGCAGCCTCATGCTTCCCGCTCCTCGGCCTCCGGCCGGGGCCGCTCGGGCCCCGCTCGCTTCGCTCCGCTCATGCGGCCTGGGATCGTACGAGGCCGTCGAGGATGTCGGCCTCGGAGACGAGCATCTCGTCGCACTCAAAGTGGCGCATCACGGCCACGAGCACGACGGCGCCGCCCACGATGACGTCGACCCGCTCCGGCTCCAAGCCCGGGTTGTGCCGGCGCTGGGCCGCCGGCTCGGTGGCGAGGGTGCGGAACACGTCTTCGGCCGCTTCCCGGCTGAGTCGGTAGTGGTGGATGCGGTCGCGGTCGTACTCCGGCAGGCCCATCTCGATGGCGGCCACGGTCGTCACGGTCCCGGCCAGGCCGATGAGGGTCTTGGCGTTACGGGCGCTCGGGACGAGCACGTCGCAGTCCGTCAGGTGAGCCCGGGCGGTGTGCACCGCCTGTGACAACTCCTCGGGTCGGGGCGGGTCGGACAGGAGGAACTGCTCGGTCAAGCGCACGCAGCCGATGTCGAGCGACACGAGGCCGTCGGGGGCGGCGGTTCCTGTGATCAGCTCCGTCGACCCGCCCCCGATATCGACGACCAGGTACGGCGCCGGTTCGTCGAGCCCCGCGGTGGCACCCAGAAAAGACAGCCGCGCCTCCTCGGCGCCGGTCAGCAGCTCGGCGTCGTGGCCGAGCACCGACGCCACCTGGGCGAAGAACTCGCCCGCGTTCTCGGCGTCACGGGCGGCGCTGGTGGCGACGGCCCGACACCGGGAAACCCCGAGGTCGTCAAGCGCCCGGCGGTACTCCCTCACCACCGCCAGCGTGCGGTCGACCGCTTCCGGGACGAGCCGGCGCGAGGCGTCGACGCCTTGACCGAGGCGGGTGATCCGCATCCGGCGGTCGATCGGTTCGAGGCGAGCCTCGCGCCCCGAGCCGTCGACGTCGGCGATCAACAGGCGGGTGGAATTCGTCCCCATGTCGATGGCGCCGATCCGGACCACGCCGGTCACCACTCCCGGATGACGTCCGGTGCCTCGACTCGGCTGGCGACCCACTGACCCACCGGGTCGTCTCGGCCCGCGAGCCAATTGGCGAAGTGGGCGTGGAGGCACTTCACCCCTCGGGCAGTACCACCCACACCGCCGCTCGGGCGGGGCCCGACGTAGCCGGGATCGAGGGCGCGGTCACGTTCGGAGGCGTAGGCGGCGTGGGCCGCGGCCAGCGCGTCGGGATCGACGCTGGCCTCGGCGACTCGCACCCCTCCCTCTGCTTCCAGACGGGCGATGGCCAGCGACAGCTCGGGGTCGACCAGCCAGTAGCGGGTGGGCATGGGCGTGCCGTCGTCGAGGAGTGGGGCGTTGCGGATCACCATCGGGGCGCCGGTGGCGGCGCGACGGACGACGACGTCGAAGCGAGCCTGCGGCTCGCGACCCAGAAGGGCGGTGACGGCGGCGTGGTCGGCCACGTCCTCGGACATCGGGCGCGAGTGTACGGACGCCCGCGGCCCGAGCGGCCGCTTCAGAGCGGGAAGCAGGTTTACCCGGGTAGACCCCAGCCCTCCCGGATGGCGCCCACGACCTCGGCGGCGGCACCGCGGCGCCGGACCGCCTCCATGTCGGACGGGATGATGACGAACACCTCTTCCCCCGGCTTGGCCAGGTTGTATTCCTCACGGGCGATGCGCTCGACCTCGGACGGCGTGCTGAGGCCGATGATGCGGCGGCGCATGCGTTCGTTCTCCCCGCGCAGCACGTCGAGGCGCTCCTGGGCGGTGGTGATCGAGCGTCGCTGTTCGAGATACGTGCGCGTCGGGAAGACGGCGGCGAAGAGGACGCCGATGAGCAGCACGGCACCGATCACGAGCCGGGTGATGGCCCCGAGGCGCGCCCGAGACCGCCGTCGCCCTCGCCGGTGCCGCGGCGTCACGGGCCAGCTTCCCGCTCAAGGCCGCTCGGGCCCGGCTCGGCCGATCCCGGCAGCTCGGACCGCCGCGGGAAGCGCGCCACCTCACCCAGGTCCTCCTCGATGCGGAGGAGCTGGTTGTACTTGGCGACGCGGTCGCTCCGAGCGGGCGCGCCGGTCTTGATCTGGCCGCAGTTGGTCGCCACGGCGAGGTCGGCGATGGTGGCGTCTTCGGTCTCGCCGCTGCGGTGCGACATCACGCTCCGGTACGCCGAGCGGGTGGCGAGGCCGACGGTCTCGAGCGTCTCGGTGAGGGTGCCGATCTGATTCACCTTCACGAGGATGGCGTTGGCCACGCCTTCCTCGATCCCACGAGCGAGGCGCTCGGGGTTGGTGACGAAGACGTCGTCGCCCACCACCTGAACGGTGGCGCCGAGCAGTTCGGTGAAGCCCCGCCAGCCCTCCCAGTCGTCCTCCGCCATCCCGTCCTCGACGGAGACGATCGGGTACGACCGGCACAGCGACGCCTGATACTCGGCGAACTCGTCGGAAGAGAACGACCGGCCCTCGCCGGCCAGCTCGTACTTCGAGCCCTGGAACAGTTCCGTGGCGGCCACGTCGAGGGCCAGGGCGATCTCGGCGCCCGGCCGGAAGCCGGCGCGTTCAATCGCCTCCACCAGGAGCACCACCGCCTCTTCGTTCGACGGGAGGTCGGGGGCGAAGCCGCCCTCGTCGCCCAGCGCGCTCGACAGGCCGCGCTCTTTGAGCAGGCCCTTCAAGACGTGGTACGTCTCCACCCCCCAGCGCAGCGCCTCCGAGAACCCGGCGGCGCCAACCGGCATGAGCATGAACTCCTGGATGTCGACGTTGCTGTCGGCGTGCGCTCCCCCGTTGAGCACGTTCATCATCGGCGCCGGAAGGACGCAGGCGTCGGTGCCACCGACGTAGCGGTACAGGGGGAGCTCTTGCTCGCTCGCCGCCGCCTTGGCGAGGGCGAGCGACACCCCGAGGATGGCGTTGGCGCCGAGCCGGCCCTTGTTCGCCGTTCCGTCGAGGTCGACGAGCACCCGGTCGACGCCCCGCTGGTCGAGCCCCTCGAGGCCGACGAGTGCGTCACGGATCTCGCCGTCGACGTTGCCCACGGCACTGAGGACGCCCCTGCCGGCGTAGCGCTCTCCCCCGTCGCGCAGCTCGACCGCCTCGTGCGCGCCCGTGCTGGCGCCGCTCGGCACCGCCGCCCGCCCTCGGGCACCGGACTCCAGCTCGACCTCCACCTCGACGGTGGGGTTGCCCCGGGAGTCGAGAATCTCGCGCCCGGCGACGTGAACGATGGAACTCATGTGCACTCCTGTTGCCTGTGTTGAAAGAGTAGCTGTCGTTACGAAGGCGGATGGGCTTCCATGCCCGCTTCGATCCACAGGGCGCCCACCTCGTCGGGGGCGAGCGCACCGAGCGTGAGCCCGCGCTCGTCCGCAAGACTCTCGAGAGTCAAGAACCGGTCACGGAACCGCCCCGCCCACGCGCGCAGTGCGGACTCGGCGTCGAACCCCTTGGTGCGGGCGATGAGCGCCACCGTGGCCAGCACCTCGCCAACCAGGGTCGCCGCCTCGGCTCCCTCGGCCCCGGCCAGCCGGGGGGCGTCACGAGCCAGCGCCGCCACCGCCTCCTCGACCGGCATCGGGGCCAGCCCCGCCGACTCCGACTTCCGCAGCAGCTTGTGGGCGTAGAGGAGCGAAGGAAGGCCGGCGGGGACGTCTCGCACGAACGAGCCCCGCTCTTCCGCCTTGATCTGTTCCCAATTGCGCATCACCCGTTCCGAAGACAGGGGGCCGGCGCCCGTGGCGTCGACCCCTTCCCCGCCCTCGGGCGCGAAGACGTGGGGGTGGCGCCGGACGAGCTTCTCCCGGATGCCGCGCAGGACGTCGCTCATCGTGAAAGCCCCCGCCTCGCGGGCCAGGGTGGCGTGGAAGGCCACCTGCCACATCAGGTCGCCAAGCTCGTCGGCGACGCGCGCATACCGTTCGGGGTCGACGGGCACCCCGGGGGCACCCGCCGGGAGCGCCTCGAGGGCCTCCACCGCCTCGTACGCCTCCTCGATCAGGTGCCGGGTCAGGCTGTGGTGGGTCTGCTCGGCGTCCCACGGGCACCCGCCCGCGCCGCGCAGGTGCTCGGTGAGGGTGACGAACCGCGTGAACTCATCGGCGCCGAGGTCGGCGTACACCGCCGTGAGGTGGTCGGGCTCGACGACCCGATCGAGGTCGGCCAGCGCGACGGCGGCGACGGCCTCTCCCGCCAACCCGAGGCGCTGGAGCACCGTGACCGTCGCGTCCGGGGTCAGCTCCTCGAGCAATGCCAGCTTCACGTCGGAAAGGACGAGCCGCGTGTCGCACTGGGCGATGAGGACGCGGCCCCCGGCCAGCACGTCCTCCCGAGACAGCGACCGGGCGTGGAGGAGCCGAGCCCCTCCGAGGGGGTCGACCCCGAGGCGAGCCCAGGCCAGCTCGGCAAAGGAGAGCCCGGGCACGATCTCGACCTCGGCGCCGGCCTCGCGAAGAAGGGCGACGGTCCGTTCGGCGACGGCGGGATTTCCGGGAACTGCGTACACAACCTCCCCGGAGCCGTGCGCACGCGCGACGGCGAGCACCTCGTCGGCGATGCCGCGGTATGCCTCGTCGAGGTCGGCGCCCGTTTCGTAGTGGTGGTCGAGGGGCGTCCAAGCCATCCCCGCCGCCGCCAGCTCCTCGACCGCCGGGTGCCGGGCGGTGCGCACCAACCGCACGGCGGCACCTTCGAGGGCCCGGCGCGCCGCCGGGAGCAGGAGGTCGGCGCCGGCGGGCCCGAGGCCGACGACGACGACCCGGGTCAAGGCCCGAAGAGCGTGGGTTCGCCGGCTGGCTCCTCGCCGCCCACCGGCAACTCGTCAGGCGGGTCGGGTGGCTCAGGGGGCGACACCAACCGACCGGTGAGGTCGTCGGGGGTGTAGGCGCCGTAACGAGGGTTGACGTCGACGTGCACGTCACCCTGCGCCGCCACCATGGTCGACTCGAACTCCGCCGCCGACTCCTCCTGGAGCAGCTGCTCGAGCTGATCGCGGACGCTCTCGAACGGCGCCAGGTCGCGCCGATCGACGCGGATCAGGTGGAACCCGAACTGGGTCTCGACCGGTTCGGTGACGACTCCCAGCTCCGCCGTGAAGGTCGTGCTGTCGAAAGGCTCGACGTAGGAACCCCGAAGCTGGCAACCCAGGTCGCCGCCCTGCGAACCGCTCCCCGGGTCGATCGAGTGCTCACGGGCCAGGTCTTCGAAGCTCTCGCCCGCGTCGATCCGCTCTCGCAACGCCGTTGCCTCGTCGAGCGTCTCGACCAAGATGTGCCGCGCGCACGCCGTGAGGAACTGGTCCTTCTGCTCCTCGTACGCCGCCCGCAGGTCGGCCTCGGTGACCGGGGGGCGCAGGACCGCTTCGAGGGCGAGGCGGCGGGCGAACCTTGCGATCTCCCTCGCCTGGAAGTCGGAGCTGAAGACCTTCCACACCTCGGGACTCCACTGGCCCGGCAGGGCCTCCTCGGCGGTGGCCCGGTCGCCTGCCGACACCCGCAGCCCTCGCCGGTCGGCCTCGCGAGCCACCAGCTCGTCCTGGATCCGCCGGGCCAGCCAGGCGGCGCCCAGCTCGGCGGGGACGGCGCCCTCGGGGAAGCGCTCCTGGCCGAGCTGCTGGAGCACCCCGCTGAAGATCTGGTCGTTCGCCCGCAGCTCCTCGAGCTCGGCGACGAACTCCTCTTCGGCGATCTCGCGACCCTCGACCCGCGCCACCCACCCGGCCGAGTTCGAGAGGGCGGCGCCGGCCAACCCGGCGCCGGCGACGGCGACCACGGCGAGCGCGGCGACGATGGAGATGCGCAGAGAACTCACGACGCCGGGGAATCTACCGGCACCAACTCGGCCAGCAGGACGCGAACCCGATCGAGCTGCTCGACGGGATCGCCATCCGGTCGCCCGACCCGCTGGGGCCCGGCCACGGGGATGACGAGGTCGTATGCGCGGTCGCCGTCACGCTCCTTGACGATCGACCCCGGAGCGAGGCGCTCCAAGCGGATGACCTGCGACGCTGAGAGCTCGATGGGGCCGATCCGAGCGCGGCCCGAGCGAAGCTGGAAGTCGGTGACGCCGAGGCGCGCGCACTCGGCCCGGACCGACGCCACCTCCAAGAGGGCCTCGGCCGCCGGGGGCGGAGCCCCGAAGCGGTCGGCCCACTCACGGCGGATGTCGTCCACGTCGGCCTTGGCCTCGACGGCGGCCAGGCGGCGGTAGGCCTCCATGCGCACGTCGTCGCGGGCGACGTAGTCGCGCGGGAGGTGGGCGTCGAGGGGAACGTCGATGGTGATCTCCGCGGGTTCGGGAACCGTCTCCCCCTTCAGCTCGGCCACCGCCTCGCTCACCATCTGGCAGTAGAGGTCGAAGCCGACGGCGGCGATGTGGCCCGACTGCGCCTGCCCGAGCAGGTTGCCCGCCCCCCGGATCTCGAGGTCGCGCATGGCGATCCGGAAGCCGGAGCCGAGGTCGGTGAACTCGCCGATGGTCTTCAGGCGCTCGTATGCCTCCTCGGTGAGCTTCCGGTCTCTCGGATAGAGGAGGTAGGCGTAGGCCCGTTGCCCCGCCCGCCCCACGCGCCCGCGGAGCTGGTACATCTGCGACAGGCCCAGGAGATCGGCCCGGTCGACCACCAGGGTGTTGACGGTGGGCATGTCGATGCCGCTCTCGATGATGGTGGTGCACACCAGGACGTCGTAGGCCCGCTCCCAGAAGTCGAGCACGATCCGCTCCAACGACCCCTCGTCCATCTGCCCGTGGGCCACGGCCACCCGGGCCTCGGGAACCAGCTCGCGCACCTCCGCCGCCACCGCCTCGATGTCCTGGACCCGGTTGTGCACCACGAAGGCCTGGCCTTCGCGGAGCAGCTCCCGGCGGATGGCCTCGGCCATGGCTCGCTCGTCGTACTCGCCGACGTAGGTGAGGATGGGCTGGCGACCCTCCGGCGGGGTGTTGACGAGGGACAGGTCGCGGATTCCCGTTACCGCCATTTCCAGCGTCCGCGGGATCGGGGTGGCGGAGAGGGTGAGGACGTCGACCTCCGTGCGGAAGCCCTTGATGCGCTCCTTGTGCTTGACGCCGAAGCGCTGCTCCTCGTCCACGACCAGGAGCCCGAGGTCTTTGAACTTCACGTCCTGGGACAGCAGCCGGTGGGTGGCGATGACGATGTCGACGGAGCCGTCGGCGAGGCCCGCCACCACCGCCCGCTGTTCCTTGGCGGTGAGGAAGCGCGACAGCATCTCCACCCGCACCGGATAGCTGGCGAGGCGCTCGCGGAACGTCTGGGTGTGCTGGGTCGCCAGCAGGGTGGTGGGGACGATGACCGCCACCTGCTTCCCGTCCTGCACGGCCTTGAAGGCGGCCCGCAGGGCGACCTCCGTCTTGCCGTAGCCCACGTCGCCACACACCAGACGGTCCATCGGAAGCGGCTGCTCCATATCGCCCTTGACGTCGTCGATGGCCTTCGCCTGGTCGGGCGTCTCCTCGTAGGGGAACGCCGCCTCGAACTCCCCCTGCCACGGGGTGTCGGTGGGGAACGCGTGGCCGGAAACGGCGAGCCGGCGGCGGTACAGGTCGACGAGGTCCTGGGCGATCTCGCTGACGGCGGCGCGGGCCCGGGCCCGCTGGCGCTCCCAATCGCTGCCGCCCAGGCGGTGCAGGGTGGGCTGGTCGGCCCCCGTGTAGCGGCGCACGAACCCGACCTGGTCGGTGGGGACGTAGAGCTTGTCGTCGCCCCGGTACTCGAGGAGGAGGTAGTCGCGCTCGACCCCGCCGAGGGTGCGGGCCACCATGCCGCCGTAGCGCCCGACGCCGTGCTGGTGATGGACGATGTAGTCGCCGACGGCGAGGTCTTCCTGGAACGCGCTGCCGCGCCGCGCCGCCGGTTGGGGCCGGCGGTGGGCGTGCCGGCGGCCGGTGAGGTCGGTTTCGGCGATCACAGCCAGCCGGGTGCCCTCGAGGACAAAGCCGTGCTCCAGGGGTGCCACTTCGACCGGGAGTCCGACACCCTCGCCGGCCAAAACGTCTCGCAAGCGCGACGCCGACCCCTCGCCGTCGGCGGCGATGATCACTTCGTACCCGCTGCGCGTGAGCTCGGACAGCCGGGAGGCCAGCACCTCGGCGTCGCCGGCGACGGGAGCGAAGGTGGAGGCACTGATCCTCGGCGTCGCCGGCCCCTCCGGAACGGCCAGGATCGAGACGGCGGCAGCGCCCGTGTGGCTGAGGAGTCGGTCGAAGGGCAGCGAGAGACGGGGAAAGGCCGGGGCCCGAGCGGCCCCTCCGAGCGGGGAGGGGGTCGCATCTGCGCCCCACGTCCCCGCCAGGGCGGCGGCGAGGGCCTCCTCCTCATCGAGCAGCTCCTGAGCCCGATCCCGCATGCGCTTCGGTTCCACGAGGAGGGTGGTGGCCTCATCGGAGAGGAGATCGGTGAGGAGGTGCTCCTTGTCGCCCGCCAGCCACGGGAGCCACGACTCCATGCCGTCGAAGAGCTGGCCCTCGGCGATGCGCTCCCAGTGCTCGCGGCCCCAGGGCTCAGCAGCGACGAGGCCCTCGGCGCGGGCGCGCACCTCGGGCGTGGGCAGGAGCTCGCGGCAGGGAAAGATCTCGACCCGCTCGGGCCCCGCCTGGCCCACCTGCTCGTCGGTTGACGGGCCGGCGGGCTCGTCGGCCCGCTGGCTGGCGATCGAGAAGGTCTGGAGGCGGTCGACCTCGTCACCCCAGAGGTCGATGCGGACCGGGTGGGCGGCGGTAGACGGGAACACGTCGACGATCGAGCCCCGCACGGCCACCTCGCCCCTGGCCTCGACCTGGTACTCCCGGCGGTACCCGAAGGCGACGAGTGCCTCGACCAGCGCGTCGCGATCGACGACCTTGCCGCGCTCGACCACCACCGGGGCCACGTCCTCGACGTGGGGGCCCAGCCGCTGGACGAGGGCGCGAACCGGGGCCACCACCACCTCGGGGGTTGTGCCGTGGCGCAGCCGCCACATCACGCGGAGGCGACGACCCATGGTCTCGACCTGGGGCGACACCCGCTCGAAGGGCAGCGTCTCCCACGCCGGGAACTCCTCGACGGCACCCGGGTCGAGGAAGACGCCGAGGTCGTGGGTCAGGCGATCCGCCTCGGCCTGGGTGGCCACGGCGGCGAGGATGGGCTGTCGTTGACTGAGGCGAGCCAGGGCGGCGATGACGACGGCGCGAGCCGGGTCGGGGATGGCGGCCACCGGCGTCGCCCCCGCCAGCAGGTCGGCGACGACGCTCTCGTCGCGCAACCGCTCCGGAATCTCCCTGATCTTCACGCGATCTGGTTCAGGACGTCGGCCTCGGTCATGGCGCCCGGGGCCCATCCCTCACCCGCCGCCTGGTTGGCCAGACGCTGGAGCAAGGAGTTGACGGGGGTCGGCACGCCGTGGGCCTGTCCGAGAAGAACGATCTCGCCGTTGAGGTGGTCGGCCTCGATGTTTCCTGTACCCCGGGCGAGGCTCTGCCACGAGGAGCCGGCCTTCCAACGCTGCCCGGCGGCGGGGCGGATCCGGAGTAGGTCGCCCCGACGAGCGGCGTCCTCCTCGATCGAGGCCACGTCGATGCCGGCGGCGGCGAGGGCCGCCTCGCCTTCCTCGGTGGCCCGCCGCCCGAGCTCCCCGATACGCGCCTCGGGCCCGCACACCGCCTCGGCGGCGTTTCCTAGGTTCATGATCAGCTTCCGGTACTTCCAGCGCATGATGTCGGGGCGGGCCTCGGACACGAAGGTCGAGGCACTGAACGCCGCCGCCACCGACGTCGCCACGTCGTCGACCCCGTCCGGGTAGCGCCCGATGTCCATGATCCCGGTGACGGGAACGGAAAAGGCCTGCACGACCCCCGGCTCCAGGTGGCCGGTCGGGCACATCACGCAGACGCCGTAGACCCGTTCGAACTGACCGAGGGCCAGGCGCTCGTTCTCCACCGCGTTCTGGGCACACACGACGGGAAGATCCGCCGGCGCGGACGCCGAGAGGTCAGACAGGGCGGCCGCCGTGGCCTGGGTCTTCATGGCCAGAACGGCGACGTCGCCGGTCGTCCACGCAACCCGCGCCGGGGTGTCCACCACCGGGACCCGCAGCGTCACCGACTCCTCTCCGGAGTCGACCCGCAGCCCCCGGTCGCGGATGGCGTCGAAGTGGGGGCCCCGGGCGATCAGCACCACGTCGTGACCGTGCTGGGAAAGGCGTGCCCCGACCACGCCTCCGACAGCTCCGGCCCCGTAGATCACGAACCGCATGTCCGGCACCTACCCCCGGGCGTTGAACTTCGTCATGGCGGCGTCGACGCCGTCGCGCAGCACCACCTCTACCGCGTCGGCGGCCACCTCGACGGCGACGTCGATTGCTTCCCGCTCGCGTTTCGAAAACCCGCTCAGAACGTGGCTGGCGCCCCGTCGCGGATCGGGAGGCTTCTCGATCCCGATGCGGACGCGCAGAAAGTCCCGCGTCTTCAGGTGCTGGTCGATCGAGCGGAGCCCGTTGTGGCCGGCCAGGCCGCCACCGGCCTTGACCCGCACCACCCCGAGCCCGAGGTCGAGTTCGTCATGCACGATGACCACCCGTGGTGTGTCGACGCCGTAGCGGTCGACCAACCGGCGCACGGCGCCGCCCGACTCGTTCATGTAGGTGAGGGGGATCCCGAGGGCGAGCCGGCGCCCGCCGACGACGACCTCGTCGGTGACCACCTGCCCCTTCAGCGGCCTCAGGTGGGCGCCGTGGCGGCGGGCGAGCGTGAGCACCACGTCGGCACCGACGTTGTGGCGGGTGTGCTCGTACTCGGCTCCGGGGTTCCCGAGGCCGACGACGAGGAGGTCTGCGGGGGCGCCGCGGCGTTCCCGCCGCAGCATGAGTTACTGCTCCGAGGGCTCGCCCTCGGCGCCCTCGCCGGCCGCGGCCTCGCCCTCGGCACCGGTGCCCTCTTTGGCCTCGGCCCCTTCGCCCTCGGCGCCCGTGCCCTCTTCCACCTCGGCTTCGGCCTCCGCTTTGGCCGCCGCCAGTTCCTTCAGCGCCGCAAGCTCGTCCTCGGAGAGACCCTCCAGCTCGGCGAGCTCCTCCATGCTGACGAAAACCTCTTCCTCGATCACCCGCGGGACCAGCACGTTGGCGATAACGGCGTCAGGGTCGTTCAGGATCTCGACGCCCTCGGGCGGCCGCAGGTCGCCGACCCGCTTCTGCTCGCCGACCTTCAGCTCGCTCACGTCGAGGTCGAAGCTCTCCGGAATCTCGCGGGGCTTGGCGCTCACCGTGACCGTGAACAACGCGTGTTCGAGGACCCCGCCCTCCTTGCCACCTTCGGGCTCACCGTGGAGGTGCACCGCGACCTCGGCCTGCACGGGCTGGTCGGCTCGGATGCGGACGAAGTCGACGTGGACCAGGTCGCCCCGAACCGGGTGGCGCTGGATCTCTCGCGCCATGGTGAGCTGCGTCTCGCCACCGGCGACGTCGAGGTTGATCAGGGCGTTCAGCCCGATGCGGTGCATGACGTGGGAGAACTCCTGGGCCGACACGCTCACCGACACCGGCTCGGTCTCGAGCCCGTAGATGATGGCGGGGACCAGCCCCTCGCGTCGCATGCGACGCGCCGGGCCGGTACCCGACTGGGGGCGCGGTGCGGCGGCCAACGTGACTTCGCGCATGCCTCCATTGTGCTTGAGCGCGGAACGAGCCGCCAACCCACCAACACGTGTGAGCTATTGGTTGTGGCCGCGGAAGATCTCGGAGACCGAGGTGTCCTCGAAGACGGCGTCGAGGGCGTCGGCCACGATGGCGGCGATCGAGAGCACCCGCAGATTCTCGAACTGCTTCTCCGCCGGGACGGGCACCGTGTTGGTGACGACGACCTCGCGCACCGGCGCGTTCTTCAAACGGTCGACGGCGGGGTCGGAGAGGATGGCGTGGGTGGCGGCGATGAACACCTCGACCGCCCCTCGCTCCTTCAGCAGTTCCGCTGCACTCGTGACGGTGCTCCCGGTGTCGATCATGTCGTCAACGAGGATGCAAGTGCGGCCTTCGACGTTGCCGACCACCTCCATGGCCTCGGCGAGGTTGTGGGTGCCGGGAGGCCGGCGCTTGTCGATGAAGGCGATGTCGGCGTCGAGCTCGTTGGCGAAGTGCCGGGCGAGCTTGCCGCCGCCGGCGTCGGGAGCGACGACCGTGACGGGCCCCTCGGTAACCGAAGCCAAGTAGTCGGCCAGCACCGGCAGCGCACGCAGGTGGTCGACCGGCATGTCGAAGAACCCCTGGATCTGCCCCGTGTGCAGGTCGACCGTGACCAACCGGTCGATCCCCGCCGCCATGAACATGTCGGCCAGCAGCCGGGCGGTGATGGGCTCGCGCCCCTCGGCCTTCCGGTCTTGCCGGGCGTAGCCGTAGAACGGGCACACGGCCGTGATGCGCTTTGCCGACGCCCGCTTGGCGGCGTCGATCATGATGAGCTGCTCGAAGATGTTCTCGTTGATCGGGTGGCCGTGGGCCTGGAGGATGAACACGTCAGCCCCACGAATGCTCTCTTCGAAGCGGCAGTAGATCTCGCCGTTGGCGAACGTCGACAGATCGACGTCGCCCAGTGAGACGCCGAGGTGGTGGGCGATCTCCTCGGCCAGGGGCACGTTCGATCGCCCGCTGAAGAGCATCAGGCGCTTCTTGGTAACGAGCTCCATGGTCACGGCGTGGCTTCCCCTGATTCGCCTGAGTCTTCTGTCTGTTCGGCCTGCCTGCGCTTGCGCTCGACCCAGCCCTCTTCGATGGTCGCCGGGACACCCTGGGCCTTCGCCCCCGGCGGCACATTCTGCGTCACGACGGCGCCGGCGGCGACATAGGAGCCCTCGCCCAACTCGACGGGCGCCACCAGCACCGAGTTGCTCCCCGTGTTGGCGTCCTTGCCGATCCTCGTCGCGTTCTTCTGCCGGGTGGCGCCCTCGAAGTTGGCAACAATCGTGCCGGCTCCGATATTGGCACCCGGGCCCACCTCGGCGTCGCCGACATAGGAGAGGTGGGGAAGCTTGGCGCCGTCACCGACGTCGGCGTTCTTGGTCTCGACAAAGGCGCCGACCTTCACCCCCGTGCCGAGTCGCGTGCCCGGCCGCAGGTGGGCGAAGGGGCCGACGGTCGACCCGTCACCGATCTCGGCCTCCGCCGCCACGCTCGAACTCACCGTGACGCCCTCCCCCACGACCGTGTCGGCCAGTCGGGTGTCGGGGCCGATGGTCGACCCCGCGCCGACGACCGTCCGGCCCTCGAGGATCGTGCCCGGGAGGATGCGCACGTCGGGCGCCAGCTCCACCGTGGCGTCGATGTAGGTGCGGGCCGGGTCGACCATGGTGACCCCCGCCCGCATCCACCGCCGGTTGATGCGCCGCCGAAGCTCGCCCTCGGCCGCCGCCAGTTGCTCGCGGTCGTTCACCCCCAGCGCCTCGGCGGGGTCGATGGCCTCCACGGCGATGACCCGGTGCCCAGCCGCCGAGAGCACCTCGACGGCGTCGGTCAGGTAGTACTCCGACTGGGCGTTCTCGGGCGACAAACGCCGCAGGGCCGGGGTCAGCAGGTTCCGGCGGAAGCAGTAGACCGACGTGTTGACCTCGTCGATGGCAAGGATTTCGGCCGTGGCGTCGGCGTGCTCCACGACGGCGTCGACCCGGTCGTCCTTCCCGCGGACGACCCGCCCGTAGCCCCGCGGGTCGTCGACGCGGGCCGTGAGGAGCGTGGCGGCGGCGTCGGCCTCGCGGTGAGCCCGGGCGAGGGTGGCCAGGGTCTCGGGCAGGAGGAGGACGTGGTCGCCGGGCAGGACCATGATGTCGTCCTCGACGTC
This sequence comes from Actinomycetota bacterium, assembly GCA_016179865.1. Taxonomy (GTDB): domain Bacteria; phylum Actinomycetota; class Acidimicrobiia; order IMCC26256; family JACPCJ01; genus JACPCJ01. Next base: position 3,974 of record JACPCJ010000108.1, on the reverse strand, counting down.
GTCGCCGTCGTCGAACAGCATGAGGGCGCACGAGACGGCGTCGCCCGTCCCTCGCTGCTCGCGCTGCTCCACGAACTCGATCGGCACGTCGGTCGAGACCTGCTCTTGGAGCGCCTTGGTGACCCGCTCCGCTTCGTGCCCGACCACCACGACGATGCGCTCCAGCGGCAGCTCGGAGAGGGCGTCTACGACGTGGAGCACCATCGGACGCCCGCACAGCGGGTGCAGGACCTTGGGGGTCTCCGAACGCATGCGCGTGCCCTCGCCGGCGGCGAGTACCACAGCGGCGAACGGGCGATAGGTCATGCGCTGCCAACTCCCTTCATTCATTTCCTTCGTATGCCCGGGCCAGTGCTCGGGGGCCAGGGATCGAACCCGGAATTCGAGGACCAAAACCTCGCGTGTTGCCTGTTACACCACCCCCGAATGTGTGCAGCCAGCTTACGGGAGGCGCGCCTGAGCCCCGCTCGGCTACGCCGCCAGCTCGTCGGCTCCGAGCTTCGGACGGGGAATCCAGACTTCCGGGTCGTCAGCCCTCGGCGTAGTGAGAAGCTCCCTGAAACTCCACGAAGACCGCCGGCTCGTCGCCGGTGTTCCACGCGTCGTGGCCGGGCGCAACCCGGTACACGCTCCCGGCGGTCAGGTCGACCTCGCTCCCGTCGTCGTAGCGGCCGATCTCGCCGGCGGAGAACCGCACCAACTCGACCGTCGTCTTCTCCGGGGTCCGCGTCTCATCGGGAGTTCCGAAGTCTCTTGCCTCGACACCAGCCATCGCCCCTCCTGTCACTTGGTGCTCGTTGGGTCGTTGCCATCGAGCTCGTCGACTCTATCCACCAGGGCCACGCCTCCTCCTGTGGCCGTCTGCCGCACGCGTCGCCCGGTCAGTGGTTGACCGCGTAAAGATCCCAATCCTCAGGAATGCCCTTCAGGGCGTGACGGCCACGCCCGTGGAACTCCAACCCCGAGCCCATGGTGAGGTCCCGCACAGTACGGGTGACGAGGACCTCGTCCGCGCCCGCCAACGCGGCCACCCGCGCCGCGATGTGTACCCCGATGCCGCCGATATCGTCACCGCGACGCTCGATCTCGCCGACGTGAACGCCGGCCCGGATCTTCAGCCCGAGAGGAGCCACGCCGGCCCGGGTCTCGCAGGCCGACAAGATCGCACGCGACGGCCCGTCGAACACCGCCAGCAGACCGTCGCCGGTGGACTTCACGACCCGACCGCCCGAGCGGGCGACCCGGTCCGCCGCCACCCGGTCGTGCTGCTCCAGGATCTCGCGCCAGGCCCCGTCCCCGAGCTCAGCCGCCAGCTCGGTAGACCCGACGATGTCGGTGAACAGGACGGTGGACACGACCCGGTGGCCGTCGACCGGTGGGCGTGAAGCCGGCACCCCGCCGGCGCCGCCCACGAGGAAGGCGACCGCCCGCTCCATGAACGGCTCGAACTCGTCCACCCGCCACGTGCAGTGGAAGTCACCCGGGCACTCGAAGTACTCGGCATCCGGCACGTGCTCTCCCAGATAGCGACCCCAGGCCACCTGCACCAAGGGATCGTCCGTGACGTGCATCACCAGCGTGGGGGCCGAGATGCCCGCGAGCACCGGCCGGACGTCGACGTCGACGTTGTGGCGCATGATCTGCTGTGCCATCTGCGGGGTGCAGGCGTTGCGCTCGCACTGCGCCGCCGTGCGGAGGGCGGCCTCCGGGTCGGGCGCGTGGGTCATGAAGAGCGTCCCGAGCGCCTCGCCCGTCCCCCAGATCCGGCCGATCCACTCGACAAAGGCAGCGCCGACCGCTTCGTCCACGCCGTCCGGATAGTCGTCCGCTCGCAGGACGCGCGCCATCGAGCCGTACAGAACCAACCGATCGACGCGCCCCGGATTGAGTGCAGCGAAGGCAAGCGCCATCGGCCCGCCCTCGGAGATACCGACGATCGACGCCTGCTCGGACCCACACGCGTCCATGACGGCCAGGATGTCGCGCGCTCGGTCTTCGATGCTCCCGAGCCCGAGCGACCGGTCGGAGAGCCCGGTGCCGCGCTTGTCGAACTGGATGACGCGGAAGTGCTCGCCCAGGCGCTGGGTCCAGTACGGGTACCAGGGCACGTCCCACATCAGGTCGAGGTGGGTGGTGAACCCGTGAACCACGACGACGTCGCGGGCCGCCTCGCCCGTGACCATGTAGGCCACGTCGATCCCGTCGTGCGTACGGGCGTAGCGGACGTCCCCGGGCGCCGCCATGATCGAGAACCTTACGCCGACCGACGGCGAATCACGCGGGGTCGCCGTCGCCAGACGGCCCGCCCGGCACGGAAGCATCGTCGGCGCGGATTGCCGGCGACTCCCCTCGGTTCACCACCAGACGGAGGACGTCGGGGCGGGCGTAGTGGCCGACGGCGTCGAACTGGCGGCGCACCTTGCGCGCGTGCCGGGCATCGATCTCCGCGTAGATGATGCCCTCCTCTTCAACGAGGGGCCCGGCGAGGACCTCGCCCTCGGGCCCGACGATGGTGCTGTTCCCGCGCGCGAGCCAGTCGTCGTCGCCCCCGTAGATCTCCTCGGCGTGCGGAAGGTCTCGGGGCACGTCAGACCCGCGTACACAGAAGTTGACCCCCACGACGTAGATCCGCCCCTCTTTGGCGATGTGACGGAGGGTCGACACCCACACGTCGGAGTTGTCCCACGTGGGGGCTACGTAGACGTCGATCCCTTCGGCGTACAGGGCGGCCCGGGCCAGGGGCATGTAGTTCTCCCAGCACGTGAGCCCCCCCAGGCGCCCGAAGGGAGTGTCGAAGACCTCCAGGCGGGAGCCGTCGCCCTGGCCCCACACCAAGCGCTCTCCCCCGGTCGGCATGAGCTTTCGGTGCCTGCCCAGCAGCGATCCGTCGGGAGCGAAGTACAGGTTGGTGTTGTAGAGCGTGCCGCCGTCACGCTCGTTCACGCCGATGGAGAGGTACGACCCGGAGTCGGCCGCGATGGCACCGAGGGCGCCGGTGGCGGGACCAGGCACGTCGACCGACTGGTCGTACAGGCGCTCGTACCACTCGGTGTCCGACCACGGCGTCGTGCGCCACACCCAGTCCGGGTCCACACCCAGTCGGGGTAGGTGGGGACGAACGTCTCAGGGAACGCCACCAGCCCGGCACCGTTGGCCGCCGCCTCCTTGGTGAGCCGGCCCACCTTCTCGATCGTGGCGTCCCGGTTCAAGAAGACGGGAGCGGCCTGCACGGCCGCCGCTGTCACGCGCTGCGTCGCTTCCATGGCGCGACCCTCCCCCTCACACCTGATGGCCGGCGTCGGCGATCTCCTGGAGCAACGACTCGGGCCAGCGGCCGCCACACCAGTGGGCGTCCTCGACGATCTTGCCATCCGCCACCGTGAGCCGGTGGATGTGGTGCGCCTTGTGGGGCACACCGTCCTGGCTCCACTGGCGGGTGTACTCGAGCAGCTCGCCGTCGGGGATAGGGGTGCGCCGGAGTTCCGTCAGCTCCGCCTCGTGGTCGAACCACTTCGAATACTGCGCCCGCATCTCCGCCGCTCCCCGGACCTGGAGCCGCCACATCGGCGGCGTCGAATCCGAGAACGCCTCTTCGGCGAACACGTCCGTGTCGGTGAACCCCGCCGTCTGCACCGCGTCCAGAAATCGGTCGATCGGGTTGTCGCTCATCGATGCCTCCTTCCTCGTGTACTCAGGATGGCCGGTTTCCCGCCGGTGTGCATCCGGGGTCGCACGTGCAGGCCGCGCTGGAGTGCCACAAAGCCCTCGGCGCTACGCCGCAGGAGGGAAGAGCAGATTGTGGAGCTCTGGTCGGAGCCCGGGCCTTCGGCCATGGAGCACCGACCCGTCTGGTCGTATGAACTCCAGCTCCCCCACGGGGTTCCCGCGGATCTTCCAGCCGCCCTCATGCAGGAAGTGGTGGTGATACGAGCACAACAGCACCAGGTTCCCGAGGTCGGTGGGCCCGCCGTCCT
>JACPCJ010000128.1 GCA_016179865.1 Actinomycetota bacterium | reverse complement strand
CCGCGCCACCTCGCACCTCCGCCGCACCCGGCCCTCCCCGAAGCCCCTCAAACAGGACAAGGAGCGGACCCTCACGCCCCCCTGGCCTTCCCACCGGCCCGTCGCGGGCAGATCTGAGGAACGCGAACTATGCGGGTCGCCTTCACCTCTGACTTGCACCTGGACTTTCCCGAGAACCGGCCGGTCCTCCGGGCCATGGTGGGGTGCCTCATGGGCTCTCGCCCCGATGCGTTTGTCCTGGCCGGGGACCTCTCCCATCGCCTGAAGGACGTGGAGGAGGGGCTCAAGACCTTTGCCCCCCTCTCTTGCCCCAAGCTCTTCGTGCCGGGGAACCACGACGTGTGGATCCTGGGGCGGGAGCCGGAGGCCCGCTCCAGCCGCGAGAAGTACGAGCAGCACCTCCCTCGTCTCGCCGCCGCGGCTGCCTTCACCTACCTGCCGCGGGAGCCGGTCCTCCTCGGCGATGTGGCCTTCGCGGGGACCATGGGCTGGTACGACTACTCCTTCCGCGTCCGGGCGCTGGACCGCCGCTACTCCCTCGCGGAGTATGCCGCCAAGGTGAGCGGCTTTGATCTGCACTCCCGCTGGAGCCTCCCCGGCGGCGATGGGGCGGCCCCGGACGGTGCGGTGGCGGCCGAGATGGTCGCAGCGCTGAAGGAGCAGCTCTGGTGGGCGGAGTGGCGGGGGGCGCGGGCGGTCGTGGCGGTGACGCACTTCGTGCCCTTCGCCGAGCTCCTCGAGGTCCGGGGAACCGACGCCTGGGACGTGAACAACGCCTACATGGGGAGCGCGAGCCTGGGAGCGGCCCTCCAGACCTGCCCTCGCCTGGCCGCGGTCATATTCGGGCACGCGCACCGGGTAACGGACCGGGAGGTTCGCGGGGTCCGGGGGATCGCTCGCCCCCTCGGCTACCCGGTGCCGGAGGAGCAGGAGACGGCCGATCCGGCGGCGCTGGCCGAACGGCGGCTGGGCTGGCTCGACGTCTAGCGTGTACTGGGTAGGGGACTTGCCGCAGTAGGCGAGAGAAGGTGCGGAGGATGGCGAAAGAAATGGTTCCCCCACGACGTGGCACACTTTGGCGAGGTCGGTGCTCGCCCAGGCGTTCAAGCCGACGGCGCCGCCTAATGTGCTCGAACGAATGGCCTCATCACGAAGGCCGATGTCCCGGGAGAGATGAAGCGCTTGGGGGGTGGCGGCGTAGGCAGACCGCACCTCGCTACAGTGGATTCTCACTCCACACTCGCAATCTTTGCCGGACGTAAGGCTGAGCATCGCAGCCCGGCGGGATCAGATTCACCAGCCTTGAGATGAAGCCTTGCGTCAGGAGGCCTACGTGGCGGGGATCCGCCCCCAACCTCTTGACACTCCCCGCGATCCCGCTCATACTCCCGCCAAGTCTTACCATGTAACCGCCCAGCCCCCAGGGCAGGCAGCGATGCCCTCCGCTCGGGTCCCCAGCCAATCCTTCGACGCCCTCATTGGTCGCGTAGGCCGGCGGGGGGAGCCCGAGCCCGACCGCAATATCGTCTAGGAAGTCCTTCCGTTTGGCCGTTCGCCGAGCGGCTGAAGGCCGCGACCGCGAAGAAGTTTTGGCGATTGGCGGCCCGGCTGCTC
>JACPCJ010000033.1 GCA_016179865.1 Actinomycetota bacterium | reverse complement strand
CCAAGGCGGCCGGTGCGGAGGAGGTTGGGGGAGTGCCGGCCAAGGGCGCCACCGCGGCGGTGCTGAAGGATCACGCCGGCCGCGCCCGCCTGACGCTGGAACCCCGGGCAGCGGCGATGGTGGCGGAGCGGCTCGGCGAAGACGCCGGCCGGGTTCCGGCGTTGGTCGATCTGCTGGCCTCGGCCTACGGAGAGAGCGCCACCCTCTCCACCGCCGACGTCGAGCCGTACCTCGGCGGTGAGGGTGGCGTCGCCGTCTTCGAACTGACCAAGGCCATCGACGCCGGCGACCTCCCGGAAGCACTGGCCATCGTCCATCGGATGCGCGCCGGCATGGACATGCACCCCCTGCAGATCATGGCCATCCTTCACAACCACTTCCGCCGCATCTTGCGTCTCGACGATCCCTCGGTGCGCGGCGAGTCCGACGCCGTCGCCGCCTTGGGGGGGAAGGTGCACGCCTACCCCGCCAAGTTGGCGTGGCAGCGCGCTCAGCGGTTGGGGACCGATGGGATTCGCCGGGCGTTCCGGCTGCTGGCCAGGGCCGATCACGATCTCCGAGGCGGGAGCGGCGCGCCAGAAGACGCCGTGCTCCAGGTGTTGGTGACCGAGTTGGCCCGCCTGGCGGGGCCGTCGTCGACCAGGAGATCGTCGCGGGCGACGGCCCGCTGATCCGAGGATTCTTGAGCAAGTCTTCCCCGCGTGAGGTGGAAATCTTGCTCGAGAACCGTCGGGGTGGCTCAGCCCTCGGGGGCGGCCTCGGTGGAGGCGGGGGAGCGCTTGGTGAGGCGGGACTTGCGCCGGGCAGCGGCGTTCTTGTGGATGGAGCCCTTGGAGGCGGCCTTGTCGAGGCGCTGCTGGGCCAGGCGGGTGAGTTCGGCTGCGTCGTCAGCCCCGGAATCGATGGCGGAGGCAGCGGTTTTCACTCGCGTCTTCAGCTCGGTGCGAACGGCCTTGTTACGCAGGCGCCGCGTCTCGTTCTGACGGTTGCGCTTGATCTGGGACTTGATGTTGGCCATGAGGGCGCTCAGGGTAGCAGCGGTGCCTTCGCGTCCCGTGCTCGGGCGCGAGGGGGCGACCCGCCGAGCGGGGCGCCATTTCCGGGTCGCTACGCTCCCGTCCGATGGCCATCCCCCTCGAGCGGCAGCGGGCCGTGTCGATCATTGCGCACGTGGACCACGGCAAGTCCACGCTCGCCGACCGGCTGCTCGAGATCTGCGGCGCCGTCGAGGCCCGCGACATGCGGGCGCAGTACCTCGACTCCATGGACCTCGAGCGCGAGCGCGGGATCACGATCAAGGCGCAGAACGTGCGCCTCCAGCACGGCGACCACTTTGTCCACCTGATCGACACCCCCGGGCACGTCGACTTCTCGTATGAGGTCAGCCGCTCCCTCGCCGCCTGCGAAGGCGTCGTCCTTCTCGTCGACGCCTCGCAGGGCATCGAGGCCCAGACCCTCGCCAACTGCTACCTCGCCCTCGAGAACGACCTGACGATCGTGGCCGCCCTCAACAAGATCGACCTCCCGCAGGCTGATCCTGACCGGGTGGCGGGCGAGATCGAGCGTGTGCTGGGTCTTCCCGCGCACGAGTGCCTGCGCATCTCGGCCAAGACCGGCGCGGGCGTCCCCGAACTCCTTGACGCCGTCATCGAGCGCGTTCCGCCTCCCGGTGGCGATCCGGACGCTCCACTTCAGGCCCTCATCTTCGACTCGATCTACGACAACTACCGGGGGGTGATCTCGTCGGTACGGGTGGTGAACGGCGTCCTGACGTCGGGGGCCCGCCTGCGGTTCGTCCAGACGGGGAAGATCCACGACGCCGAGGAGATCGGCGTCCGGACCCCCAAGCCCGTCGCCGTGGCGGAACTCGGGCCCGGCGAAGTCGGATACCTCATCGCCGGCATCAAGGACGTCGGTCAGGCGCGGGTGGGGGAGACCGTCACCGAGCAGGCCCGGCCCGCCGAGCCGCTGGCCGGCTACCAAGACCCCAAGCCCATGGTCTTCTGCGGCCTCTACCCGGTCGTGGGCGACGACTTCGCCGACCTGCGCGAAGCGCTCGAGAAGCTGAGCCTCAACGACTCCTCGTTCACCTACGAGCCCGAGACGTCGGGGGCCCTTGGGTTCGGCTTCCGTTGCGGCTTTCTCGGTCTTCTCCACATGGAGATCGTGCGAGAGCGCCTCGAGCGCGAATACGACCTCGAACTCGTCGCCACGGCGCCGAACGTCGAGTACCGGGTACACACCACCGGGGGGACGGTGGAGGTCGTCGACAACCCGTCGGCGCTCCCCGAAGCGAGTCGTCTCGAAGCCATCGAGGAGCCCTACGTCCGCTGCACCATCCTCACCCCGGCGCCGTACCTCGGCACCCTCATCGACCTGTGCGAGTCGCGCCGCGGGGAGCAGAAGGGCATCGAGTACCTGTCGACCGACCGGGCCGAGCTGATCTACGAGCTTCCCCTGGCCGAGATCGTCCTCGACTTCTACGACCAGCTGAAGTCGCGCACCCGGGGCTACGCCAGCCTCGACTACGACCCGTTGGGCTACCGGGTGTCGAACCTCGTCAAGGTCGACGTCCTGCTCAACGCCCAGCAGGTCGACGCCTTCTCCACCGTCGTCCACCGGGACGAGGCGTATGAGTACGGGCGGCGCATGGTGGACCGACTGCGCGAGCTGATCCCCCGCCAGCTCTTCGACGTGCCGATCCAGGCCGCGGTCGGGGGGCGGATCATCGCTCGCGAGACGGTCAAGGCGAAGCGCAAGGACGTGATCGCCAAGTGCTACGGCGGTGACGTTACGCGCAAACGCAAGCTGCTGGAGCGCCAGAAGGAAGGCAAGCGGCGCATGAAGCAGATCGGCACCGTCGAGGTCCCCCAGGATGCGTTCATCCGGGCGCTGCGGCTGGAGGACTGAAGGACCCATGGGCACTCCCAGCCAGTTCGGCGTCTACGTGCACATCCCGTTCTGCGCCGAGCGTTGCGACTACTGCGCCTTCGCGACCTGGACCGACCGGAGTCAGCTCGCCACCGCCTACGTCGATGCCTGTGTCGCCGACGTCACCCGGCGGTACCGGGAAGGCGAGCTGACGTCGGCGACCAGCGTTTTCTTCGGCGGGGGCACCCCGTCGCTCCTCGATCCCGGGTTGCTGCTCCGCATCCTCGACGCCATCCCCCTGGCGCCGGGCGCCGAGGTCACCGTCGAATGCAACCCGGACTCGGTCGACTCGGCGAAGCTCCGCTCCTACCGCGCCGGGGGTGTCAACCGTGTTTCCCTCGGCGTGCAGTCGATGGACCCCGCCGTCCTCGCCACCTTGGGCCGCACCCATGACCCGGCCGGCGTGGAGCGGGCGATCGGCTGGATCGGCGAGATCGGGTTTGACTCGTGGAACGTCGACCTCATCTACGGGTCCGCCGGCGAGTCCCTCCCGTCGTGGAGCGCCACCGTCGAACGTGTCCTCGCCTTCGCGCCCCCTCACGTGTCGGCCTACGCCCTCTCCGTCGAGCCCGGCACTCGGCTCGCAGAGCGCGTGACCCGGGGCAGCGCGGCGCCTCCCGACGACGACGACCAGGCCCTGAAGTACGAACGCGCCGACGACCTGCTCACGGCTGCGGGGCTCGCCTGGTATGAAATCTCGAACTGGGCCCGGCCGGGCTTCGAGTGCCGGCACAACCGGTGCTATTGGGAGGGTGGCGAGTACCTCGGCATCGGCTGCGCGGCCCACGGCTACACCGGCGGGCGCCGTTGGTGGACGGTGCATTCACCCGAGCGGTACATCGCTGCCCTCGCGCACGGCGGCTCCCCCGAGGCCGGGGACGAGCGCCTCGATGCCGCCCAGGCCCGTGCCGAAGCCACGATGCTCGCCATTCGGACGAAGCAGGGAGCGATGCTCGATCCGGGGCGAGAAGCGGCCGCCGCACAACTCGTCGACGTCGGCCTCGTGTCGCGCGAGCGCGATCACGTGGTGCTGACCCGCCAGGGCCGGCTGCTGGCGTCCGAGGTGACGGTCCGCCTGGCTCCCGACCTGCTGGCCCCTCGGACCCGTGACGGCGGTTAGCACTCGGTAGTATCGAGTGCTAGTAGTTCCCGTTGGGGGCGATTTTCGGAGCGATGGATGACCGACCGCTCGGCGCATGTGACCGACGACCGGCTCGACGAGCGCAAGGAATCTGTGCTGCGCGCCGTCGTCGAGGAGTACGTCACCACGGCGGAGCCCGTCGGGTCTACGACCGTGACTCGGCGCCGCCGCCTCGGCGTCTCGAGCGCCACGGTGCGCAACGACATGGCAGTGCTCGAGCGAGAGGGCTATCTCGCCCAGCCGCATACGTCGGCAGGGCGCATCCCCACCGATCGCGGCTACCGCTACTTCGTGGATCATCTGGCTCGGGTCGAGTCGCTCGGCCCGCCCCACGCCAACACCGTGTCGCAGTTCTTTGCCACCGCGCAGGCGGCGGTTGAGGAGACGCTGCACGAGACGAGCCAGCTCCTTGCGCGCATCACCGAGCACGCGGCCCTCGTCGTCGGCCCGGGAGCGGCGTCCACCACGGTGGTGACGATCCAGTTGGTCGTCCTCCACCCCGACGCCGTGCTTGCGGTCGCCGTTCTTTCCAACGGCGCCGTCGAGAAGACGCTCCTGCAGCTTGACGACGGCGGCGCTGACGACGCCGTGAGGGTCGCCCAGGGCGTCGTGGCGACCGCCGCCATCGGCAAGCCGCTCGCCGCCATCGAGGAGCCGGTCCCCACGGGCGACCGAGCGGCGGACGACCTCGCCGCGAGAGCGCTTGGCGCCCTGAGGGATCGGGGGGCGGGGGCCGGCAACGAGCCGGTCTACGTTGGGGGGACGTCCAACATCGCCGCCGAGGCCAGCGACTTCAGCGCCATCGAGGCCGTCTCGCGGCTCCTCGGCTTGCTGGAACAGCAATTTCTGGTGGTGAGCCTGGCCCACAGCCTCATCGACTCGGGGGTCACGGTGCGGATCGGAGCCGAGAACCGGGAGGTCGCCCTGCGCGAATGTTCGATCATCCTGGCGCCGGTAACGGTCGGCGAGGGGGTGGCTGGCACGGTCGGCGTCCTCGGGCCGACGCGGATGGACTACACCAGGGCCATGGCTGCGGTGACGACGGTGTCGGAGAGCCTCGCTCGGCACTTGACGGGCTGAGCGGGCGTTGGACGACTTCTACGAGCTCCTCGGCGTCGAGCGGGACGCGCCGCCCGAGGAGATCAAGCGAGCCTTTCGCCGGCTTGCCCGGCAGTACCACCCCGACGTGGCGGCCGACGATCCCGAGGCTGAGGGGCGGTTCAAAGCCATCGCCCGGGCGTACGAGACCCTGAGTGATCCCGACAAGCGGGCCCGCTACGACCGCTTCGGCGAAGCGGGCGTCGCCGCCAACGGCGACCCCTTCGTCGGCGTGGGGCTGAGCGATCTCTTCGAGGCGTTCTTTGGGGGCGATCCCTTCGGGGTTCGGCGCCCGAGCGGCCCCGCCCGCGGGCCCGACGCCGAAGTGCGGGTCGAGCTCGATCTGGCCGAGGCGGCGTTCGGGGCTGAGAAGACGATCGAGATGCGCCTCCCGGTGGAGTGTGAGGCTTGCGGCGCCTCAGGAGCGAAGCCCGGGACGTATCCCTCGCCCTGCGATGCATGTGGCGGGGCGGGTGAAGTCCGCGAACTGAGGCGGTCGATCCTGGGCCAGATTGTCTCAGCGCGGACGTGCTCAGCGTGTCGGGGCGCGGGCAAGGTCATCCATTCGCCCTGTTCTGAATGCGGCGGCGAGGGCCGGGTGACCCGGCTCAAGCGCCTCCAAGTCGACGTCCCGGCGGGGATTGATTCCGGGCAACGCCTCCGCCTCGCCGGCCGCGGGCCGGCGGCGCCCCGCGGCGGGTTCCCGGGAGACCTCTATGTCAGCGTCAGCGTGCGGGTGGAGCCCGGGTTCGAGCGGGTGGGTGACGACCTGGTGCGGCCGGTGCGGATCGCCATCAGCCAGGCCGTCCTGGGCGCAACCGTGGAGGTCGACACCCTCGACGGGGTCGAAGAACTCGTCATCCCGCCGGGCACGTCCCATGGGGCGGTCTTCCGCCTCCGCGGACGCGGCGTGCCCCACCTGCGGGGAGGGGGCCGAGGCGACCTGCTCATCTCCGTCGAGATCGATATCCCCGAGCGCCTGAGTGATGAAGAAGTCGAGCTGTTTCGCCGCCTGGCCGAACTCCGAGGCGAGGCCGTCGGCCCCGAGCACAACTCCTTGCTGGGACGTATCCGGTCCGCGTTTCAATAACGGCCCTTTTGTCGGATCAGTACGCGCTCAGGGCAGATAATCCGATACCATGCTCCCGCTACGTTGCAGCGCTGAGCGGCGGAAGGACATCGAAGCGCGCGTGTCGAACATTTCTGTGCGCAATCCAACCGCTCTCCGCGCGAATGTGGTACCGTGACGGTGCCACAGCGGGAGGCAGCATCGTCGAGCCATCAACCCCCCATTGGGGGTGCGGCTGATGAAGCTCAATGTGAGGCAGGGGCAAATGGTGGAGACTGACGAATTCATCCCTGACGGGCTTTCCGATGGAATCGGTGAGCGGCTGCGCGCCATCCGGCGCCAGAAGCGGCTCTCGCTCCAGGAGGTCGAGGCCCTCTCCGGCAAGGAGTTCAAGGCCTCGGTGCTCGGCGCCTACGAGCGCGGCGAGCGGGCAATCTCGGTGCCGCGGCTCATTCGGCTGGCCGCCGTGTACGGGGTGCCGTCCGAGCAACTCCTGCCCCGCGACGAGGCCATCGACCTCACCGACGCCCGCACGATCGATCTCCAGGGCGGGTTCAGCGTCGACCTCGTCCGGCTCCAGGGGCTCCAGACCCCGGAGGCGCAGATCCTGCGCCGC
>JACPCJ010000032.1 GCA_016179865.1 Actinomycetota bacterium | reverse complement strand
GAGGCGGCGAAACAGGCCACTCAACAGGTCCTGGCCGAGGGCGACGCCGACCTCGCCGTGACGCCTCTCGGGCCGTCGCTCGACCACCTCGCCCCCGGCGGGTACCTGGCCGTGCAGGCCTTCGTCGACCCCGGCGGCGACCTCGCCCCTGCGCTGCGGCAGGCCACATTCGCTCTCGGGCAACACCTCGGGGTGGCGGCCACGTTCGGGCTCGGGCCGCGATACCTCCACTCGACCGGCCAGCTCCACAAGGGCGGGCCGCCCACTGGCGTCTTCATCCAAGTCGTCGGAGACGACCCACGGGACGTCGAGATCCCCGGCGCCGGGTACAGCTTCGGCCGGCTCAAGGCGGCTCAGGCTGCCGGAGATCTGACGGCGCTGCGATCCCGCGGACTTCCCGTCGCCCGAGTCCGCCCCGACGACCTCCTGGAGATGGGCCGATAGCCTGCACGTACACTCGGACCCATGGATGAGCCGGTGCAGCTTCCCGCCGACACCGACCGTGTCCTCACAATCCCGAACCTGCTCTCGGTGGGTCGCCTCTTGTGCGTACCCCTCTTCCTGTGGCTCCTCTTCGGTCGCGACTCGCGGGTCGGAGCGGCAGCCCTGCTCGCGGTGCTGGGCGCTACTGACTGGGTCGACGGGTTCGTCGCCCGGCGCTTTGGACTGGTGTCAGAACTCGGCAAGGTCCTCGACCCGACCGCTGACCGCATCCTGCTCGCCACGGCGGCCATCGCCATGTGGGCTGACGGGGCCGTACCCGGGCTCGTGTTCTGGCCCGTCATCGTGCGGGAGGTCGCGATCTCCCTGGCCGTTCTGGGGCTCGCGGCCGCGGGAGCCGCCCGCATCGACGTGCTCTGGGTCGGGAAGGCCGGCGCCTTCGCCTTGATGTTCGCCTTCCCCTTCTTCTTGCTGGCCGAGGCGGGGCTGGCAACCGAGGATCTCTGGCGGTTCCTGGGCTGGGGGTGCGCCATCCCCGGCGTCGTCCTCAGCTACGTGGCCGCCGCGCGGTACATCCAGCTTGTGCCGAGCGCGCTGGCCGCGAGGGGTTCGTCCGAGGGAGTCGCGTCGTGAAGGCCGTCATCATGGCCGGGGGAGAAGGAACACGGCTGCGGCCCCTGACCAGCAACGCACCCAAGCCCATGCTGCCGGTCGTCAACCGGCCCATGATGGAGCACGTCGTCCGGCTCCTGACCAGCCACGGGTTCGACGAGATCGTCGTCACCGTCGCCTATCTCGCCAACCAGATCCGCAACTACTTCGGTGACGGTGAAGAGTTCGGCTGCCGACTCCGGTACGCGCTCGAGGAGGAGCCCCTCGGAACGGCAGGGTCAGTGCGCAATGCCGCCAGCGAACTCGACGACACCTTCCTCGTCATCTCTGGCGACGTCCTCACCGACATCGATCTCACCGAGGTCATGAAGGCTCACCAACAGGCCGGTGCCGCCGCCACCATCGCCTTGAAGCGGGTGGAGAACCCCCTCGAATTCGGGATCGTGATCATCCGCGACGACGGTTCCATCGAGCGTTTTCTTGAGAAGCCGGGCTGGGGAGAGGTGTTCTCCGACACCGTGAACACCGGCATCTACGTCCTCGACCCCCAGGTGCTCGAGTTCATCGAGGCCGGCCGCCCGGTCGACTTCTCGGGCGAGGTCTTTCCTTCCCTCCTCGAGAAGAACCTGCCCCTGTTGGGCCACGTGTCCGACGGCTACTGGGAAGACGTGGGAAACCCGGAGGCCTACCTTCAGGCCCATCGCGACGCGCTCTCGGGCAAGGTCGAGATCGAGATCCCCGGATTCCGCATCCGGGAGGGTGTGTGGCTCGGCGAGGGCGCCGAGGTCGACCCCGGCGCCGCGCTGGAGGGCCCCGCCGTCATCGGCGACAACTGCCGCGTGGAGGCGGGGGCCCGGATTGGCGGTCACGTCGTGCTCGGGAGCGACGTCATCGTTCGGCACGACGCGTCGCTGGAGCGCGCCGTGGTGCACGACCACACCTACCTCGGGCCGGCAACCCGGCTCCGTGGCTGCGTCGTCGGCCGGGCGTGCGACCTCCGTCAAGCCGCCCGCATCGAAGAGGGGGTGGTGCTCGGCGACGAGTGCTTCGTCGGTGAACACGCCGTGGTGAACCCCGGCGTGAAGGTGTATCCGTTCAAGACGATCGAGGACGACGCCGTCGTCAATTCCTCCATCGTGTGGGAAAGTCGTGGGGCACGCAGCCTGTTCGGGAGGCGCGGCGTCGCCGGCCTGGCCAACGTCGACATCGGCCCGGAACTGGCCGTCCGCCTCGCGGTGGCCTACGGCAGCACGCTGAAGAAGGGCGCCGTCGTCACCGTCAGCCGCGACACGAGCCGCACCGCCCGAGCGCTGAAGCGCGTCGTTCAGGGGGCCCTCAACTTGTCGGGCATCCACGTCGACGACCTCGAGCTGGCGCCGGTGCCCCTCACCCGCTTCCAGGTGCGCAACGACCGGGCGAGCGGAGGGATCACTGTCCGCCTTGCCCCCGGTGACCCCCAGAGCGTCGAGATCCGGTTCTTCGACGCCGACGGGAAAGACCTCACCGACGCCGCCCAGCGCAAGATCGAACGCCAGTTGACGCGAGAAGACTTCCGCCGGGCCTTCGCCGGTGACATCGGCGACCTCGTGTTCCCGCCCCGCTCGGTCGAGTTCTACACCGCGGCGCTGGAACGCTCCATTGACGGCCCCCGCCTGCGCGACCGGGGCATCAAGGCCGTCCTCGACTACTCGTTCGGGTCGACCTCGATGGTGATGCCGGCGCTCCTGTCCAAGCTCGGAGCCGAAGTGCTCGCCGTCAACCCCTACGCCGCCACCGCCCCCGCCACCCACGTCGACGACGCCGCCGTCCGGGCCCACCGGATCGGGGAACTGGTGCGGACGTCGGGCAGCGACCTGGGGTGTGTGCTCGACCCCGACGGCGAGACCATCATCCTGGTCGACGACGAGGGCCAGGTCTTGCGGCACGACCAGGCGCTGCTGGCCCTCACCGAGATGGTGGCCCAACACCACCCGGCGGCCCAGATCGCGGTCCCGGTGTCGACGAGTTCGGGCGTCGTCACCATCGCCGAGGCCCACGACGCCAGCGTGGTGTGGACCAAGCTCGCCCCCGCCGACCTGATGGAGACGGCGGCGCAGGAGCAGGTGCAGTTCGCGGCCAGCCTCGACGGGGGGTTCGTGTGGCCGGACTTCCTTTCCGCGTTCGACGCCATGGCCTCCTTCGCAAAGACGCTCGACCTTCTCGCGGCGTCAGGTCGCCGCCTCTCCGAAGTGGTTCGCGGGCTGCCGCCGGTTCACGTCGTGGAGGAAGCCGTGCCCACCCCGTGGGAACAAAAGGGGACGGTCATGCGCAGCATCCTGGAATGGGTGAAGGACCGGGAGACCGTCCTCGTCGACGGCGTCAAGGTCATCCACCCCGACGGGTGGGTGCTCATCGCCCCCGACGCCGACGAACCTCTCACCCGACTGTGGGCGGAGGCGGCGAGCGACCACGACGCCCGCCGCCTCCTCGAGGAGTACGCCCGCCGGATCCGGACCATCCTGCGCTGACGTGCGCGGCGTGTAGCGTCTCGCGCCATGAACATCCCCGAAGACCTCCGCTACCTCCCGTCGCACGAGTGGGCCCGGGTCGGTGATGCCCGCGTGACCGTGGGCATCACCGATTACGCGCAGGATGCTCTGGGCGACATCGTCTACGTCGAACTCCCCGAGGTGGGACGCACGGTGGCGGCGGGCGAGGCGTTCTGCGAGGTCGAATCGACCAAGTCGGTGTCCGACATCTACGCGCCGGTCGCGGGCGAGGTCGTCGCCGTGAATACCGACCTCGGTGACGCCCCGCAGAAGATCAACGACTCCCCGTACGGAGAGGGCTGGCTCTGCGTGATCCAGGCCACCGATCCCGGCAGCGTCTCCGAGCTTCTCGATGCCGCCGCCTACCGAAAGCTCCTCGAGGAGGAGTAAGTACGCCGGTGCTGGTGCCCTGTGACTTCCATGACGACCTCGACACACCGCTCGACGCCAGCGATCAGATGGGCGCCGATCTCGCGCTCCTCGACGCCGTCGAGGGGGGCGGGCCGATGCAGCTCCGCCTCTACCGGTGGCAGCGTCCCGCGTTGTCGCTGGGGAGATTTCAGCCCGAAGACCAGGTCGACCTCGACGCCTGCCGGACACTCGACGTCGACGTCGTGCGGCGGCCGACCGGCGGTCAAGCCCTCCTCCACGGGTCCGACCTGACCTACGCCATCGCCCTTGCGCGCCCCGGCGGGAGGGAAGGCTCGGTCGATGCCGTATACGGGTCCATCGCCCGGGGGCTCATCGCCGGCCTCGCTCGGGTCGGTGTCTCGGCAGAAGTCGCTCGCCACCGGGGCCCCGCGGGTCCGGCGTGCTTCAGCAGCGAACGTGGATCCGACCTTCGTGCGCGCGGACGAAAGCTGGTCGGCTCTGCCCAGGTGCGACGCGGGGGAGCGGTACTCCAGCACGGCTCGGTGCTCCTCGACCGCCTCGCCTTCGACGAATCCGACCTTCTCGTCTTCGAAACGAGAGAAGCGCGGACTCACGCCCACCGGCGGCTCCGGGGGGCGACGATCACCCTGGCCGAGCTGGGTTCGGAAACCCGCCCGGAGGCCCTCGGGGACGCCCTCGCCGCCGGCTTCGCCGAGGCCCTCGACCTCGACCTCGACTTCAGGTCGAGGTCGTTCGTTGCCGGAGCCCAAGGGCGTCAGTAGCCTTCTGGCGTGTTCTGTAACCGGTGCGGGCACGAGAACCCGTCCCGATCCGCATTCTGTTCATCCTGTGGTGCAGCTCTCGAGGGCGACGTCGCCGACGACACGACGGCAAGCTTCGCCGCCGTCGGGGAAGACGACGGCGCTTCACTCGCCGAGTTGCCCGCCGGGACCGGCCTCCTCGTGGTGCAGCGCGGTCCCAACGCCGGGAGCCGGTACCTGATCGACCAGGACCTCGTCCGCTTGGGACGGCACCCCGAGGCCGACATCCTGCTCGACGACATCACCGTCTCGCGGTCCCACGCTGAGATCCAGCGCACCGGCCACGTGTTCGAGATCCGCGACGCCGGGTCCCTGAACGGCACCTACCTCAACCGCAAGCGCGTCGAACGTTCGAGTCTCCGCAATGGAGACGTGATTCAGATCGGCCGGTTTCGCCTCGTCTTCTACGGCGACACAAGCGACCTTGAGGTGTCAGCGTGAGTGAGCGTCAGCGAACGAACCAGAAATGGGCGCCCCGGGCAGCGGGGCAGCCGCCCGTCGTTCAAGGACAGGCGGCGACCCGATGACTGACCATCGTTCTATTGGCGAGGTCTTGGATCTCTTGAAGGGCGACTTCCCCGACGTCACCGTCTCCAAGATCCGCTTCCTCGAGAGCCAGGGTCTGATCGCCCCCGAACGCACACCCTCGGGCTACCGAAAGTTCTACGAGCCCGACGTCGAACGGCTTCGGTGGATTCTCCTCCAGCAGCGCGACCACTTCCTTCCCCTGAAGGTGATCAAGAGCCGCCTGGCCCAGATCGAGGAAGAGGAGGCGGTCAGCACCGTCGAGCCACCCCCGCGGGCCCGAGGGGGAGCTGACCTCTCATCTGGGGATGGGAAAGCCCTCGGCGCGCTCCCGGGCGATCATGCGCTCGACCAGGTGATCGGGGAGGACGAGGAGGGAGCGGGCGAGACGGCCCTCACGCGCGAGGAACTCGCGCGCGCCACCGGGCTCGACGAGAAGCTGCTCGCCGAACTCGAGGGCTACGGACTCCTGCCTCCGCCCCGGGTCACAGGTGAGGACGCCCTGTACGACGAGCAAGCCCTCGTGATCGCCCGGCTCGCCCGCGGGTTCCTGCGCCACGGCGTCGAGGCCCGCCACCTGCGCATGTACAAGACCTTTGCCGAGCGCGAGGCCACCTTCGTCGGCCAACTCGTGACCCCTCTGCTCCTGCAGAAAAACCCCGACGCCCGTCAGCAGGCTCGGGAGACGGTCGGCGATCTTGCCCGCCTGGGTGGCGGGATGCGGGCTGCGCTCCTGCGGCTCGCCCTGCGTTCCGCTTTCGGCGAGTAGCCGGGCCGTGGCGCCCGCCGTCCTGTTCGATCAGGGTCAGATCGAGTCCGCGGTCGTGCGAGTGGGGAGCGAGATCTCGCGCGACCACCCCGAGGGAGTCCTGCTCGTGGCCGTCCTCAAGGGCTCGGTGATGTTTCTCGCCGATCTCGTACGGGCGGTCGATGTGCCCGTGACCGTGGACTTCCTCGCCATCTCCCGATTCGCCCCCGACAGCGGGAGGGTCCGGATCGTCAAGGACCTCGAGGGTGACATCGCCGGCCTCGATGTCGTCCTGGTCGAGGACATCGTCGACACCGGGCTCACCGCCACCTTCCTGCTCGGGCACCTCCGTGCCCTCACGCCGAAGCGAGTCAGGGTGTGCACACTTCTTGACCGCGCCCGACGGCGCATTGTCCCCGTCGACGTCGACTACCGGGGCTTCGAACTCGAAGACGACTTCGTCCTCGGATACGGGCTGGACTTCCAGGAGCGCTACCGCAACCTCGACCGGATCATCACCGTCGATCCGCGCCCCCTCGCCGATGATCCCGACCTCCATGTGGGGGAGCTCTTCGCTCCCGAGCGGCCCTGAGCACAAACCAGGGCCCGAGCGGCCCTCTGAGCGGGAAACAGGCCGGGAGACGGCGATGGTAGGGTGGCTCCCGCGTAGCGCTGCACGACCGGTCGCTGAATATCGGGTCGCAGGAGGCCCATCTTCATCGGTCAACCTGAGGCCACCGCCATCGTCTACGCCCTCCAGGGGATCGAGACCCCGAGGCCCATGACCCACGACCTCGTCACCAGCACGTGGCGCGAGCTGGGCATCACGCTTCACCAGGTCAATGTGACCGAACTGCGCGACGGCACCTTCTACGCCGAGCTGGAGCTCGTTCAGCACGGCGAGGTCTACCGGGTGAGCTCCCGCCCCTCGGACGCCATCGCCCTCGCCGTTCGCCAAGCCGAGCCGGTACCGATCTTCGCCGACGAGTCCGTCCTCGAGGAGGCCGGCGTCGTCTTGGAACCCGACGACGAGGAGGAGCAGGTGGCGCAATTCCGGGAGTTTCTCGACCAGGTCCAGCCCGAGGACTTCGCGACCTAGACGAGCCCGCGATGCTGTCCCGAAGCCGGGCCCAAGCGGCCCTTCAGAGCGGAGGACGGGTCGGCCTTGGCTTGACGATCCTGGCTGGCATTGTCGCCGCCGGGGTCTCGTGGTTCGCCATCGTCGAGGATTTCACGATCCTCGAGGCCCTCTACCAGACCGTCCTCACCATCTCTACGGTGGGCTTTCGCGAAGTGCACCCGATCGAGGGGCGGTCCCAGCTCTTCACGATCTTCGTCATCCTCTTCGGCGTCGGCGCCATGCTCTATACGGTCACGGCGCTGTTCGAAGTCGTCGTCGAGAATCAACTCGGTCGCATCGGGAGGCGCCGGATGGAACGTCGGATCTCCGATCTCTCGGGGCACGCAGTGGTGTGCGGGTATGGCCGAGTGGGGCGAATCGTCGCCCGCCTCCTCGACACGCCGGTTGGGGTGGTCGTCGTCGACAGCAATCCCGAGCGCGCCCGTGCGGCGGCCGAAGCCGGGTTCGCCGTCGTCGAGGGCGACGCCACCGACGACGACGCCCTGGAACGTGCTGGCCTCGACCGAGCGCGCATCCTGGTGTCGGCGCTGCCCACCGACGCCGACAACGTCTACGTAGTGCTGTCCGGGCGCGCTGCCAACGCCGGCCTCCACATCGTGGCCCGAGCCCGCGCCGAGGCCAGCGAGCCCAAACTCGCGCGGGCCGGGGCTGACCGGGTCATCAACCCCCAAGAGATCGGCGCCCGCCGCATCGCCGCCTTCGCCCTCCAGCCCGCGGTGTCCGACTTCCTCGACGTGGTCATGCACGGTGCCGGCGCCGTCGAGTATCGGCTCGAGGAACTCATGCTTCCACAGACCGCCCCCGTCGCCGGCATGTCGATCCGCGAGGCCCACATCCGCGACCAAACCGGGGCGCTGCTTCTCGCCCTCCGCGGCACCGACGCGCGTTTCCTGACCAACCCCGAGCCCGAGACCCGCCTCGAGCCGGGAATGACGGTGATCGCCATCGGCACCAACGACCAGCTCGACCGGCTTCACCGCGTCGTGCACGACGCCGGCGATTGACGCTCCGTGCGACACCTGCAACCCCAAACAGTTGATCCTGACAATTCTTTGGTCGTCCCTACGGTGAGGGAATGAGCGTCAGCGTCCGGGGTGAGCCCGGGAATCCGACTCGCCCGGTGAGTTTTAGATCATCCGCCCTGACGAGGGCGACGGCCCCCGAGAGTTCCAGGGTCACATAGACCGTGTCACCATCAACAAGGAGATTCGTTGGCTTGTCACCGATCGGGTCGCTCGCGGTGCAAGCCCGCGTCTTCACATCGCACTCAAAGAGCGATTTTCCGACTGGATCCGTGCCGTACACGCGCTCGCGCTCGATGCTGTAGGCAAGCGTGTTGCTGCCCCGGCCCGCCCATGAGAAGGACGCGCTCAGCGATCCGCTCGCATCGACGATCCATCCACGCGCCGCATACGTGTCTGTGATCCATGCGGCACCCTCTACACAGGCCAAGCCGACTGGGCCTCCCTCGAGTCGCACGAACTGGCGCTCGGCCAATGTGGCTCGATCAACCACGCTCACGCCCTCGGTCGTTACGAGCGCCAGTTGTTGATCGTTGAGAAAACATGCCTGAGGAAAGGCGGCGAAGCGATCGGCGTAGAACTGTTGGCGGACGAGCCGCCAGGAGCGAAGATCGACCTCGGAGATGCCGACCGTCTTGCCGAACCGATAGCTGACGAGCAACATGTCACCGTCGATGAGGAGTGATCCGTAGCCGATGAGCGGCAGGTTCTCGTTGTCAGCGGTGTCGAACGGCAACATCGTCTCGATCGTTTGCCAGTCGCTTTTCAGCCGGACTAGCTCCGCGTGGTTGGTTGCTACCAATAGGACGTCGCTGCCGTGGAGCGCCGTCGCTGACACGCCACCGACGAAGGGGCTGGCGCGGCGCGCTTGAAAGCGGTCCTGCTCCTGCGCGAGTTGCTCTCGGTAGTAGGAGAGTGGCGCTTCAAGTAGCAGCCCCTCCTCCAAGAAGCCGACGGCGAGGCCAGGTTCCTCACTGCT
>JACPCJ010000031.1 GCA_016179865.1 Actinomycetota bacterium | reverse complement strand
CTCGGCGCGGGTGTTCAGCCTCGGGACCGGCGACACGGACTGGAGCGAGGAGCCACCGCTGGCCACGGCGCGGGGTGCGCTCTCCGCGGCCGCCACCGAGGATCGCATCGTGGTCGCAGGTGGAGCCCTTGGCTCCGGCGTGTTGGCGACGACGGAAGTGCTGACTGCGGGCGCCGAGGCCTGGGCCCCCGGCCCGTCCATGGCCCAGGTGCGGGAGCACTTCGCCATGACCGCCGTCGGTGACGACGTCTATGCCATCGCCGGCCGGGCGCCCGACAACTTCACCTCTGTCGAGGTGCTGCGGCAGGGTGCGACGGCTTGGGAGGCGGGGCCGGCGTTGAATCGATCGCGCGGTGGCATCGGGGCGGCCACGGTTGACCGGGTGCCATGCGTGGCCGGGGGTGAGGAGCCGGCGGGAACCATCGCACCGATCGAGTGCCTCCGGGGCGGCAAGTGGGAGATCGTGGCCGAGCTGTCGGTGCCCCGGCACGGGCTGGCGGTCGTGGCGTTGGGTTCCGACCTCCACGTCGTGAGCGGTGGCCCCCAGCCGGGCCTCACGGTGAGCGGCGAGCACGAAGTCTTCGAGATCTGAGCGCTGAGGGGCAGCCGAGAAGACCCTGTCCGCAGCCTCGGATCGGCATGATCATGCCGATATCCTGGCCATTACCGACAAAACTCCTGCCGCAGCCCTTGAAGCAGAAATATCGTGCCGAATTCAAGAAATATCGGTATCATCGTGCCGATGAACTCCCAGAATCAGCACGATCGTGCCGGAGGTTCCACGGGTGCGGGGGCCGGGGTTGGCGCACTCGGTGGCGCCATCCGCCTTCGTCGTCGGCGACTCGGGCTGAGCCAGCAGGAGGTCGCCGACCTCGCGGGATGCTCCGAGCGCACGGTCCGCACGATCGAACGGGGAAAAGCAACCGTCCGGCTGGACGTCTTGCAGCAGGTTCTCGCCACCCTCGGGCTGGGTTTGCGACTCGAGCCCGGTCGGGGGGCGATCGTGGTGCCAGATGAGTTCTGATCCCGGGGCCTCCACTCGGTCCATCGCCTCCCGGGTCGATGTGGCCGACGTCTACAAGGGCGATCACCTCGCCGGTCGCCTGACCCGACGCGGCGGCACCATCGAGTTCACGTACCTCGACACGTATCGGCGCGAGGGTGGCCCCGCGGTCGGGTTCCGCCTCCCCGTCACGGACCAGCCCGTCGTCGCCGGGGGCGGCAGCGTCCCGCCGTTCTTCGCCAACCTGCTCCCCGAGGGAGGGCGCTTGCAGGCGCTCGTCGCCCGAGTAAAGACCTCGGCCGACGACATGTTGAGCTTGCTCGTTGCCGTCGGCGCCGACTGCGTGGGAGATGTGCGGGTGCTGCCCGCCGGTTCGGAGCCGCCGGTCCGCGAGCGACAGGCCGTCGCCTCGTGGTCCGACGTGTCGTTCGAGGAGTTGCTCGAGCGAAGCGTCTCAACCCGGGTCAGCGACCATGACCCGGCGGCCATCCCAGGTGTTCAGGAAAAGGTCTCCGACGCCATGATCAGCTTTCCGGTCTCGGCCCAGATCGGTCCCGCCATCCTGAAACTCAGCCCACCCCGGTTTCCTCGAATTGTCGAGAACGAGCACTTCTTCCTGGCAATGGCTCGGGCGTGTGGTCTCGAGACCGCAGCCGCGCACCTGGTTCATGACCGCGACGGTCGGTCGGGGCTGCTGGTGGAGCGCTTCGATCGGCTCGTCGGTTCCGACGGCAACGTCGTGCGGCTCGCTCTGGAAGACGGGTGCCAGCTCTGCGACGTCTTCCCGGCTGACAAGTACCGCATGCGAACGCTGGAGATCGCCCGGGCGTGTGAGGAGTTCGCGATTCCCGCGGTCGTGGCCACCGCTCGCCTCATCGAACTCGTGGCGTTCAGCTTCCTCGTCGGCAATGAGGACCTGCACGCCAAGAACATGAGCCTGTTGGTGGAGGGCGACGGCGTCGTGCGGTTCTGGCCGGGCTACGACATTCTCACGACCCTTCCCTATCCCATCAGCCACCAGATGGCGCTCGAGTTCGAGGGTCGCGAGAACCGGCTTCGACGTCGCGACTTCTTGACCTTCGCAGCTCGGACGGGCGTGGGTGCGCGGGCGGTCGAACGGTCACTCGATCGCATCTGCGACATCGCTCCCGCATGGCTGGACCGGATCGGTGAGGTCGGCTTCGATGACCGCACCACCACCCGGTGTGTCGAGGAGATGCAGCGTCGCCGCGATCGGCTCGGCGCGGTGGCAAACACGGGAGCGGCGCGACTTTGAACGCGGACGAGCGCGAGCAGCGGTTGGTGTTCGGCGAAGTCGCCGACGACTACGACCGGGTGCGGCCCTCGTACCCCGACCAGCTGATCGACGACGTGCTGGCGTTTGCGGACATCGGCGAGGGCGGTCGGGCCCTCGAGATCGGAGCGGGTACGGGACGGGCGACACTCCTGTTCGCCGCCCGGGGCGTCGCGGTGACAGCGCTCGAGCCATCCCCGGAGATGGCCGAGGTCTGCCACCGCAACCTTGCCGGCTATCTGAGCGTTCGGATCGAGCCGTGTCTCTTCGAGGAGTGGGCCGGCGGTGACGGCTACCCGCTGATCTATGCCGCCCAGGCCTGGCACTGGGTCCCGCCGGACGTCCGCGCCACCCGAGCGGCAGACCTCCTTGCCGGCGGAGGAGTTCTCGCCCTGTTCTGGAACTTCCCCCACTGGGACCGCTCGCCGGACCTGCGGGCTCGTCTCGACGAGGTCTACGAGCGCCTGGCCCCCGACCTGCCGACCTGGGGTCCGGGGTCCACGTACGCCGAGTCCGCCGTCGAGGAGACCGAGCAGGTCGTCGAGATCGACGCCTGCGAGCGATTCGAGGCGGTGGAGGTGCGCGACTACCGCCACCCCCGTCGTCTCGACACTGCCGAGTACCTGGCGCTCCTCGGAACCCAGTCCGACCACCGGCTGCTGGCCGGGGAGCGACGGACGGCGCTGTTCGACGCCGTCGAGAAGGTGATCGACGGCGCCGGTGGAGTCGTCGATCGCGACTACGACACTCGCCTGTACGTCGCCCGCCGCCGGGCGTGATCGTCCCGGTCGCTTCCTGTCACGACGTGCTGCACCACAGCACGTCGTGACAGGAAGCGAAGAAGTCAGGGGCGGAGCTGGTCGAAGATGGCCTCGGTGATCGAGATGGCGCCCCGGGCCTGTTCCCACGCCGCGCCGATGGATTCGTGGTCGACGTAGCCGGCGGCGTCGGGCTCGACGCCGAGGATTCCCGCGCACCGTCCCCGCAGCTCACCCGGCTCGAGGGGGTCGCCGTGGGCAGGGAAGCACTCCAGGCCGTCCCAGACCTCGGCCAGGGTGCGCGCGTCGTCGCCCAGGGCAAGCGCCGATCCGTCTCCCCCGGCGGACAGCGCCGCCGTGACCGACTCCCAGAGCTCGTAATGCGACAGGCCAGCGGGGAGATGGAACGCCTCCGCCGGGTGCAGGCGCCACTCGAGCGTGACGCCGCCCGGCCCGTGGTCCTCAAGCCCCGTCTGTGACCCGTTGACGTACGAATCGACGGGTTCCCCGAGGTGCTCCTCGAGGGCCAGCACGAGCGCCGGCGTGATCCGGGCTCGAAGAGGTCGAGGGCGGCGCGGTCGTCGTCGAGGATGCCCCGGGCGCGGGGTGGAGTCAGGCGTCGATCGGCGAGGCGCCGGGCGACGAGCGCCTTGCGGGCGTCGCCGTCGCGCTCGAGGGACCACGCCGCTTCGTCGAGCACGAGCGCGCACTCGATGACGTCGGCGAGGAGGTGGGCGAAGCGCCCCGAGTGGAGCGACTGGAGATCGTCGGAGGTGTTCTCCAAGTGGGCGATCGCCTCTCTCGCCTCCTTGAGGCCCGTCGCCACCGACTCCGCCGGGCGAGCCAGCGCGTCGTGGGGGGAGGCGGCGTCGAGCGCCTGTTCGACCCGGGCCAGGAGCGCTTCGTGGGCGGCCTCACCCTTCATGGCCCGCCGCACGTCGATGGCGAGAATGTTCTCGGTGCCCTCCCAGATGGTGTTTGCGTGGGCGTCGCGCACCTGCCGGGCGATCGGCCAGTCCTCCATGTACCCGTTCCCGCCGAGCACCTCGAGGGCCAGGTTCGACCAGTTGATGGCCTCCCGGGTGGCCCGGATCTTGGCCAGCGGCACGAGGATCCGGCGCAGCAGGCGGCCCTCGTCGGCGGTGCCGGAGGCGCGCTCGGCAGCCGCGCACTCGAAGGTCATCGCCACGCTCCCCTCCAGCTCGACGAGCATGTCGACGAGGGTCTCGCGAACGAGCGGGTAGGAGTCGATCCGGTTGCCGAACTGCTCGCGCTGGGCGGCGTAGATGGCGGACTCCAGGAACGAGCGCCGGTGATTGCCGAGCCCCATGACGGCCACCCCGAAGCGGCTTCCGTTCACCATCTCCATCATGCGGTTGATGCCCCGGCCGTCGCGGGCGGCGTCACCGGTCTCCGACTGATCGGGGCGGCCGGCGAGCCACGCCAGGGCGCCGTCGATCTCGATCTCGGCCGTCGGCACGCCGCGGGTGCCGAGCTTCGGCTTCAGCCGCTTGATGTGGAAGTGGTTGTCCCGCCCGTCGGGCAGTACCCGGGGGACGATGAACGTCGCTAGACCGCGTACGCCGTCGGGGGCGCCGTCCGGGCGGGCCAGCACGATGAACACCTCGGCGTCGGCGTTGGAGCAGAAGAACTTCTCGCCGTAGACGCGCCACTCGTCGCCGTCCTGGACGGCCCGGGTCGTGTTGGCGCCGACGTCGCTGCCCCCCTGGCGCTCGGTGAGGAACATGCCGCCTTCCCACGCTTGCTCGGGGTCGAGGCTCGTGAGCCGGCTCACGAGGTCGTCGCGCACCGAGGGTGGGGCGTACAGGGAGACGATTCCGGCGGCGCCGCTCGTCATGCCGAGGGCGCAGTAGATGGCGATCTCGGCCTGACACACGAGGTAAGCGCGGGCGGCGATCGCCGGCCCCGGCACGGCTCGCCCGTCGCGCGTGGGTACGGCGATGAAGCCGCTGCGGCGCAGGTCGGCCTTGTTCTCGAGCCAGGTGGCGTGGTGCACGACCTCGTTCGCGTCCTGACCCCAGGCGTCGTATCGCCGGAGTTCGGGCCCGTGCTTGTCGGTGACCTCGGCCCGGGGGGCGATGCGCTTGCCCACCAGGTCGCCGTACTGGCTCACGAGCTCCTCGGCGAAGGCCCGGTCGTCGGCGTCGGGGAGGAGACGGTCGAGGGTGAAACGGAGGTTCGGGTCGACCTCGTACCAGTCGAGGCCGATCGCCGACTCGTACTCGCTGTAGTCGGGAAGCATGGTTCCTACCGTACCCGGCTTGACGATCGTTCAGGAAGCGAAGCCGAGGCGGTGCATTGCATGCCGGCGGGGCTCCAGCAGTCGCTCGACGGCGGCGGGCGCGTGACGGATCACCGGTAGCCGGGGGACGTCGATGGTCAGGAACCAGAGGACCGTGGCGGCGTCCACGCCCCGTCGGAACGCCACCACGTCGTCGACCCCGGCAGCTTGCGCATACCTCTCGAACTGCTCGGACACCCTCGGCGCATCGAGGACCCAGGCCGCCTGGTCGAGCCACGTCGCCAGGTCGAGCGCCGCCGGCCCCCGCGCTGTTCCCGCCCAGTCGATCCATACCCGCCGGCCCGGAGCCGGTCGGAGGACGTTCAGAGGCCACGGGTCACCGTGCAGGAGGGTGACGGGCGGGCCGGCGAGAGCCTCCAGGAGCGGTGTCGGATCGGCGGCCAGGGCGGCGGCCCCGTCGAGGATTGCGTCCAGGCCGGGGACGCGCCGGGCGTAGCCAAGGCTGGCGTCGAGGTCGGCTCCGAGCGGGTCGCGCAGGATGGCTTCGTCCAGGATCGGGTGCCCCTCGAAAGCACGGTGGAGCGCCGACAGGTCGGTCAGTGCCGCCTCGACCTCCGAGCGCTCCCACGGCGCCTGGTCGTCAGGCACCTGGTCGACCAGGACCCAGCGCTCGGCGGAGTCGCGCAGGCGTGGTACCTCCACCGGGAGCTGGTCGGCGAGCCGGGTGAGGATCAGGCGTTCCCTGGCGATGACCTCGGGGGCTCCGGTCTTGACCACGAGACCGTTCCCGGCGAGGACGACGCTGCGTCCGGCCCCGGTGACGTTCTCCGGCGCCGGCCCGAGTCGGGCGAGCACCTCGGCCGGTATCGAGTCTGCGCCCACGGGCTCCATCGTGACCCCTACGCTGCCCGCGATGCGCCGTCTCGTGGGGATCGTGCTGGTCGTGCTCGCCGCGTGCGGGGGATCAGAGGCGGACCCGGATCCGTCCCGGGCCACCACCTCGACGACGGCGTCGACGACTTCCACCACCCTGGTGGCCGCCTCAGGTGAGTGCGGCCTCGAGGGCTCGTATCCCGAGCCCTGGCCCGAGCGGCCCCGCTACCAGGCCGAGCTCGACGTCGACCCCGACGCCGGAACGGTGCGCGGCGAGCTCGCCGTCGTCTTCACGCCCCCCGAAAGCACGGATCGTCTGGTCTTTCGCCTGTGGGCCAACGGGCCCCGCTCGGGTGCGGCCGGTGGGCGGATGGAGATCGTCGAGGCCACGGTCGACGGCGCGGCCACGACGGGCACCTACGAGAGCGGCAACGCCGGCCCGGGAACGCCCGGGACCATCTACGTCCTCACCCGGGAGGGCGGGTTCGATGGTGGGATCGCCGTCGACGTCCGGCTCTCGTTCGAACTCGACATGCCCGGGCCGATCAACGAGCGCATCGCCAAGGTCGGCTCCAGCCTCCGCCTCGGTTCGATTCTGCCCACGCTGTCGTGGATCCGTGGCGCCGGATGGCACACGAGCCCGGCGGTCGAGAACTTCTCCGAGTCGGTCGCCAGCGAGGTGGCGGACTACGACGTGCGGGTTCGGGCGCCCGAGAGCTTCACCGTGCTCGCCACCGGCGAGGAGGTCGAGCCGGGGCGGTTCCAGGCCTGGGCCGTCCGCGACTGGGCAGCGACCGTCGGGCGGCTGGATGTGGTCGAGGGGAGTGCGCAGGGTGGGCGCACGCGGGTGATCGTGGGCGTCGCCGAGGGGTCGGGCGACGACCCCGACCGCCGCCTCGCCGATACGGTGGCCGCACTGGACGACTTTTTGGCGCGGTACGGGCCCTACCCGGCGACCGTCCTCAGCGTTGGCGTGACGTCGAGCCTCTCGGGCGGCATCGAGTTCCCCGAGCACCTGATGGTCGGAGCGGGCAGTTCGCGTGACCACCTCATCCATGAGGTGGCGCACATGTGGTTCTACTCCCTCGTGGGGAACGACCAGTACGCCGACCCGTGGCTCGACGAGGGCCTGACCGAATACGCCGAGTCGCGTTTTCTCGCCAACACCGCCTCGGTGCGGGCGAAGTCGGTTCCGGGCTACGGGCAGGGTCGCCTTGGCGAGGGCCACGACTACTGGGCCGCCAACACCGACGCCTTCTTCCGCTCGGTGTACGTGCAGGGCACCCAGGCCCTTGCCGCATTCGGCGACGAGGTGGGCGGGCTGGATGCCGTCGACTGCGGGCTTCGCCGCTACGTCCTCGACAGCGCCTACTCGGTGGCCGAGCCGGCCGATCTCGTCGAGGCCCTCGAGGCCCAGACCGGCGTCGACCCCACGCCGGTATTCGAGCGCTTTGGCGCGCTCTGAGCGGTCCTGGTACGTAATACCGGCATGAAGCGCTTCGTCGTTCTCTCTGTCCTGCTCGCCACCCTCGCCCCGAGCGTCGCGACGGCCCCCCGGGCCACCGCCGCTGACGCCCCGGTCGTCTACGCCCACCGGGGCGGGGCCGCCATCGCGCCCGAGAACACGCTGGGGGCGTTCCGCCAAGCCCACGCCCTCTTCGGAGCTGACGGCGTCTGGCTGGAGCTGGACGCCCAGCGGACGTCGGACGGGGAACTCGCGGTCATCCACGACGCCACCCTCGACCGCACGACCCCCTGCGAGGGCAACGTGATCGCCCACACCCTCGCGCAGGTCCAGCTCTGTGACGCCAGCGAGGTCCGCCCCGGGTGGGGCAGCTTCGAGCCCGTGCCCTCGCTGCGTCAGGTCTTCACCGAGGGTAAGGCGGCCGGGTGGCGGCTGATGGTGGAGCTGAAGAACATCCCGGGCGAGCCCGACTTCGACCCCACCGGAGCGGCGTCGGCGACCGAGCTCCTGACGCTGCTGGACGAGACCGACTTCCCCAAGAGCGACCTCCTCGTCCAGTCGTTCTTCCCCACGTCGCTGGACCAGATCGAGCTGGCCGACCCGACGATCCGCACGGTGCTTCTCACCACGTCGCAGCTTCCCGGCGCACCTCCGGGAGCCGGCTTCACCTTGGCCGAGAACGCGGCCTACGCCGTGGCCCGCGGGTACGAGGTGTCGGCGCCCGACGACGCCACCCTTGACCTCAGGGCCGAAACCGTCGCCACCGCGCACGCCCTGGGGCGGCTGGTCGTGCCCTGGACCATCGACACCACCGCCCGAGCGGAGGCCCTCGCCGTCATGGGCGTCGACGGCATCATCACCAACGATCCCGCCGCCGTCTACGCCGCAATCAACCCGTAGGTCGCCTCTCGCGGCGACCGCGGACGGGCGGGCCATCCGGGCGTCTCGTACGATGGCGTCGGATTCGACCAGGAGGGCCCTATGGCCGAGTACGTCCGCCTGTCCGCCCAGGACGCCAGCTTCTTGCACGCCGAGAGTCCGGAGACCCCGATGCACGTCGGGTCCCTGGCCATGCTCGAGGGCGAGCCGCTCTTCGACGGCGCCGGGCGGCTGCGGATCGAAGACTTCCGGTCCCACGTCGAGTCGCGCCTGCACCTCGTGCCCCTGTTTCGCAAGAAGTTGATGGAGGTGCCCTTCGGCCAGGGCCGGCCGGTCTGGGTCGACGACGACAGCTTCGACATCTCCTACCACGTGCGGATCACCGCCCTCCCCGCGCCCGGAAACGAGGAGCAGCTCAAGCTCCTGTGCGCCCGTCTCCAGAGCCACCTCCTCGACCGCTCCAAGCCGCTGTGGGAGCTGTGGGTGGTGGAGGGTTTGGAAGGAGGACGGGTCGGGCTCATCCAGAAGACCCACCACGCGCTGGTCGACGGCGTGTCGGGCGTCGACGTCGCCACGGTGCTCCTCGACTTCACGCCCGAGCCCGCCGAGTACCCGCACGAGCCGTGGGAACCGGCCCCGGCGCCCAACCCCATTCAGCTCCTGGTCGAGTCGCTCTGGCAGCGGGGCACTGAGCCAACCGAGATCGTGCGCAGCATCCGGGGGGCGCTGCGCGGGCCCCGGCGCGTCGTCAAGCGGGCGGCCGAGCTGGCCACGTCGTTCTCCACCATGCTCAGCGCCAGCACGGTGGCCCCGAAGACGTCGCTCAACCAGCGCATCGGCCAGCATCGCCGCTTCGAGGGCGTGCGCACGTCGCTCGACGACGTGAAGGCCACGAAGAACGCCCTGGGCGGCACGGTGAACGACGTCGTGCTGGCGGGCGTCACGAGTGGCCTCCGTCAGCTCCTGCTGGCGCGCGGGGAGCCCGTTGACGGCGTCACGCTACGCGCCATGGTGCCCGTCTCGGTCCGCGACGAGAGCGAGCACATGCAGCTCGGCAACCGCGTGTCGGCCATGTTCGTGCCCCTTCCGGTGGGGGAGGACGACCCCATCATCCGGCTCCGGATCATCCAGCAGGCCACCCGGGAGTTGAAGGAGCGCAAGCAGGCGGTGGGCGCCGAGTTCCTCGTGCAGATGACCGAGTACGCACCCCAGACGGTGCTCTCGCTGGCATCCCGCCTCGCCCATCGGCAGCGTTTCGCCAACCTCGTGATCACCAACGTCCCCGGCCCCCAGCAGCCGCTGTACGTCATGGGCGCGGAGATGCTGGAGGCCTTCCCGATCGTCCCGCTCGTCGGGAACACCTGCGTGGGGATCGCCATCCTCTCCTACAACGGCCAGCTCAATCTCGGCCTGCACGCCGACCGAGACACGTGCACCGACCTGGCCCTCCTCGCCGAGGGCATGGAGAAGTCGTTCTCCGAGCTGCGCCACCTGGCGAGCCCCGTCTGATACTTGACCGGGCGGTCAAGTAGCCTGCCCCCGTCATGGCCGGGGGCGAGCGCACGTACGCCAAGCAGGAGCAGGAGCCGGCACAGGCCGAGGTGACCGAGGTCGCCCCTGGCGTCCTGCGCATGCAGCTCCCGATCCGGATGCCGGGCCTCGGGCATGTCAATGCGTATGCCCTCATCGACGAGCGGGGCGCGGCCGTCATCGACCCCGGGATTCCCGGGCCCGGGAACTGGAAGGCCCTCGAGGACCGGCTGCGCCAGGCGGGCGTGAAGAAGCGTCACATCCACACCGTCATCGTCACCCACTCGCACATCGACCACTTCGGGACGGCCGGCCGCCTGGCCAAGCTGGCGGGCGCCGAGTTCGTCACCCACGCCGACTTCGCCATTCCCTGGATCGGGGTTGAGAAGCATCACTGCGCCGGCGTCGACGAGCCGCCCGCCATCA
>JACPCJ010000126.1 GCA_016179865.1 Actinomycetota bacterium | reverse complement strand
CGCCGGCGCCCAACCAGCATGAGGAGACCCCGCCGCGAGTGGTGGTCCCTCTTGTGCGTGGACAGATGCTCCGTGAGGTGCTGAATCCGCTGCGTCAGGAGCGCCACTTGCACCTCCGGCGAGCCGGTATCGGCTTCGTGGAGGCGGTGTTCCTCGATGATGGGTGCCTTGTCGGTCATCCGCGTCAGGGTGCCCAGGTTGGGCGTAGGCCGTCGATCGTCCGGTTCGTCGGTCGTCAGAAGACTCGCCGATCGTGGGTCAGCCGGGAGCACCCGAACGGGCGCCCACCGACCGAGGCAGGCTAGCACGCGCCAGCGACACGCCCCTACTCGCCCGCCGAGTCGCTTGTGATGCGCCGCGTCCGCTCCACGTCGTCTTCGATCTGCGCGACCAGGGCTTCGGCGGAGTCGAACTTCTCCTCGCCACGAAGCCGGTGGGCGAAGCGCACCCGCACGCGGTGCCCGTAGAGATCACCGTCGAAGTCGAGGACGTGGGCCTCGAGCAGGGTGCTCGATGCTCCCTCTTCGTAGAACGTGGGGCGCCGTCCGAGGCTGATGGCCGCCGGGCGCGCGACCTGGTCTCCCTCGTCGAGCAGCCAGCCGGCGTAAATGCCCTCCGCCGGCAGGCACGTTTCAGCGGGAACGGCGACGTTGGCGGTGGCAAAGCCCAGATCCCGGCCTCGGCGGTCACCTTCGACCACCGTGCCCGCCACCTCGTGGGGTCGGCCGAGAAGCCGGGCCGCCCCGTCGACGTCGCCGGCCATGAGAAGGCCCCGGGTGAGGGTCGACGAATACGCCGCCCCCGAGTCGCTCTCGGCCACCGGTATCAAGTCAACCGCCTCGACCTTGAACCCGTGTCGCTCGCCTTGATCCCGCAAGAAGGGAACGTTGCCCCGCCGCTGGAAACCAAAGTGGAAGTCGGCCCCGACGACCACGGCCCGGGCCCCCAGCTTCTCCACGAGAATCTCTTCCACGAACTCCTCGGCCGTTTCGTGCCGGCGCTCTTCGTCGAAGGTCAGCACGCAAACCAGATCGAGGAGCCCCGTATTTTCGAGCAACTCAATCCGTTGCTCGAGGGTCGTCAGGAGACGGGGGGCCGAGTCGGGCCGAACCACCTGGGCGGGGTGGCGGTCGAAGGTGACGAGCGCCGCACCAGCCCCCAGGGCGTCGGCACGAGCGCGCACCAGGCGCAGCAGTGCCTGGTGACCAAGATGGACGCCGTCGTAGGCACCGATCGTGACGACGTTCCCCGCGGGATGACCCACCCGCTCGGCCGGATCGCGCACCACGTCCACCGGCACAGACTCGCGCGCGGCTCGGGCGGAATTGAGAACGGCGCCAGCGGGCCCAGCGGGTTTGAAGCCGCGTAGTCGCCGTGCGCATGTCCGATTCGCGTAGAGTCAGCGACGACTACGTGGCGCGAAAGGCTCGGCGTCCTACTGCGGCCGGCGCGCGAGTTGGTAGGCGAAGACGTTGCGCTGGCGGAACGTGTCCGAAGGCTCCACCGCGCGAAGGCGCTCACGGAGATCGCCCCGGAACTCGTCGGCCAGGTCGCCCACCACTGGGCGGGCCAACCCAGAGGTGGAGAACGCGAACCCGGCAAGACTCTCGGCCGTCCACGTCAACATCGTCGAGAT
>JACPCJ010000135.1 GCA_016179865.1 Actinomycetota bacterium | reverse complement strand
GCTGGTCGACGTCTACGACAGCCCGGCCCAGGGCTCGGTGACCAAGACCCTGGAACACCCGACCGCCACCGGCGGCGCCCTCGTATTCCTCATCGAGGCCGAGTGGCAAGGGTGGTACCGGGTTCAGGTGCCCACCCCCCCGGCGGGCACGTCGGGCTGGATCCAGGCCAGCGCCGTTGACGTGGCGGAGCACCACATTCACGTGACGATCGACCTGGGCGACCACCTGCTCGAGGTCACCGACGCCGGCGAGCCGGTACTGCATGCACCCATTGCCGTCGGCGCGCACGACACACCCCGACCCGGGATCACCTTCGTCACCGAAAGCATCGAGATGGCGAACCCCCGCACGGGCTACGGCACCCACGCGCTCACGTTGGCGGGGTATCCCAACGGCGACGAGACCTTCTTCCGGGGTCAGGGGCTCGTGGCCATCCACGGTCTCGACGACCCGCTCGCGCTGGGCCAGACCGTTGAGGACGGTTCGATCGGGCTTTCGAACGCCGACGTGAAGAAGTTGTTCCAGCTCGTTCCCCCCGGGACGCCGGTCGAGATCCTGGGTGAGGGGTAGCGCCCGCTCGCACCCGGGCTGAGCCCCGCCTACACCGCTGGCGTCTCTCCCGTGGTCGCGCCTTCTTCCTCCCGGAACGTGCCCGCGCGGACGCTGATCCGAGCGGCGGCGGCCTGGAGTTCGGAAAAGCTCCCGCCACGGCCCAGCGCGAAACCGGCGGCGAAGGTCGCCAGGGGCGCCGCCGGCCGGTCGACGCCGCGGGCGGCGTCGCGAGCCAGATCGAGGATCACAGTCACCGCCTCCGACGAGAGGAGGGCAGCGTCGACGTCGGCGACGCCCGCCTCCTCGAGGGCCACCGTCAACCATCGCTCGAACATCGTCATTCCCTCCCTCTACCCTCTCCGGACCGTTACGCCAACCTCTCGGGGAACCACTTCCGCCCGTACCTCAACGACAGCGTTGTAGTCGGGAACGTCCGACGCCGCATCCCGGCGACCGCCGGCAAGGAGCACGTTGGCCTCGGGCCAGAAGGCCTGGACGTTGCCCGGCCGGACTGGCGCCAGCTTCACCCGCGCCGCCATCTCGCCCGTCTCTGAGCGCACGACGACGGTCGCGTCCTCGGCGAGCCCGAGGGCAGCGGCGTCGTCGGCCGACATGAAGAGGGCGTCGCGGCCCGCGCCCGTCAGTGGATCCTTCTCCTTGAAGACCATCGAGTTGAACTGCTTGCCCCGGCGCGTGGAAAGGAGAAACCGCCCGGGCGGGAGGTCGAGCCCGCGGGGCTCCACGGGGACGAAGTGGGCGCGCCCATCCGGCGTGGGGAATACCCAGCCGTCACAGAGCCGCGCCCCACCCCACTGCACCTGATCACCCGTCTCGGCCACGCCATCGATCCCCGCGTACAGGGGCACGACCTCGGCGATCTCGCGGCGGATGGCCCCGGCGTCCTCGCACCCGACAAGAGCGGCCCGGTCGGGCGCGGCGCGTCGGGCCACCTCGGTGAAGATCCACCACTCCGGGCGCGCCTCCCCGGGGCGGGGGCCGGGCACCTCGGGGCTGAAGGCGATCCGCCGCTCGGTGGTGGTCGACGTCCCCCCGCCAGGCTGCTCGTAGCGGGTCATGGCCGGCAGCAGCACGAC
>JACPCJ010000134.1 GCA_016179865.1 Actinomycetota bacterium | reverse complement strand
CCGACGCCGCGCTGTTCCTCGGGATCACCCGGCTCCTCATCGACCGCGGCCAGTACGACGCGGCCTTCGTGAAGCGCTTCACCGACCTTCCCCTGCTCGTCCGCACGGACACGCTGACCCGCCTGCGGGCCACCGACGCGATCCCCTCCTACTTCCCGCGCGACATGCGATCGGGGGCGAGCATGACGCTCCAGGGCTTCACCGAGGCCGAGCGCGCCCGCCTCGGCGACTTCGTCGTGTGGGACGAGCGGCGCGGCGGGCCTGCCGTGGTCACGCGCGACGACGTGGGGCCGCAGCTCGAGCGCCTCGGCATCGACCCGGTGCTCGAGGGCCGCCACCGGGTGCGCCTGGTGGACGGCTCGACCGTCGAGGTCGCGCCGCTCTTCGAGCTCTACCGCGAGCACCTGCGGGATTACGGCCTCGACGACGTCGCCGAGATGACCTCGGCGCCCAAGGAGCTCATCGTCCGCCTGGCCGACGACATCGCGCGGCTCTCGCCGGTCGCGATCCACATCGGTGAGGGCATCAACCACTGGTTCCACGCGACCGAGGCGAACCGCGCGATGTACCTGCCGCTCATGCTCACCGGGAACATCGGCAAGCCAGGAGCGGGCTGCCACACCTGGGCCGGCAACTACAAGTCGGCGCTGTTCCAGGGGACGCCGGCGACCGGCCCGGGCTTCGAAGGCTGGATCTACGAGGACCCCTTCGCGCCGCAGCTCGACCCCGCGGCCCACGGGCGCACCGTCCGCGTGCGCAAGTACGCGCGGGGCGAGGAGCCCGCGTACTGGAACCGCGGCGACAGCCCGCTCGCGGTCGCGACGCCGGCGGCGGGGCGGAAGGTGTTCACCGGGTCCACGCACATGCCCACGCCGACGAAGGTCATCTGGGCGACGAACGTGAACCTGCTGAACAACGCGAAGTGGGCCTACGAGATCCTGAAGAACGTCAACCCGCGCGTCGACTGCATCGTGACGCAGGACATCGAGATGACCGCGTCGTGCGAGTACTCGGACGTCGTGCTCCCGGCGAACTCGTGGCTCGAATCCGAGGGCCTCGAGATGACGGCGTCCTGCTCGAACCCGTTCCTCCAGATCTGGAAGGGCGGGATCCGTCCGCTCTACGACACGAAGGACGACCTGGTCATCTACGCCGAGGTGGCGCGCGCGCTCGCCGCGGAGACCGGCGACCGGCGCTTCACCGACCACTGGCGGTTCGCGATCGACGGGAAGCGCGAGGTCTACATGCAGCGCCTGCTCGAGACCTCCGCGACGACGGGGGACTACAGGCTCGAGGACATCATGGCCGGGAAGTACGGCGAGCCGGGCGCCGCGCTCATGCTGTTCCGCACGCTCCCGCGCATCCCCTTCTACGAGCAGATCCACGACGGGATCCCCTTCTATACCGACACCGGCCGCCTGAACGCCTACTGCGACATCCCGGAGGCCATCGAGTACGGGGAGAACTTCGTCGTGCACCGCGAGGGGCCGGAGGCGACGCCCTACCTGCCCAACGCCATCGTGAGCACGAACCCGCTCGTGCGGCCGAACGACTACGGCATCCCCGCCGACGCCGAGGACGCGGACCTGCGCACCGTGCGCAACCTGAAGCGCAGCTGGGCCGATCTGAAACGGACGGTGAACCCGCTCTGGACGA
>JACPCJ010000130.1 GCA_016179865.1 Actinomycetota bacterium | reverse complement strand
GGACGATCGCGCCGTGCCCGAGCGTGCACCCTGCACCGATGATCGTGGGCTCGCCGGGGTCCGCGTGGATGATGCATCCGTCCTGCACGTTCGTCCGTGGCCCGATCTGGATGCGATCCGTGTCGCCGCGCACCGTCGCCCCGAACCACACCGACGCGCCGGACATGATCTCGACATCGCCGATGATGCTGGCGTTCGGCGCGACCCAGGCGTCGGGCGCGACCTTCGGCGACTTCCCGCGGAAGACGTAGAGGGGCACGGCCGGAATGGTATGAGCAGCGCCGGTATCCTGATCGATCACCGATGACACCCCGTGAGCGCACGAAGGACCTGCGCGTCGAGAGCATCCGGCCGCTGGTGCCGCCGGGGATCCTGCTCGAGGAGCTTCCGCTCACGGATGAGGGGGCGCACGCCGTCAACGAATGGCGTGCGGAGATCCGGCGCATCCTCGAAGGCGAGGACGATCGCCTCCTCGTCATCGTCGGCCCGTGCTCGATCCACGATCCCGCGGCCGGGATCGAGTACGCGATGCGGCTGCGGATCCTCACCGACCAGCTCCAGGGCGACCTGCGGGTCGTCATGCGCGTGTACTTCGAGAAGCCGCGCACGACCGTCGGCTGGAAGGGGCTCATCAACGACCCGCGGCTCGACGGCAGCTACCGCATCAACGAGGGACTGCACATCGCGCGCAAGCTGCTGCTCGACCTGGTCGCGCTGCGCCTGCCCGCCGCCTGCGAGTTCCTCGACCCCATCTCGCCGCAGTTCACGTCCGACCTCGTCAGCTGGGGCGCGATCGGCGCGCGCACGACGGAGAGCCAGGTCCACCGCGAGCTCGCGTCGGGCCTCTCGATGCCGGTCGGGTTCAAGAACGGCACCGGCGGCGGACTTCAGATGGCGGTCGACGCGGTACGCGCCGCGGCGCACCCGCACGCCTTCCTCGGTGTCACGGAGCAGGGCCTCGCCGGGATCGTCATGACGAAGGGGAACCCGAGCTGCCACGTCATCCTGCGCGGCGGGCGGCAGGGACCGAACTACGACCACGCGCACGTCGAGCGCGTGCTGGGCATGCTGCGGGACGCCGGACTCGGAACGGGCGTGATGATCGACGCCAGCCACGACAACAGCGGAAAGGATCACCGCAAGCAGGCCGAGGTCGTGCGCGACGTCGCCCGGCAGGTCGCCGACGGTCAGCGCGGGATCGCCGGCCTGATGATCGAGAGCTTCCTGTTCGAGGGCCGTCAGGATCTCGTCGATCCCGCACGCCTGACCTACGGGCAGAGCATCACCGACGCGTGCATCGGCTGGGAGACGACGGCGACGTTGCTGCGCGAGCTGGCGGACGCGGTCCGCGCGCGGCGGGCCTCGGTCAGCCCGACCTCTGCGTCAGCCGGTACCCGAACCCCCGCGACGTCTCGATAGCGATCTCGGCGACGGCGGCCTCCAGCAGCTTCTTGCGCAGCCGGCCGACATGGACGTCGACGAGGCGCGTATCGCTTCCGGGCTCGTAGCCCCATACGGTCGTGAGCAGGTCGTCGCGCGTGAACACGCGGCCGGGCTCGTTCGCGAACGTACGCAGGAGCTTGAACTCCGTCGGTGTGAGCGGGATGTGCGTATCGCCCGCGATCGCCTGCACGCTCGCGCGGTCGATCACGACCCGGCCGAAGCGAATCTGCGCCTCGTCGCCGTTGCGTGTGGCG
>JACPCJ010000030.1 GCA_016179865.1 Actinomycetota bacterium | reverse complement strand
GCGAGGGCGAACTGGGCTGTGGTAATCCCAATTCTCCCTGGTCAGGAGGCATTTTCCGCGGATGCGCGGCTCAGCTCAGCGGCCGCTCGTCGGTGGATCGAGGTTTAGGAGCTACACCGACGTCGGGTCGAGGGCCTCGGGGTCGATCTCGTAGCGCTTGATCGCTTCGGCGACCACCTCGCTCTTCACGTCCCCCGTCTGGGCCAATCCCCACAGCACCGCCACCACCACGTGCTCGGCGTCCACCTCGAAGTAGCGGCGCAGCGACGGCCGGGCGTCGGACAGCCCGAACCCGTCGGTGCCCAACGGGATGAACGGCTGCGGCAGCCAGCGTCCGATCTGCTCGGGCACGGCCTTCATGAAGTCGGTGACCGCAACCACCGGCCCCTCGACGCCGTTCAGGACCTCCCTCACGTACGGCACGCGCGCCGGCTCCGTGGGATGCAGCCGGCTCCAGCGCTCCGCCGACAGAGCGTCCTCTCGGAGCTGCTTCCAGCCCGGCGCACTCCAGACGTCGGCGGCGACGTCCCAGTCCTGCTCCAGCATCTCGCGAGCCGCCAGCGCCGCCAGCATGCCCGTCCCACTGGCCAGGATCTGGGCCCGGTGCCGGCGCTCCTCGGGTGCAGCCCGGAACCGATACAGCCCGCGGACGATCCCCTCTTCCGCACCCGACGGCATCGGCGGCATCGGGTACGTCTCGTTGTAGAGGGTCAGGTAGTAGAAGCAGTCCTCGGCGTCGGGGCCGTACATCCGGTTCAACCCGTCGCGCACCAGCACCGCCAGCTCGTAGGCGAAGGCCGGGTCGTGGACGCGACAGGCGGGATGCGTCGAGGCGAGCACCGGCGAGTGACCGTCGTCGTGCTGGAGCCCCTCGCCCTGAAGCGTGGTACGCCCTGCGGTGGCGCCGCACATGAAGCCCCGGCCCCGCTGGTCGCCGAAGCTCCAGATCAGGTCGCCCACCCGCTGGAACCCGAACATCGAGTAGAAGACGAAGAACGGGATCATCGGCGTGCCCCAGGTGGCGTAGGCCGTCCCCGCGGCCGTGAGCGATCCCATGGCCCCCGCTTCCGTGATGCCCTCCTCCAGGAGCTGGCCCTTGGCGCTCTCCTTGTAGGAAAGCATGAGGTTGTAGTCGACGGGTTCGTACAGCTGGCCGAAGGGTGCGTAGATGTTCACCTCGGCAAAGAGGGCGTCCATGCCGAAGGTCCGCGCCTCGTCGGGGATGATCGGAACCACTCGCTTGCCGATGACCGGGTCGCGCAGCAGGCTGCGGATGAGCCGGGTCATGGCCGCGGTGGTCGACGCCTCGACCTTCTCCCCCGTCCCCTCGTAGAACTCAGCGTACGGG
The DNA here is from genome assembly GCA_016179865.1 of Actinomycetota bacterium. Classification (GTDB taxonomy): domain Bacteria; phylum Actinomycetota; class Acidimicrobiia; order IMCC26256; family JACPCJ01; genus JACPCJ01. The sequence goes on along the minus strand of JACPCJ010000030.1, from coordinate 5,836 downwards.
TCGGGCTGCTTCTCCTTCGCCGCCGGGGTGGTCGGCAGCGCCAGGGCCTTGGCCCGGTTCACCCGCCGCGGGAGCGGCCCGTCGAGCGACTGCCGCCGCTCCATCATGTAGCGGTACTCGTCGGAGTCGACCCCAGGGTGGAAGTAGGGCGGGAGCCCCTCCTCCAAGAGTTCGTCGGGGATCTCCAGGTAGAGCCGGTCGCGGAAGGTCTTCAGCTCCTCCTCGGTCATCTTCTTGATCTGGTGGGTGGCGTTGCGGGCCTCGAAGTCGGGGCCGAGCGTCCACCCCTTGATCGTCTTGGCCAGGATGGCCGTGGGCGCCCCTTCCTGCTCGACGGCCGTCTGATAGGCGGCGTAGAGCTTGTGGTAGTCGTGGCCGCCGCGTGAGAGGTTGCGCAGGTCGTCGTCCGACAGGTGCTCGACCATCTGCCGCAGGCGGGGGTCGGGGCCGAAGAAGTGATCCCGGATGTAGTCGCCGGTCTCGATCGAGTAGCGCTGGAACTCGCCGTCGACGGTGGTGTTCATCTTGTTGACGAGCACGCCGTCGACGTCGCGGGCCAGCAGCTCGTCCCACTGGCGACCCCAGATGACCTTGATCACATTCCAGCCCGCGCCCCGGAACAGGGCCTCGAGCTCCTGAATGATCTTCCCGTTCCCCCGCACGGGGCCATCGAGCCGCTGGAGGTTGCAGTTCACCACGAACACCAGGTTGTCGAGACGCTCCCGGCCCGCCAGCGACAGCCCGGCGATCGACTCAGGCTCGTCCATCTCACCGTCGCCGAGGAAACACCACACCTTGGCCTTGGACGTGTCGGTGATCTCGCGCTGATACAGGTAGCGGTTGAACCGGGCCTGGTAGACGGCGTTGAGCGGCGACAGCCCCATCGAGACGGTCGGGAACTCCCAGAACTCGGGCATGCGCCGGGGGTGCGGGTAGCTGGGCAGGCCGTTGCCCCCGACCTCACGGCGGAACTTGTCGAGCTGCTCCTCGGTGAGCCGGCCTTCGAGGTAGGCCCGGGCGTAGATGCCCGGGGCGGCGTGGCCCTGGATGAACACCTGGTCGCCGAAGCCGCCCTCCTTGCCTCGGAAGAAGTGGTTGAAGCCGACCTCGTAGAGGGCGGCCGCCGACTGGTAGGTGGAGAGGTGACCACCCAGGCCGTCGAACTGCCGATTGGCCCGGGTGACCATGACGGCGGCGTTCCAGCGCACGTAGGCGCGGATGCGTCGCTCCAGGAACTCGTCGCCGGGGAACCACGGCTCGTGCTCGGGGGGAATGGTGTTGACGTAGGGCGTGGACACCATGGCCGGGACGGCCACGCCTTCTTCCCGGGCCCGTTCCATGAGGCGGGCCAGGAGGTAGGTGGCGCGGGTCTTGCCCCGCTGGGAGATCACGGAGTCGAGGGAGTCGAGCCACTCCGTCGTCTCCTCGGCGTCGATGTCGGGGAGCTGGTGGACGAACCCGTCAATGATCACGCAGGCCCCAGGTTAGGGCGAGCCTCGTTCACGTGTGAGTGCTGGGTTGCGCCCAGCGCAACCCAGCACTCACACACGGGTCCATCAGGCGAGGAGCGCTCGGGCGATGTGGCCGATCTGGATCTCGTCGGTGCCGCCGTAGATCTGGAGGACCTTGGCGTCACGCGCGAGCTGCTCGACCTCGAACTCCGCCATGTAGCCGTTGCCACCGAAGAGCTGGACGGCTTCGAGGGTCACCTCCATCGCCGTCTGGGCGGCGTAGAGCTTCATGGCCGACGCCTCCGCCAGCCCCGGCGTCACGCCGTCGCGGGCCATCTCGATCTGACCGAACACGAGGTTCTGCAGGTTCACCCGCGCCACTTCCATCTTCGCCAGCTTGAGCTGGATCAGCTGGTACTCCCCGATGGGCTTGCCGAACTGCACCCGGTCCTTGGCGTATGGAATGCACAGCTCGAGGCACCGTTCGACGATGCCGAGGGCCATGGCCGCCACGCCCGTCCGCTCCATGGTGAAGGTCGCCTTGGACGCTTCCCGGCCGCCCCGGCCCGAGAAGGCGTCGAGATCCTCGCCGAGCAGCTGCTCGCTTCCCACCCGCACGTCGTCGAGGAAGAGCATCCCGGTGGGCGAGGAGTGGAGACCCATCTTCCGCAGCGGCGGGCTCTGCTCCAGGCCGGCCATCCCTTTCTCGAGGATGAACTGCACGACCCGCCGCTCGTCGGGCGGATTGCCCTCGTCGAGCTTGCAGATGACGACGATGGTGTCGGCGTACGGGCCGTTGGTGATGAAGGTCTTCGACCCGTTGAGAACGAACTCGTCGCCGTCGATCCGCGCCGTCGACTTCATCGCTCCGAAGGCGTCAGACCCGGAGTCGGGCTCGGTGATCGCCCACGCCCCGATCTTGTCGAGGCTCAGCAGATCCGGGACGTAGCGCTCCTTCTGACGGATGGTGCCCTTGGCGTTGATCGCCGCGGCCGTAAGGCCAACGGAAACGCCCATGGCGGTCACCATGCCCGGCGAGCACTTGCACAACTCGATGATGGGCACGATGGCCATCATCCCCGCGCCCGCCCCCTCGTCCCGCTCTGAAGGGCCGCTCGGGCCCTGGGCCATCTCCCCGCCCTCAGCGAGCGCCTTCTCCCGCTCGATCCGCTTGGCGAAACCGGCCCGGGCCATCTCGTCGAGGCCGAAGGTCTTATACATCTTCCGGAGGAGGTCGTACGGCGGGGTGTCGCCAAACTCGATCTCGTCCCGGTGCGGGCGGATCTCCTTGTCCACGAACTCCCGCACCGCGTCGCGGATCATCGTCAGCTCTTCGGGCCACTGGTACATGGAAGACCTCCTGGAGTGACCCCGATGGTCGCGCGTCCTAGATTCCGGGGCATGCCGAACGAAGATCAGGCCAAGTACTGGCAAGGCAAGGGCGGAGAGCACTGGGTATCCGAGCGCGATCGCTATGCCCGAATGGTGGCCGGGTTCGGTGACGCCGTCGTCGAGGCGGCCTCTCTATCACCCGGCGACCGGGTGCTCGACGTGGGATGCGGCATGGGGCCGACCACATTTGCTGCCGCCGACCGGGTAGGTCCGAGCGGCGAGGTCGTCGGCGTCGATCTCTCGGGTCCGATGCTGGGCGTGGCGCGTGAGCGCGCAGAGGAGGCCGGGCTCGCCCACGTGCGCTTCGAGCAGGCGGACGCCCAGGTTCACTCGTTCGAGCCCGACACCTTCGACGCCGCCATCAGCCGGTTCGGGGTGATGTTCTTCGACGACCCCAAGGCCGCCTTCGCCAACATCGCCGCCGCCCTGCGGCGCGGCGGGCGGCTGGCGTTCGTGTGCTGGCAGCCCCTGTTCGAAAACGAGTGGATCATGGTCCCCGTGGCCGCCGCCCTCGAACACGTGCCCCTCCCCGAAATGGGTGAGCCCGGCGCCCCCGGTCCTTTCGCCTTCGCCGAGCAGGGGCGCGTTGAAGACATCCTCGGCTCGGCCGGCTTCAAGAACATCTCCTTGGAGCCGCTCGAGCTCCCGATGCGGGTCGGAAGCGACGCCGACGACTTCGTCGCCTTCGCCAAGACCTCCGACTTTGCCGACACCTTGATGGAAGGCGTCGACGACGCCACCGCCGCCGCGGCCTGGGCGTCGGTGCGGGAAGCACTCGGCTCTTACGCCGGCCCCGACGGTGTCGTCCTCTCGGGCAAGACCTGGCTCGTCACCGCCATCCGGCCCTAAAGGTCACGAACCGGGGCTGGGACGGGGGTAGTTGACCGTTAGGACTCCCCGAAATGCGGGCGGCGAGCAGGAGCATCACCGCAACACGAAGGCGGAGTCAGCGCCGCGTGATCTCCTCGTAGTGCTCGACCTCGGGAGAGGGGTCATAGAACCGATGGAGGAGTTCCCGCCACCGCTCGAATTCCGCCGAACCCCGAAAACCCTCGGTGTGATCTTCAAGCCGCTCCCATTCGACGAGGAGGAGGTACCGATCCGCTCGCTCCATGCACCGCTCCAAGCGCAATCCCAAGAATCCCGGCATGGAGGCGATGATCGGACTGGCGGTGGCGAAGGCCGCCTCGAACGCCGTCCCTTCACCCGGCCGAACATCGAGCACCGCGTGTTCCAAGATCATCGGCGCAGGGTATGCGTTGCCCGGCCCGGCGACCGGTTGTGGGCGATACTGGGCTCGAACCAGTGACCTCCGCCTTGTCGAGGCGGCGCTCTCCCTACTGAGCTAATCGCCCTCAGGAGGGGCCGATCGTAGCAGCGCGACCCCCGCGGGCCGGAGGCCCGAATCCTCAGGCGGTGGCGAAGTCGAGAAGCAGGGATCGGTAGGCCGACAGCGCGGGCACGGTGCGTCCCGGAACCTTGCCGGCGTCGCCGTGAGGCCGCCCTCACTCATCGAGCGGTGCGAAGCCCTGGCGGATCGTGTTCTCCGAGATCACCCGCGGTTCGACGACCTGCAGGAGGTAGTCGGGCCCGCCCGCCTTGGAGCCGACCCCCGACAGCCGGAGCCCACCGAACGGCTGCCGGCCCACAACCGCGCCCGTGATGGGGCGGTTCACGTAGAGGTTGCCAACCCGGAGCGCCTCCGCCGCCCGACGGATCCGTGTCGGAGACCGCGAGAACACGCCGCCCGTGAGCCCGTACTCGCCAGCGTTGGCAACCTCGATGGCGGCATCGAAGTCCGGCACCCGGTGAACCGTCAGAAGGGGGCCGAAGATCTCGTCACGCGAGACGCGGCTTCCCGGCTCGGTGACGACGACGGTCGGCCCCACGTAATAGCCACCGTCGGGAACGTCGTCCCGGGCCAGGACGACCTCACCCTCCGATCCCGCAACTTCGCGGTACTCGTGTAGCCGTCGCAGGGCGTCCTCGTCGATCAATGGAGGCACCTGGGTGGCCATGTCCCGAGCATGCCCGATGCGAAGGAGTCGGGCGGCGCCCACGAGCCGGTCGAGGGTCTCGTCGAACACCGCGTCCAGCACGATGAGACGCGAACACGCCGAGCACTTCTGCCCCGCGTAACCGAACGCCGAGGTCACGACGGCGGGAACAGCGACGTCGACGTCGGCGTCGTCGTCCACGATGATCGCGTTCTTCCCCCCCATCTCGGCGACGATCCGCTTGACCTGGCCCTGCCCGTCACGATGGACCGACGCCCGCTCGACGATGTCAAGGGCCACCGCCCGAGACCCGGTGAAGTTGACGAACGAGACCGCGGGGTGCTCGACGAGGTAGCGGCCCACTTCCTCTCCCACACCGGGCAGATAGGCCAGCACCCCTGGCGGCAGGCCCGCCTCCAGCAGGAGGTTGACAAGCTCGTACGACATACCCGGCGCCTGCTCCGCCGGCTTGAGCACCATGGCGTTGCCCGCCGCCAGCGGCCCCGCCACCATGCCGGTCGGGATGGCGAGCGGGAAGTTCCACGGCGTGATCGCCACGCCGACACCCCGCGCGGCGTACGCGTAACGGTTCGCCTCCCCCGGCGCCTGCTCCACCTCGGCTCCATGCGCGAGCCGGAGGGCGTGGCGCCCGTAGTACTCCAGGTAGTCGATGGCCTCGCACACGTCGGCGTCGGCCTCGGCCCACGGCTTTCCGGCCTCGAACACTTCATGGGCGGCCAGACTCCACCGCCGCTCTCGCATCAGGGCGGCGGCGCGGCGCAGCACCGCGACCCGCTCGACCGCGGGCGTCGACGCCCAGCGTGCTTGCGCCGATTCCGCCGTGGCCAGGGCCAGATCGGCCTCGTCTGCGCCCGCCCGGCCCGCACGACAGATCACCCGCTCCGGGTCTCCCGGATCGACCGAGACGATCTCGCCGGCGGTCCACACCGCGTCCCCATCGATCAGCAGGGGGGCGTCGAAGCCGATCTCCAGGGG
>JACPCJ010000025.1 GCA_016179865.1 Actinomycetota bacterium | reverse complement strand
GCTGTGGCCACGAGGCCCACGCCGACGTCAACGCCGCTCACAACGTGTTGCGGGCCGGGCTGGCCCGTCGCCTCGAGCGAGAAGCCGGGAGCGCCGCGTAAACCACGCGGATAGTTCACTGGCGGGCCCTAACAACAGGTGATCACTCGGACCGCAGGGTGGAAGGGACGCCTCGCTGGAGTACGCCGACCAGGAGGTCGGCGACCCGGTTCAGGTCTACCCCCAGCTCCTGCTCCTCGAGCCAGCCCACGGTTCCGGCTTCCAGCAGTCCGACGACCGCCGCCGCCACGACGTGCGCCTCGGGGGAGGCGCCCCACGAACTCGCCAGGGCCTCGAGGCGGTCGCGCCGCGCGTCTCGCACCTTCGGGTGGTGGACCGTTTCGGTGTCGACGAGGTTGCGGAAGGCCTCCGGGTCGGCCTCGGCGAAGCGGAGATACGTGTGCACCACGACCGGCAGGCGCTCCTCGACCCTGAGTTCTCGGTCGCCCGCCAGTTCACCGAGGCTGGCGGCGAGGGCGGCGTCGAGCCGGCGAAGCGAGCGGAGGTACACCTCGGCGACGAGCTCGCCCTTGTCCCGGAAGTAGTTGTAGACGAGGGCGCGCGACACCCCGGCCGCCCCCGCCACCTCCTCGAAGGTTACGTCGTGAGGGTCGCGCCCTTCGAACACCGCGGCGGCGGCTTCCACAATCTCGGCCCGCCGGGTGGCGGCGTCGAGCCGTCGTCCTCGCCCCTGCCCTGGGGCCGATCCTTCTTTCCTAAAGGTCATCTCCCCCCCTCCCAGCCCCGGTTCATGACCTCTAGTGGACCCTGGCGGAAATCTTTGTTGCGTCTCGGCGGCCAGATGCCGCCGCTCGGTTTGTCCTCGGCCTCGACGCAGCTTGCGGCTGCGCCTTCGGCCTGCGTCCTGCCGAGCGACGACCCTGGCTCGCCGATACATCAACATGATTTCCGCCAGCGCCCACTAGGACGGCTAGGCCGCTTGCTCGGCGGTCGCGGCGCCCACCAGCGGGAAGTGGCACGCCACGAACTGGCCCGCCGCCACCTCTTGCATCTGGGGCTCTTCGGCGGCGCACCGATCGCGCGCCCGGGGGCAGCGGGTGCGGAACCGGCACCCCGACGGCGGATCGAGGGGCGACGGGAGCTCGCCCGGGAGCGGCTCGCGGGCCGGGCGCACCGAAGGGTCGGGGACGGGCACCGAGCGCAGGAGCGCTTCGGTATACGGGTGGGCGGGCGACTCGTACAGCCGCTCCGGGGTTCCCACCTCGCAGAGCTTCCCGAGGTACATCACCGCCACCCGGTCGCTCACGCTGCGGACCACGGCGAGGTCGTGGGCGATGAAGATCATCGTCAGCCCGTAGCGATCCTTCATCGCTTCGAGTAGGTTGAGGATCTGAGCCTGGACCGAGACGTCGAGCGCCGATACCGGCTCGTCGCAGATGAGGAGCGAGGGCTCGATGGCCACCGCCCGGGCGATCGAGACCCGCTGGCACTGCCCGCCCGAGAACTCGTGGGGCCGCCTGGCGCGCGTCGTCTCGGGATCGAGACCAACCAATTCGAGCACCTCGTCGACCCGGGCTGCTCGCTCGGCGGGCGTCCCGACCCGCCAGATCTCCAGCGGTTCAGCCACGATCTCTCCCACCCGGCGCCGCGGGTTGAGCGACGAGATCGGGTCTTGGAAGATGAGTTGCATGCGCGAGCGGAGGCGCCGGAGCTGTTCGCCCCGCACACGAGTGAGGTCGACGCCGGCGAGCTCCACCGACCCCGAAACCGGGTGCACGAGCTGCATGACCGCCTTCGCCACCGTCGACTTCCCGCACCCCGACTCGCCGACGAGCCCCAGTGTCTCCCCGGGGCAGACGTCGAAGCTGATTCCCGACACGGCCTGCACTCGCTGGGCCCCTTCCCTCGAAGACGGGCGCCCCCTTCCCGCTCCGGAGGGCGAGCGCCAGCGAGCCCGGGGAAGGGCGCCTCGGCCAAGCCGGAGGCTTGGCCGCTCGGGCCCGGCGAACTCCACCGTGAGCCCCTCGACCCGGAGGACGTGCTCCCGCTCCGCCGGCCGCAGGTGGGCCGTCCCCGTTCCGGCCATCAGCCCCTCACCCCTTTCGGCGTGGGTTCGGCCTCGAAGTTGATCTCGAGGCCGACCGGCGCCGTGGCTCGGCGTCGGTCGCGATCCTCGGCCACGAGGTCGAGCGCTGGGGGCCAGGCATCTTTCACGTTCCGGGCCAGGGCGGTCATGCCCTCCGTGGAGCCCACCGGGTACCAGCACGCGAAGCGGTGGCCGGGGATGCCCGAGGGCAAGAGCGGCGGCGCCTCCGTCCGGCACCGTTCCTGCGCGTACGCGCATCGGGGGGCAAAGCGGCATCCGGCCGGCGGGTGCGCGAGGTCGGGCGGGCGGCCCGGGATGGTCGATCGCCGGGCGTGGGGTGGGTCGGTGAGGCGGGGTACCGACCGCAGCAGCGCCTCGGTGTAGGGCATCCTCATCTCGGCGAACAGCACCGGCGTGGGTGCCTGCTCGACGATCTGGCCCGCGTACATCACCGCGATCTCGTCGGTTCGGCCTGCCACCACCCCCAGATCGTGAGTGACGAGCACCATGGCCGTCCCGAGCTCGCGCCGTCGGTCGTCGAGGAGGTCGAGGATCTGGGCCTGCACGGTCACGTCGAGCGCCGTCGTGGGCTCGTCGGCGAACAAGAGCTTCGGAGCGCAGGCGATGGCGATGGCGATGGTGACGCGCTGGCGCATGCCCCCTGACAGCTGGTGTGGGTACTCCCGCAGGCGCCGCTCCGGTTCGGGGATCCGCACCGACTGGAGCAGGCGCAGCGCCTCGGCCTCGGCCTCGCTCTTGGACATGCCGAGGTGAAACCGGAGCGACTCGGTGATCTGACGGCCGATGCGCACGACAGGGTTGAGCGAGGTCATCGGGTCCTGGAAGACCATCGCCATGTCGACGCCCCAGACCCCGGTCATCTCCCGTGCCGACAGCCCGGTCAGGTCGCGCCCGTCGAGGCGGACCCGTCCCTCCCGGTGCACGCCGCGGCGGGGAAGGAGGTTCATGATCGAGCGGGCGAGGACGGTCTTCCCGCATCCCGACTCGCCCACAATGCCGAGCGCCGTCCGGTGGCGCAGTGAGAGCCAGACGCCGTCGACGGCGCGCACGCTGCCTGCGGCGCTGTCGAAGGTCGTCGCCAGGCCCTCGACCTCCAAGAGCAGGGGAACCCGCGCCGGCGTCACAGCCGAAGCTCGCGCACGTCGAAGCGGGCACGCAGGGTGTCGCCGGCGAGGTTGAGGGCCAGCAGCGTGACGAACATCACCGCGCACGGGAAGAGCGCAATGTGCGGGGCCACGTCGAGCTGCGGCCGACCCTGGGCGATGAGGTTTCCCCAGGTCGGCTGGGGCGCTTGGACCGACAGCCCCAGATAGGAAAGGGCGCCTTCGGCCACGATCACCACCGCCACCGCCAGCAGGGAGAAGCTCGCCATGGGGGGAACGACGTTGGGGAGGATCTCCCGCACAATGACCCGGCGGTGCGTGGCGCCCTGGGCCCGGGCGGCGGTCACGAATTCCCGCTGGGCAAAGGTGAGGGTGGCGGCTCGCGTGATCCGCGCCAGTGCGGGGACGGCGAGGATCGACACGGCGAGGGTGACGGTGAAGAGGCTCCCGCCCTGCTCGCCGGGATCGGACAGGAAGGTGACGAGGGCGAGGGCGAGCACCAGCGCCGGGAAGGCCAGCATCACGTCCATGGCCGACATGACCACCCGCTCGTAGCCGCCCCGGAAGTACCCCGCCGTCACGCCCACGAATCCGCCCACGGCCATGCCTGCAGCCACCGAGGCAACCCCGATGAAGAGCGACACCCGCCCGCCCCACACGATGCGGGAGAACAGGTCGCGGCCCCCGTCGTCGCCCCCGAGCCAATGGGCGGCGCTCGGCCCGTCGCGCAGTGCATTCGGGTCGAGGGCGCTTGGGTCCTTGACGAAGGGGATCCACGGGGCGAGCAGTGAGAGCCCGACGATGACGGCCAGCCACCCGACGGCGATCCAGAACGCCCAACCCGGCCCCCGCCCCGGCACCACCGGCTCGGCGCTCGGCTCGGCGCCCGGGTCAGGCATGCTGGTCCCGGATCCGAGGGTCGAGCACCGAGTACAGGGTGTCGACGAGGAAGTTCACGACGACGAAGCCCACGGCGATGACCAGCACCGTGCTCAGGATCACGAGGTAGTCGCGGGTGAAGATCGACCGCACGAGCAGGTCGCCCACCCCACCGAGCACGAAGATGCTCTCGATGATCACGGCCCCGCCGATCAGTGCCCCGACGTTGATCCCCGCCACCGTGAGGAGCGAGAAGCTCGAAGGCTTGAGGGCGTGGCGGAGGAGGATGGTGCGTGTGGGCATGCCCTTTGCCCGCGCCATCCCGATGAAGTCCTCCTGGAGGGTGGCGATCATGTCGCTGCGGAGCAGCCGCATGTACACGGCGATCTGCCCGGCGGCCAGCGCCAGCGAGGGCAGGAACATGGCCCGGAAGTGGTCGGGCGGGGAGTCAGCAAAGCTCACGTAGCCCGTGGCGGGGAAGAAGTACCCGCCGACGTTGACCCCGAACACACTGAGCCCGCCGACGGAGAACAGGAACACCAGGACCACGGCCACGATGAAGTTCGGCAGCGACAGCAACCCGAAGGCGGTGGTGCTGGCCAGCCGGTCGAACCACCCCCCGGCCCGGGCGGCGGCCAGGATCCCGAGCGGGATCGCCACGCCGAGCGCCAGCACCTGGGCGTACAGCATCAGGGTGAGCGACACGGGGAGCCGGTCGGCGAGGAGCGTCGCCACCGGCGCCTGCTGCGTGTACGACTGCCCGAGGTCACCGCTCAGGGCGTCGCCCAGCCAGCGGGTGTAGCGCACCGGGATCGGGTCGTCGAGGTGGAGGTCGGCCCGCAGCTCGGCCACGGCGTCCGGGGTGGCGTTGGTCCCGAGGATCGCCCGCTCCGGTCCCCCCGGGAGCAGGTTGACGAGGAGGAAGGTCAGGAACGAGACGACGAGCAGCACGCCCACGAGGTGGGCGAGCTTCCGCCGCAGCTGGTGCATCGTGGCGTCCTAAGACGCCCAGTGCGCCTGGCTGACGAAGTGCGACCCGACGAGTCCCTGACCGTTCTGGAGAATCTCGGTGCCGTCGGGATTCGAGTAGCCGCTCGTGATGTCTTCCAGACCCGGCTTGGTGACGACGGCCCAGATCACCCACGAGTTCCAGAGGTTGAACGCCTGCTCGCCGAAGCGACGGTTGAGCGCCTCGGCGGCGGCCGTCCGGGTCGCGGGATCGTTCGACTCCCGGATGATCCTCAGGTTCTCGTCGACGACGGGGTCGTTGATGCGCCCGAAGTTGAGGGCGATTCCCGGTGACGGGATCGCCGTCTCCGAACTCCACCACAGGTCTTCCAGCACGGGGTCGGGCCGGCCGTGGTTGCGCCAGCCGAAGGCCTGGAAGTTGCCGCCCAGGGCCAGGAAGATGAACTGGCTCTGCTCGACGGTGTCGATGCTCACCGAGATTCCGGCCTTCTCCCACATCTCCTTCAGGATCTCGGCCGTGACCCGGTTGAAGGGGTCGCTCGTGGTGGCGTAGGCGATCTTCAGGTCGCCCTTCTCGGCTTCGTACTCCGCCACCAGCCTCTTGGCCGCGTCGAGGTCGAAGTCGGGATACCCGGTGTCGTCGAGGTAACCCATGGAGCCGGTCGGGAAGGGGCCGTTGGCGTTGGGCACGATGCCGGCGCCCCGGGCGTCGATCAGGGTCTGGTTGTCGGTGGCGAAGGCGAGCGCCCGCCTGACCCGCACGTCGGCGACCGGGTTCTCCACCGCCTCCCCACCGGGTGCCAGCGCCACCTCGGGCGAGTTGTTCAAGAGGACGTAGGCGGTCTCCTGTACGTCGGTGATCTCGCGGAGCGAGAACTGATCGGTCCGCTCGCGGAACTTGGCGATCTCGTCGGCGTTCGAGGTGTGCATGGCGTCGACCTCGCCCGAGATCAGGGCGTTGGCCCGGCTCTGGATGTCTTCCAGCACCCGGAACTCGATCTCGTCGAGCCGGGGCAGCCCCTCACGCCAGTACTCGGGGTTGCACTCGCCGACGTAGCTGTTCCCGTTGCCCGGCGTGTAGCTCTTGAACTTGAACGCCCCCGTGCCCACGGGCTGGAGCGCCTTGGTCGGGTCTTCGTCGACCGCCGCCAGCCACTTGGGCGAGGCGACATAGCCGAGCTGGGTGCTGAAGACCTTCGGCAACTGGCTGAACGGCCCCTTCAGCGTGATGGTGACCGTCTGGCCGTCGGCACTCACCTCCCCGATGTCGCGGACGGCGTTCTGGGTCAAAAAGCTCGCCAGCAGCCGGTTCAGGTTGTCGGCCACGGCGGCGCCATCGAGGGGGGTTCCGTCGTGGAAGGTCACCCCCGAGCGGATGGTGAACGTCCACTCGGTGAAGTCGGCGTTGCTCGACCAGGACTCGGCGAGGTTGGGGACGGCGTCGCCCTTGGTGTCGAGGAGGGTCAGGGTGTCGTACACGGACTTCGCCACCATGTGGCCCGAGATGGCCATCTGGGCGTTGGCCGGGGTCCAGGGATTCCCGGTGTCGGCCTCCACGCCGTAGACGACCTTGCCGCCATCGCCCCGGTTCTTGAAGGTGCACTCCGAGGATCCCTCGCGGCGTGCCGACGCCCCGCCCCCCCGGGCCCGCTCGCCGTTTCCGCCCGAGCTGCAGGCGCCGGCCACCAGGCCCACGACCGAGACGACTGCGATGAGTCGCGGCCAGACGTGCCGGCTGCGACGCCAAGATCCGAGGTGACCGCGACGAGTCTCCATTGGAGTGCCTCCCATGCGCCTGCTTTGGAACGTACGGACCTGCTGGCAAATCGCCAACGACCATTCCGACCTGACCCGAGCGGGCTGGCCCGCGGTCACCACGCACCGCCCGGGCCCGACCAGTCCGGGTTCGGGACGATTCGGGGTGCGCGCACGTGCCGCGAGACGCGCCCGTTGCCGCCCCGTTCGCGGCGCCCGCGCGCCGGGCCGGGGTTGACACTTCCTCCCACGTTGCGGATGCGTGCCGCCACTAGCCGCGCGAACTCGGGTCGCCGGGGCCGCGCCAGCGACGCCACCACCGCCGCCAGCGCCACCAGGGCGGCGGCTTGCGCGGGGCCACTGAAGGTTCCGGAACCGCTTCCGGGGTGAGCCCCGGCGCCGGCGGCGGCGATCATGCCGGCGACCACCATCGCCCCCGCCGCCACCCACGGCAGGACTCCCACGGTTTTGGGTGCAGAAGGTGCCC
>JACPCJ010000107.1 GCA_016179865.1 Actinomycetota bacterium | reverse complement strand
CGCTCGCCTGCAGCCGGGACAGCTCGTCGCCCAGCCCAGGCTCGAACAGCACGACCCCGTCGCTTGTCGCCCCGCGACGGTCCGGCCGGGACGCCGTCACCGCGCCCCCGGGTACTCGAGCACCTGCGACTTGTAGGTCACCCGCGGCAGGGTCCCGGCCGGAACGATCTCGATGTCCGAGCGGATCTTCAGCTCGCCATGCATGAGCACTCCCAGCTCCTCCGCGAGCGCCGCGGCGTGCTCCCGCACCACGTCGCGGCCGGCCTCGACGCGGATCCGCAGCGGCGGCTTGACGCGCGGGGGCGGGCCGTCCAGGACGATCCGGAATTGCCCCGTCGTCCGCGGGTGGAGCCGCTCGATGATCGCCTTCACCGACGCGGGGAAGACGTTCACTCCCTTGACGATGAGCATGTCGTCGGTGCGCCCGACGCAGCGGATCTTGTAGCCGGTGAAGAGGAGCACACCGGCGACGAAGAGGGCGAGGCGTTTCATGTGATCTCCTTCGCAGAGACGCGGCGGGCGTCGTTTCTACCCCACGTTGGTGCGGAACAGCGCGATCACGCGGTCCCAGGCCTGGGCGGCGGCCTCGGCGTTGTAGACGTCGGGGCGCGTGTCGTTGAAGAACCCGTGTCCGGTGTTGGGATAGACGTGGAGGTCTGCCGTCGTGCCCAGCCCCCGGAGCTGTTCCTCCAGAACCCTCACCTGGTCGACGGGCAGGAAGTCATCCCCGTCGGCGTAGTGCCCCTCGACGACGGCGTCGAGCTTGGAGTAGTCGGGCTGCGCGGCCTGCCAGGGGATGACCCCGTAGAACGGGGCGACCGCCTTCACGGCGTCGGGCCGCAGCGTGCCGAGATAGAGGGCGAGGCCGCCCCCCATGCAGAAGCCGATGACCCCGATGCCGCTCCCGCTGGCGCGCCCCTGGACGGCGTCGACGGCCCCGGTCAGGTCCTTGGCCGCCCGCTCGATGTTGAGGGCCATCATGAGCTTGCCGGCTTCGTCGGGCTCCGTGGTGCTCTCGCCGCCGTACAGGTCGGGCGCTAGGGCCACGAACCCCTCGGACGCCAAGCGTTCGCAGACGTCTTTGATGTGGGGCACGAGCCCCCACCACTCCTGGATCACAACCACGCCCGACCCGCCATCGCCGGCCACGTACCCCTGCGCGGTCGATCCGTTGGAAGCGAACTCGATCATCTCTCCCATGTGTTCTCCTGTTTCCTCAGAAGTCGCGTCTCAGTACACGCCGCCGAGCTTGCGATGGTCCCACGACACGATCTCGTCGGGCTCGACGACGATGGCAATGCGCTTGGTACTCATGAGTTCGAGGGCGTCGCGCGTCCCCCGGTCGATCTCGAGCCCTTGAAACTGCACGTCGCCGAACCGGTCGCCGTTCCGCTGATAGACGGCCTCGGCGGCCGCCATGACGTCGTCTCGCTCGGTCGACATGCGGGCCTTGCCGCGGATCATGACGCCGCGCAGCGCCGCGTACTGTTCGCCCGCCTCGACGAGTGCCGTGATCCGTGGGTCCCGCTCGAGGTTCCGCACCTTCTGGCTCTTCCGGTAGGTCCAGACGGCGATCCTTCCGTCGACGCACCCGTACCACAGGGTGGTGAGGTGCGGGAAGCCGTCGGGGCCATTGGTAGCCAGGTGGACCGTACGATTGCCGTCGAGGAAGGCCGCCACTTCCTCGTCCGTCATCTGCACCTGACTGCGCCGACTCATATTCTCCGCTCCTCGGGCCCGCCGCTGGATGGGCTCGCCCCGGCCGCTCGGGGTCGTCCCCCTTCAGTTCGGCCCTGAGCGGCAGGCTAACGTCTCGCCCGCGCTCGAACCCTCGGCCCGAACTGGTGGCATGGCCCAGAACCCCGATCCATTCGTCGAACTGACCAACCTCAAGGGGCGCACCCGTCCCCTCGACGATTGGCTGACCACGTTCCACCTGTGCCTGATCGCCCTGCCGTCCCGCCCTGACACCCAGGTCTACGTGCCCGTGGCGGTGCGGACGCTCGAGGTGTTCCGGGGGGCCGACTGCAAGACGGCCTTTCTCATCACCGGCAACGAGCAGCAGGCCCGCCGCCTGCTCGGCGCCGACGCCGACCGCTTCGTGGTCTTCCTCGACCCCGAACGAAAGGCGGTGGGCAGCCTCGGCCTCACCCACCTCCCCGCCTTCGTCCACCTGCGCGCCGACACCACCCTCGCTGACGCCGCCGAGGGCTGGGACCCGCAAGCGTGGGACCGGGTCGCCGAGGGCCTCGGCGCGGCCATGGCCTGGACCCGCCCCGTATACCCCATGCCCGGAGATCCCCCGGCCTTCGATGGCTGGGCGACCTAAGAGCAAGCCCCGAACTTTGCTTCTTTACCTGTCGCATTGCCGGGTAAAGAAGCAATGAACGGGGTTCGTCACGGCGAGTCCGACGTCCGCAGGCCGCCCTGGGCCATGGCGTCGACGTCGAGGACGCGGTCCAACTCGTCAGCGGGCATGAGGCCCCGCTCCAGCACCACCTCGCGCAGGGTCTTGCCCTCCGCCATGGCCTGTTTGGCGATCTCGGCACAGGTGTCGTAGCCGAGGGCGGGGACGAGGGCGGTGACGACGGGCAGGCTCGACTCGGCGAAGCGTCGACAGGCCGCCTCGTTGGCCTCGATGCCCGTCACGCAGGTCCGGGTGAAGGTCTCCGACGCCGTGGCGAGGAGGCGAACCGACTCCAACACGTTCCTCGCCATCACCGGGATCATCACGTTGAGCTCGAAGTCGCCGAGGGCGCCGCCGACAGCCACAGCAGCGTCGTTGCCGATCACCTGGGCGCAGACCTGGCGGAGGGCCTCGGCGGCGACGGGGTTGACCTTGCCGGGCATGATCGAGGACCCGGGCTGGAGCTCGGGCAGGGTGATCTCGCCCAGCCCGGTTCGAGGCCCCGACCCGAGCCAACGAATGTCGTTTGCGACCTTCATCAGCGAGACGGCAACCGCCCGAAGCGCCCCGCTCGCCTCGACCAGTCCGTCGCGCGCCCCCTGGGCCTCGAAGTGGTCGCGCGCCTCGGCCAGCGCGTCGAGGTCAGGGTTCTGATCACGGATCACGGCCAGGACCCGGGCCGCCCATCCTGGCGGCTGGTTCAGCCCCGTGCCGGTGGCCGTCCCCCCGAGTGGCACCTCGGCCAGCCTGGGAAAGGTGGCCTCGAGCCGCTCGACCCCGCGCCGCACCTGGGCCGCCCACCCGCCGAACTCCTGGCCCAGGGTGACCGGGGTGGCGTCCATGAGGTGCGTCCGACCGGCTTTCACCACGGAGGCGAATTCGGCCGACTTCGCTTCTAGGGCAGCGCCCAGACCGTCGAGAGCCGGGACAAGATCGCGGCGGATGGCCGCGTAGGCGGCAAGGTGGCAGGCGGTCGGGAAGACGTCGTTCGAACTCTGGGCCGCGTTGACGTGGTCGTTCGGGTGGACCTCGCCCGCGCCGAGCGGGTGCCCGAGGATCTCGCCCGCCCGATGGGCGATCACCTCGTTGGCGTTCATGTTCGACGACGTCCCGGATCCGGTCTGATAGACGTCGACGGGGAAGTGGGCGTCGAAGCCCCCGTCGGCAACCTCGGCCGCGGCCTCGGAGATGGCCTGCGCCCGCTCGCCGCCCACGAGGCCGAGTTCTTCGTTCACCCGGGCCGCGGCGCCCTTGATGACCCCGAGCGCCCAGATCAGACGCCGGTCAATCCGGAGCCCGGAGATCGGAAAGTTGTCGACCGCCCGCTGCGTGTGCGCCCCCCAGTAGGCGTCGTCGGGCACTTCCACTTCGCCCATGGAGTCTCGCTCGATCCTCGGCATCGCCCGCTCCTGCCTACTTCGTGCTCGCCACGCCCCTCACGACTGAACAACAACAACATCAGCAACTACAGTGACGGGCCATCACCTCCATTCTTCCTCGTCGCGCCCGGCGCCTGAGGTCTCTCCGCAGATCTCTCTGGGCCGGGCTCTGTGCCGTCGCGCTCGTGGCGGGCGGCGGGGTGGGGCGCGCCAGCGCGCAGACGGCCGACGAGCTGTCGGACGACATCGACGCCAAGCGCCAGGAAGCGGCGGAGATCGCCAGTGAAGTCGAGCGGCTCGGGGTCGATGCGTCAATGGCGGTGGAGGAATATCGCCAGGCCCAGGTGGCCCTCGACTCGGCCGACGCCGCCCTCTTCGAAACCCGGCGCCGGGTCGAGGGGCTCCGGGTCCGACTCGACGCCACCCGCAGCAAGGCCGACGGGCGGATCGTCGCCATGTACCGGGGTGAGAGTGCGCCCGATCCCATGTCGCTCCTCGACGCCCGCGACGCTCGGGAACTCGGAGTTCGCCAGCACTACGCGGGAGTGGTGGCTCGCCGCGACCAGCGCATCCTCGGCCAGCTCTCGGCGCAGCGACAGGATCTCGAAGACCAAGAGGAGTCCCTCGCCGTCGATCGCGAGGCCGTCGCCCGCCAGGCCGAGGAGCTGAAGGCCCGGCAGGCGGAGGTCGAGGGCGTGATGGCGGAGCGGCAGGCGGCGTTGGGGCAGGCCCAGGGTGAGCTGGCCACGCTCGTCGCGGAGGAGCAGCAGCGCCGGGCGGCCGAAGAAGAGGCTCGGGCGCGCGCAGCGGCGCAGCGGCGGGCCGAAGAAGAGGCGCGACGCCGAGCGGCGACGAGCACCACATCGTCGACCACCACTTCAACCTTGCCTCTGGACCCGGCCGCCCCGACCACCGCACCCGCGCCCGTGGACCCCGCCCCGACGCCGGCGGACGTTCCGCCCGTGCACCCACGAGCCGGCGAGGCGGTGCAGACGGCGCTGGCCCAGGTCGGCAAGCCCTACCAGTGGGGGGCGAACGGGCCCGACTCCTTCGACTGCTCCGGGCTGACGAGCTACGCCTGGGCGAGCGTCGGCGTGCGTATCCCTCGGTCCTCAGGCCTCCAGCAGCAGGCGCTTCCGCCGGTGCCGTTCGAGGCCATCCAGCCCGGCGACCTCCTCTTCTTCGGCGACCCCGTCCACCACGTCGGCATCTACATGGGCGACGGCAAGATGGTCAACGCTCCCTTCACCGGGACCGAGGTCCGCATCGACAGCATCTACCGGCGCGACTTCGCCGGGGCCGGACGCCCGGGCTGATCGCCGCTGCTTCCGATGCCCTCTGAACGCGCACTCGCGCCCGCCCTGCGACTGGGCGACCCACTGCGGCGGCTGTTCCTCGACGAACTCCGGGCCCGCGTCATGCTCCCCCGCCCGCTCGACGGCGAGTGGGCCCTGGCCCGCGCCGACCTCACGCTCGCAGTGCTCGAGGGAGAGGACGGCCTCGACCTGATGATCGCGGCGGGCGACCTCAACGGCGCCCGCCGCTGGACCCTGCGCTTCGCCCTCGACGGCCCCGACGCCGACGAACTCGTGACCGCGATCGCCGCCGCCTTGGACGTCGTGGCAACGATGCGCCCCGAACAGGCGTCGATTCCTCGGCAGCTCGCCGCCGCCATCCGCGCCGGACGCCATCCGATCGTGGACGACGACCAGCCGTGGCCCGAGGACGAGGACGAGCACGAGGACGAGCCCGAGGACGAGCACGACGAGGACGAGGAGGACGAAGACGACAAGGACGAGGAGCACGAGGAGCACGAGGAGCACGAGTCGCCGTTACTGCCAGTAACTCGCGCATCACGCGAGTTCCTGGCAGTAACGGCGAGCGAACGAGGACGCGGAAGGCGGGGGGGACGCTCGGGGCGGGTGACTCGCGTCCTGCGCGCCACGGTGGCAACGGTGCTCGTCGCCGGAGGCACGGCCGTCGTGGTCCTCGCCCTCGTCCTCGGCGCCGACGACACGACGGGCTCGACCGGCGGCGAGCAACCAGCACCGACGGCCGCCGCCGGCGCCGTGCCCGACTACTCGATCCAGCTTCGCAACGCCGACGGCTCGCCGGTTCGATTCGATCCGTGCCGGGGGTACGACTACGTCGTACAGCCCGGGACGACGGCGCCGGAGGAAGCCGCCGCCGAGGTCGGGGGCGCCTTCGCCGCCATCGAGGAGGCGAGCGGCATCGCCTTCCGCTTCGCCGGGTTCTCGGATGCGCGCTTCCCTCATCCGATCGACCCCGCACAGCTTCCCCGCTTGCCGATCCTTGTCAGCTACGAACGGCCCGACGAGTCGACGGCGCTCACCGACAACACGAGCGCCCACGGAGGCGACGCCACCGGGCCCCTCGGCGGCTTGGCCGTGGGAACCCCGGTGGAGGCGCGTCCCGGCCTCACCGTGGTCGCGGGCGGGGCCATGATCCTCGACGAAACCCTTGCCCCCGATCAGCGGGCCCGCATCCTGCTCCACGAACTCGGGCACCTGGTGGGGCTCGGTCACGCGTCCGACCCCACCCAGATGATGGCCCCGGCCGTCCCCGAGGGCGGGCCCGCCAGTTACCGGGAGGGTGACCGGGCGGGGCTGGCCGAGCTCGGTGCCGGGTCGGGATGCGCCCTCACCGACGCCGAGCGGACGGAGGTCTACGGCGCCGAGGCGAACTCGTAGCACTCCGCTGTTTTGGGTGCAGAACTGGCCCTCGCAGGGCCAGTTCTGCACCCAAAACAGCTCAGGGGATCACCAGCATGCCCAGCTCGGCCTCGAGCTGCTGGCGGGGCTTGGCGCCAAGCGACGCCCGCTCGAGGCGCCCGTTCCGGAAGAGCCCGATGAGCGGGATGCTCTGCACGTCGAACGTCTGCGCGATCTCGGGGTTCTCGTCGATGTTGATCTTCACGAACTTGTAGGTGCCATCGCGCATCCGCGCCATCTGCTCGATCACGGGCGCAACCTGGCGGCACGGCCCGCACCACGGGGCCCAGAAGTCGACCACCACCGGAAGCTCGCTGCCCAGCACTTCCGACTCGAAGGTGGCGGTGGTGACCGTACGAACCGGCCCGTCGTCAGCGGGAGCGGCGGGCTCGTCGAGGGTGGCGACCGGCTCCGACGGACGCTCACCGGAGACGACGGCCTGGAGCCACGCCGCCCCCTGCTCGATGCTTTCGAGGGCGACCTGGTGGGCCATCGGGTACTCGCCGTAGACCGTCGGCACCCCATGGTGGGCGAGCGTCTGGGCCGCCGCCCGCCCCCGGCTGACGGGCAGCAGGGGGTCGTGGGTCCCGTGCTGCACCAGAACGGGCGGAGCGGCCTCCCAGTCGTACTCGAGCCCGGGGATCTCGGGCAGGAACCCGCTCATGGCGAGGATCCCGGCGGGGTGCGCCCGTTCGGAACGGCGCAGGCCGAGGGCAAGGGTGAGCGACGCCCCCTGCGAGAACCCGCTGAAGACCGCTTCGCCTCGCGTCAGGCCATGCTCGTCACACGCCGAGTCGACGAGGTCGTCGAGGGCGTCGAGCGACGCCAGGAACGAATCGGCGTCGGGGCCGCCGGGCGTGAACTCGTACCACTGCCATCCCGGGCCGTAGGGCGTGGGGGCTCGGGGCAGCACGACGACGAACCGCCCTTCCGGGTCGAGGTACTGGACGAGGGCGGCGAGGTCATTCTCGTCGGCACCGAGACCGTGGACGAGGAGGAGCAACCGGTCGGCGGCGCCGGAGCCCTTCTCGACGCGAGTGAGGAGATCCATACCAAGACGCTAAACGGGCCTGCCCCGTCGGGGCATTCCCAGCCCGGTACGGTCCCTGACCGTGCAACGATCCCCGGGAGCGCCCGGCCTCGCCGCGCTGGTCTGGATCCCGCTGCTCGGGCTCCTTCTCGCGGCGTGCTCGCAGACCAGCCCGGGGCCGTCCGGCGCGACCACGGCCCCGCCCACCACGACTGCCAAAGCCACCTCCACCTCCACCTCCACCACCACGCCGTGCGAGCCCGGGGGGCGAACGATCACACTCCAGGGCGTCCGGGTGCGGCAGTTCTGCGGTACCGCCCAGGTCGAAGTGCGGGTCGCCAACGAGACGGTGCTGTTCCGCGGCGGCGAGTGCGCGCGGCACGAGGACTGGCTGGCGGTCAACATCGGGTTCGAGGTCATCGACGCCATCAGGCCCGAGGACGTCGAGGACCCCGACTTCCGCTCGTTCACCCTGCTCATGGGGCGCCACCCACTCGCCGGGCCCGACGCCACCCCGGTGGCCGGCGACGGCGTCTATACCGAGGGCCTCATCACCTTCGCCGTCCCGGGGCGGGGGGTTCTCGTCGAGGACAAGACGATCACGCTGGCGGCGACACGAACGGTCGGGACCTTTACGGGGACGGGGTTTGCCGGCGACACGGCCGATCAGCCCCTCGAGGTGGCCGGCACTCTCACCTGCGACGCCGGAGCGATCCCGTTGGAAGAGGTCCCGGCGCTGGTGGAGACTCTCGCCGATGAGTGACGAACGAGCCCAGCTCGGATGAGACACGGAGGATCCATGCGACTCGCCCTCAACCTCGGCTACTGGGGCTCAGGCCCTGCGGACTTCATCCCCATCGTGCAGGAGGCCGAGAACCTCGGGTACGAGTCGGTTTGGACGGCCGAGGCCTACGGATCCGACGCCGTGGTGCCCCTGGCGTGGGTGGCGGCGTCCACGTCCCGCATCAACGTCGGCTCGGCGATCCTCCAAATGCCGGCCCGCACGCCGGCAAACACCGCCATGACCGCGGCCACCCTCGACATGCTCTCGGGCGGCCGGTTCAAGCTCGGCCTCGGCCTTTCCGGGCCCCAGGTCGTGGAGGGGTGGCACGGCGTCCCGTACGGCCGGCCGCTGGCGAAGACCCGCGAGTACATCTCGATCGTTCGCGAGATCCTGAAGCGGGAGAAGCCGCTCGAACATCACGGCGAGCACTACGACATTCCGTATTCCGGCCCCGGGGCGACCGGCCTGGGCAAGGCCCTGAAGCTGATCACCCATCCCCTCCGGGCTGACATCCCCATCTACCTCGCCGCCATCGGCCCGAAGAACGTCGGTCTCGCCGCCGAGATCGCCGACGGCTGGCTGCCCATCTTCTTCTCGCCCTACCGCTTCACCGAGGTCTTCGGGCCCGTGCTCGATGAGGGGTTCGCCCGCGCCACCCAATCGGCTGAGGATGGGTCGGGCGGCGCGGCCAAGAGCCTCGACACCTTCGACGTGGCCGCCACCGTGCCCGTGATCCTGGGCGACGATGTCCAGGCGTGCATGGGCTTCGTGAAGCCGATGCTGGCGCTGTACATCGGCGGCATGGGCGCTCGGGGCAAGAACTTCTACTTCGACCTCGCTTGCCGCTACGGCTTCGAAGGGGCCGCGCACGAGATCCAGGACCTCTACCTCGACGGCAAGAAGCCCGAGGCCACCGCCGCCGTGCCCGACGATCTCGTCGACGAGATCGCGCTCGTCGGTCCGGCCGAGCGCATCACCGAACGCGTCCAGCCGTGGCTGGAGTGCGGGATCGGCACCATGATCCTGGGGGCCGGGCAGCCCGAGGCGCTCCGGCTCATGGCCGAACTCGTGCTCTGAGCGTCCGCCGTTCTTTGCTTCTCTACCCCGCCAAAAGGCTCCGCGGATAGGTCATGTTGCTCCTGCGAAACGGCTTGCTGGACAGGCTTCGCCTGCCCAGACTCCCACCTATTTCCTGGAGCGTGCCGCCTATCGGCGCACGCTCTATGTGACGGGCAAAGAAGCGAAGTTCGGATGGGTCCCAGACCAGATTGACCCTCGTAGGCAGGACGGGTCAGGCTACGGCTTGTGCCCTCCCGGGGGCTCATGAACACTGTGCCGGCCCTCGCCAGGGGACACGACAGGGCGGGGCGGGAGACGGGCCACATGGGATTGATCACCGAACGCGGTCGTGAGCGCTACCGGGCGTACCGGCGGCGCCGCTCCGACGACCGCGCATGGTCACCAACCCGCACGTCGGGCCGGGCTGCCGGGCGCGGCCCGGGGGGCCCGGTGGCCGATCTCCGCCGCCTTCGCCCGCTCGCCCTCCCGGAACCCGAGCGCCGCCGCCTCCGGCGTTCACGAGGCCGCGACCCGATGTCGCGCGAGGCGCTCATCGGGGCCGCGTTCGCCGCCGTCCTCGCCCTGGCCGCCCTCTGGTGGGGCTGGTCGACGACCCGCGTCCACGCGGCCATGAAGGGCATCGAGGACGGCGTCGCGCTTCAGCCCGAGGAGGCGCAGGACCTCTCGTTCCGGATCGAGGTTTCGCCGAGCGGTCGGCTCGACGAGGCCAAGTTCGAGTTCGACGAGCACGACGTGCTCTCGAAGGCGACGATCCGAGGCGACGTGATCCAGTGGAAGCCGGGGCCGCTCGACGAGGGCGAGCATCACCTCCGGCTCACCGTGCCCCGACCCATCCTCCCCGACGCCACCCTCGACTGGACGTTCACCGTGGACGGCACACCCCCGACGATCCTCGCCCCGCCAAACGTCCCCGCGCGCGGGATGCGGGACCCGGTGAAGATCGACGGGAACGTGGAAGGCGCCGAGCAGGTGCTGGTCAACGGACAGCCGCTGGATCTCAACGGCGACGGGGAGTTCCACCTCGAGTACACACGGCCACCGCCGGGGCCGATCGAGATTCGGGCCGAGGACGAGGCCGGGAACCGGCGCACGGCGCTCATCTCGGTGCCGATCAAGTACCGCCCGGTCCGCGGGGTCCACGTTACGGCCGAAGCCTGGGACAATCCGGGGCTGCGCCAGAACATCCTCGACCTCCTCGGCTTGGGGGTCATCAACACCGTCGAACTCGACATCAAGGACGAGGGCGGCATCGTCGGTCACACCACCACCGTCCCGCTGGCCCGCACCGTCGGAGCGAGCCCTGGCTATTACGACCTCAAGCGCCAGGTCGACCTCCTCCACGAGAAGGGGGCATGGGTGGTCGGTCGCATCGTGGCCTTCCGCGACCCCAAGCTGGCCGACTGGGCGTGGGCCAACCGGCAACGGGACTTCGTGATCCAGAACACCGACGGCAACCGCTACGGGGCCTACGACGGCGCCTTCACGAGCTTCGGCGAGGCCGAGGTGCGCGAATACAACATCGCCCTCGCCGTCGAGGCCGTCGAAGCCGGGGTCGACGACATCATGTACGACTACGTCCGCCGACCCGAGGGGGACCTCTCGGAGATGCGGATCCCGGGTCTCGAGGGGACGCCCGAGGAGGGCGTCGTCGCCTTCCTCGAAGAGAGCCACCGGGAGCTCCGAAGGCTGGGTGCCTTCCAGGGGGCGGCCGTCTTCGGGGTTGCCGCCACCCGCCCTGAACAGAGCGGCCAGAACATCCTCGACATGGCGTACCACACCGACTACATCGCCCCCATGCTCTACCCGTCGCACTGGAACGTGGGCGAGTACGGGATCTCCGACCCCGAGATGGAACCGTACGAGATCGTGAAGCGGTCGCTGCGTGACTTCCGCCAGGGCGTATTCCGGACCGGCCGCCCGCTCGTGCCCTGGATCCAGCACTTCTCGCTCGACGTCGTCTACACCACCGAGGACGTGGTGGCCCAGGTCAAGGCCGTCGCTGACATGGGATTCACAAGCTGGATGATGTGGGACCCGGTCGTCACCTACGACGCCGACGCCCTGGAGCAGTCGACGGAGTTGGTCGCGCGCCGCTAGCGTGTCGGTCGTGAGCGACACGACCGTGTCGATTCCGACCAGGATGCTCGTGCTCGGAATGGCCCGCGAGAACGGGAGCATCCATGCCGACGAGCTCTACGACGTGGCCGAGGCGTGCGGCCAGAGCGCCGAGCAGGTGCGGTCGTGCCTGCGCCGGCTGGTGGCCGACGGCGACTTCGTGCGCCAGGGCACGGGCCGGGAGGCCGTGTACGAGCCCACCGAGCGGGGCGGCGTGTTCCTCGCCGCTCCCTTCGAGCGCACCCGACGGGCGTACGCCCAAGACGCCCAAGGGCGGGGCTGGGACCGCTACTGGCGCCTCGTCGCCTTCGCCGTACCCGAAGAACGACGGGCGGTCCGCGACACCTTCCGGCAGGTGCTGGTGGCCCTTGGCGGATCGGCGGTCCAAGGCGGGCTCTACGTCTCCCCCCACCCGTGGCACCCCGAAGTGCGCGCCGAGGCGGAGCGTCTCGGGATCGCCGACCTGGTGTCGTTCGCATCGACCGACGATCTGGCCATCGGCGACACGAATCACCCGACGGAGATCGCAGGGCGGCTGTGGCCGGTCGCCCACCTCGCCCACCGGTATCAGGGCCTCGTCGACGCCTTCACGCCGGTGGTCCGTCACCTCGAGGAAATGCGGACCCGTCACGAGCGACTCCCCGAGACGGTGTTCCTCCCCGGCGCGCTCGCGCTGACGGTCGCCTTCACGGAGGTGTTCGACGACGACCCCCTGCTGCCGCCCGAGCTGCTCCCCCACCCGTGGCCGGGCCGAGAAGCGCGGGAGCTGGCTCGCGAGGCCCGACGGCTGGCGTTTGCCCAGCGCGAACAGCCGATGCGGCCCGGGCTCTTCCGGTTCTTCGATCAGGCGCTCGAAGGCATCGCCTGACGTATTCATCGACAGAGGGGACGGACCGTGAAATTCGGCATCTTCTACGAACACCAACTCCCGCGGCCGTGGGACGGCGACGCCGAGCACCGGCTGCTGAAGAACGCCCTCGAGCAGGTCGAGCTCGCCGACCGCCTCGGGATCGACTACGTCTGGGAGGTCGAGCACCACTTCCTCGAGGAGTACTCGCACTCGAGCGCTCCCGAGGTCTTCCTGGCCGCCGCCAGCCAGCGCACGTCGCGCATCCGGCTCGGTCACGGGATCGTCCAGCTCCCGCCCGGCTTCAACCACCCGGCCCGCGTGGCCGAACGCATCGCCACCCTCGACCTCGTCTCCGACGGCCGGGTTGACTTCGGCACCGGGGAGGCGTCGAGCGAGGCCGAGCTTGGGGGGTTCGGCGTCGACTGGGACCACAAACGCGAGATGTGGGAGGAAAGCCTCGACGCCATCACCCGCATGTTCGTGGAGGAGCCGTTTGCGGGCTACCACGGGAAGTTCGGCTCGATGCCCCCCCGCAACGTGGTGCCGAAGCCCCTCCAGAAGCCACACCCTCCGCTCTGGGTGGCGTGCTCGCGCCGGGAGACCATCCACCTCGCCGCCCAGAAGGGGATCGGCGCGCTGTCGTTCGCGTTCATCGACCCCGAGGAAGCCCGGGAGTGGGTCGACGACTACTACGAGACGCTGGCCTCGCCCGAGTGCGTGCCCGCCGGCTTCGCCGTCAACGCCAACATCGCCGCCGTCACCCCCTTCATGTGCCACCCCGACGAGGGCACCGCCGTCGAGCGCGGCCTCGACGGCGGCCACTTCTTCGGCTACTCGCTCGCCCATTACTACATCTTCGGGCAGCACCGGCCGGGCGTGACCAACGTTTGGGAGGAGTTCCAGGAGCGGCGCGACATGTTCGGCTTCGCCCGCGAGGTGGCCGCCCAGCAGACCGACCGGCTGGGGGCGAAGCTCGTCGAGGGGGGCCAAGGCGTCCTGCGGGGGGCCATCGGCACCCCCGACCAGATCCGCGAGTTCCTCCGGCGCTACGAGGAGGTCGGAATCGACCAGGTGATCTTCGTCAGCCAGGCCGGGAACAACCAGCACGAGCACATCTGCGAGAGCCTGGAACTGTTCGCCCGCGAGGTGCTGCCGGAGTTCGCCGAGCGTGACGCCGACGCCGTCAAGAAGAAGGAGGGACGGGTGGCCGAAGCCGTCGAGGCCGCCCTCGCCCGGCGGGAACCGCCCCGCACCGCGCCCGACGACTACCTGATCCCAGCCGCCATGAAGGTGTAGCTCTCCAGCGTCTGCGTTGCGTTACGACGCGCATACGCACCTAACGCGACGCAGACGCTGGGGGTCAGCCCTCGGCTCGGGCCCTCGCCTCGTCGCAGGTCTCGGTGCCCTCGACCGCCTTTTTGAACTCCGAGGGCACCTTGTCGATCTCGACCCCGCCGGACTGGAACTGGCTCACCCAGTACTCGCAAGGGAGTTCCTGCTCGGGGCTGTCCTGGCTGCACGCGGACGCCGTCAGTGCCAGCACCAAACCACCCGCCACGGCGAGGGAACGGAGCCGGCGGGCGGGGACCATTCCGACATCCTAGGAGTCACTCGGCCGCCGAGAATGCCCGCCGCCCTGAGGGCGGAACCAGGGACCGCACGGCCGCCTCGAGTTCGTCGATCGAGTAGGGCTTGGCCAGGTGGCCGTCGGGGCCCAGGTCGACGATTCGATCCTCATCCTCCACCCAGGTCTTCACCGTGCACATGAGGACGGGCACTCGCGCCGTGGCCGGGTTGGCGCGGATGCGCTCCAGGGTCGACCAGCCGTCGAGGTCGGGCATCTGCACGTCCAGCACGACGACGTCGGGAAGGGGGTCAGAGGTGGCGAGCAGCGTCAGGGCGTCCCGCGCCGAGGCGGCGATCATCACCTCGTACCCGGCGTGGAGCAGCACGAAGGCCCCGAGCGCCCGGAGGTCGTCGGCGTCGTCGACGAGCAACACGCGGCCCAGGGAATCCGTTGCGCTCATCGGGCCATGACGGTGACGGGCGCTTCCCGAGTCAGGTCGGGATGCCGGGTGACGTCGTGCTTGGCGCTCCAGTCTGGGAAGGCGTCGTGGGCCACGGACCACACGACCCACAGGAAGTACGCCGCCGCCGGCACCGACAGCGTGTCGATCAGGAGGCCGTGCCCGTCGGCGTGATACCGCCCCGACAGGGCGTAGGCCGCGTACGCCCCATGCATGAGCCCGCAGGTCGGGAAGACGGCGGTGAGGGCGAGCCCCGAGAGCGACCACCCGCCCGTCGCCCGCCGGTTGGCAAGCTGGGTGCGGAGGAGCACGGCGCCGATGGCGGCGTAGAGCCCGATCAGGAGCAGGTTCGGCACCACCGCCCGTGAGTAGGCAGCGCCGGGCCCGAGGACGCCGACGGTGGCGGCGGTGAGCCAGACGACGTAGGCGCCGCCGACCAGCGGAAGCGCCTCCACCCACAGCGGAGTCCCGGCGATGTCCCGGTCGCCGCGACCGTCGAGGAACATGGCCTCGGCCCGGAGCAGGAACCAGATCACACCCGCCGGGAAGCCGATGAGCACCGCCACGAGATCGAGCGGCCCGCCCGTGCGCCCCTCGAAGGCGATGTGGGCGCCGTGGGCGAGGTGGTGGGGCCCGCAGGTGAAGGCCATGAAGGTCCAGGCGGTGCCGAAATGCGAGAACCCCCGCGTCGACCACCCCCGCTTCATGTCAATGAGGGTCATGACGCCATACGACGTGTACACCGACCCGAGGATCAGGTTGAGGACGCCCACGGTGATCCTCACGTGCCGCCCCCCGGTCCGGCGACGCCGACCTGGCGCATGAACTCACGGATGATCGATGGCTCAGGCGCGGGAGGCTCCTCTCGGATGGGCTTGGTCATCCGGTCGGCCCGCGGAAGCCGGACGGTGAAGGTCGTCCCCTGACCGGGCTCGCTCGCCACCTCGATCTCGCCGCGCATGGCCGCCGTCAGCGACTGCACGATGTAGAGACCGATCCCGCTCCCACCGAAGCGGCGCACGTCGCCGGACTCCGCCTGCCAGAAGCGGTCGAAGCACCGCTCGACCTGGTCGGCCGTCATGCCAATGCCCCGGTCCTCAACCTCCAGGATCACGGATGTCGCGTCGGAAGACGCCCGCAGCGCGATCGGGGCGTGGCGGGGCGAGTACTTGGCCGCGTTGTCGAGCAGGTGGTCGAGCACCGTCCGCACGGCGTCGGCCTCGACCAGCGCGTCAGGGAGTTCGGACGCGATCGACAGGTCGACGGCACGGGTGGACCCACCAACGAGGTTGGCGACGGCCTCCTCCAAGGCGTCGCGCACATCAGCCGCCGCCGTACGCAGTTCCACCTTGCCCGCCTCGATCCGGCTCGACAGCAGGATCCGATTGACGATTCCGGTGAGTTGGCGGGCTCGCTCGTGGATGGCCTTCAGCCCTTGCTCACGAGCGCGGGGATCCAGGTCGGGCTGACGCAGCATCAGCTCGCTGTACCCGACGATCACCGTCAGCGGGGTCTTCAGCTCGTGGCTGGCGGTGGCGAGGAAGACCGTCTTGGCCTCGTCGGCTTCGACCAGCTTGGTGATGTCGCGGAAAGAGTGGACCACCTCCACCACCTGGCCGCCGTCGCCGATCACCGGCGACGCGTGGGCGAGCAGGGGTTGACGGGCATCGGATGGTCCCGGGCGCCAGACGGTGAGGTCGTAGTCCCCGCTCATGCTCGCCTGGAGGAGCGCGCAGCCTCCCGAACAGTCGAGGGTCTCGATGTCACGGCGCAGGCCCAGCAGTTCGGCGCAGCTCATGCCCACCGCCGCCTCGCCGTCGCACCCGAAGGTGCGCGCCGCCGACTCGTTCATCTCCCGAACCCGGCCGCGAGGCGACGTCACCACCACGGCCTCGGCGACGCCGGTGAGGATGGCCCCCGTCTTGTCCTGGGCGATGCCGAGGGTCGCCGTCATGCGTGCCCGCTCGCGGCGCGCCACCTCGAGGAGGACGACGGCGCTCGCCAGCCAGAGGGGCGAGAGGGCGACGCTGAGCGCGGCCATTCCCAGCGGGCGGTTGGCCAGCGTCGGAACGGCGTTGGCGGCCACCGCCAGCACGGCGGCGGTGGCGCCCAGCCTCCACCCGTTGAGATACGTGTAGTAGCCGACGAGGAGGATCTCGGCCGAGAACACCGCCGCCGCCACGCCGTCGAAGGAGAGCATCAGCACCAGGAGGATGCCGAGGTCGAGGACGAGGGCGGCGCCGTCGACGGGTGCGCCCGGGCGACGGCGCTGGATCATCGACACCAGGCCGGTCAAGGGAAGCCAGGCCAGCGCCAGGGCGTAGCCGAAGGCCTCCGGCGCCCACCGCGGATCAGGGGCCAGGGGCAAGAGCGCGACCGCCACCGCGGCACCGGCCACGCGCAGCGCCATGGCCGCACCCCGAATCCTCCCGTCCTGCACTCGGGGAACGGCGCCGGCCAAGCTCCCAGGGGCGCCGCCCACCAAGCCCGTTTTCTCGTCGACCACCCCAGACCTCCCAACCACGATCCACGATGCGGGCAACGGGTCGTAGACGCAATCGCCCGAACGGACTAGGCACGCCGGGCGAAGCGGGACCGATGGCGCGAAGCTGACCCCGTGCCGGACGGAGCAGAGCGCGGGCGTCGCAGGTTCTGGGGGTGGGGCGTCGAGGGCGAAGGGCCCACGCGCGAGCAGCGGGAGGCCATGGCCGCCACCCTGGCGTCGCGCTTTGGCCTCGCCGGCGTGGAGATCACCGAGCCACCCACGTTGGACGAGCTCGACCTCCCCTCGCCGCGGCTGGCGCCCCCCGACTCGCTCGCTCCGATCTGTTCGAGTTCACCGTTCGACCGCGCCGGGCACGCGTACGGAAAGTCGTTTCGCGACGTCGTGCGGGGGCTCGAGCGCCGCTTCGACCACCCCCCCGACGTGGTGGCCTTCCCGCACGACGAGGGCGAGGTCGTCGCGCTGCTGGACTGGTGTGCCGACGCCGGGGCGGCCGCCATCCCGTACGGCGGCGGCTCGAGCGTGGTGGGCGGCGTCGAACCCGAGGTCGGCGACGGCTACGCCGGGACCGTCACCATCGACCTCGCCGGCCTCGACGGTGTGCTCGAGATCGACCGGACGTCGCGGGCGGCCCGTATCCAGGCCGGCATCTACGGCCCCGCCCTCGAAGAGCAGCTCCGCCCGCAAGGCCTGACCCTGCGGCACTTTCCCCAGAGCTTCGAGTTCTCGACGCTGGGCGGGTGGATCGCCACCCGCTCCGGCGGCCACTTCGCCACCCTCTACACGCACGTCGACGACTTCGTAGAGTCGATCCGGGCGGTCACGCCCCGCGGCGTCTTGGAGTCGAGGCGCCTCCCGGGGTCGGGTGCCGGCCCCTCGCCGGACCGGCTGCTGATGGGCTCCGAAGGGATTCTGGGAATCATCACCGAGGCCTGGATGCGCCTGCAGGACCGGCCCGTCTTCCGGGCATCGGCCGTCGCCCGCTTCGCGTCCTTCGACGACGGGGTGGAGGCGGCTCGGGCCCTTTCACAGTCGGGGCTGTACCCGAGCAACTGCCGCCTGCTCGACGCCGCCGAGGCGTTGACGAGCGGCGCCGGCGACGGCACCAGTCACCTCCTGCTCATCGCCTTCGAGTCGGCCGACCACCCCGTTGACCCGTGGATCCACCGGGCCGTGGAGGCGGCCCGCGACCACGGCGGCGCCATCGATGAGGACGGCGTGCGCATCCGCAGTCGTGATAACGCGGGGGCCTCGGGGGATGCCGCGTCCACCTGGCGCAGCGCCTTCATCCG
Source organism: Actinomycetota bacterium (assembly GCA_016179865.1). Lineage (GTDB taxonomy): Bacteria > Actinomycetota > Acidimicrobiia > IMCC26256 > JACPCJ01 > JACPCJ01. The sequence goes on along the minus strand of JACPCJ010000107.1, from coordinate 10,413 downwards.
GGCGCCGTACACCCGCGACGCCCTCGTCGCCATGGGCATGATCACCGAGACCTTCGAGACGTCGATCACCTGGGACCGGTTCGCCGATTTCCACGAGGGCGTCACCGCTGCCGTCCGCTCGGCCCTCGACGGCGTCGGGGCGGGGTCGGGGTGGGTGGCGTGCCGAGTCACCCACGTCTATCGCGACGGGCCGGCGCCCTACTACACGGTCATCGCCCCCGGGCGGAAGGGGGCTCAGCTCGAGCAGTGGGAGGCCGTGAAAATCGCCGCCGCCGACGCCATCCTTCGCCTGGGGGGGACGATCACCCACCACCACGCCGTCGGGCGTGACCACCGCCGCTGGTACGAGCAGCAGCGCCCACCCCTGTTCGCCGACGCCCTCGCCGCCGCCAAGGGGGCGCTCGATCCGGACGGGCTCCTCAACCCGGGCGTCCTGCTCGAACCGCCCCGGGGGGCTTCCCCCACCTGAGTCGCCGCCCTACCCTGGTGACGACGGAACGATCGATGAGCGTGCGCCGATCGGCGCACGCTCCGGCAAGCAGGCGGGAGTCCGGGCAGGCAAAGCCTGCCCGGGAAGCCGTTTCGCAGGGGAGACGCAACCTCTCGGCACGGCGTTCGAAGGGAGGGCCCCATGCGCCGGTACCTCGTCGTCGCCAACCAGACCCTGGCCGGCCGGCATCTCATCGAGGAGATCCGCCGCCGCATGGGCGAGGGGCCGTGCCGCTTCCACATCGTGGTGCCCGCCACCCCTCCCCACGAGCACATGACGTGGACCGAGGGCGAAGCTCGCGCCATCGCCCAGGACCGGCTCGACCAGGCCCTCTTCGAGCTGCGCGACCTGGGCGCCGAGGTCACGGGCGAAGTCGGGGCCGAGCGACCGCTCGACGCCATCCTCGACGCCGCCCGCCGGCTGGAGTTCGACGAGATCATCCTCTCGACGCTGCCCGCGGGCGTGTCCCGCTGGCTCCGCAACGACCTCCCGCACCGGGCCGAGCGCCTGAGCGGAATCCCTCTGACCCACCTGGTGGCCGAGACCGAAGAGCTGCTCTGATCCCGAGAGCAGGTGGCGCCCCCACCGAACTTGGTCTCTCAACCACGGCGGGGCGCAGGGCAAGGAGCCAAGAACGGGGTTTCCTACTCGCGGGTGATGCCGCCGTCCACCAGGCGCTCGGCGACCCATCCCCCCGGGGTCACGAAGCGGGCGTAGGCGAAGTCCTTCTCGAACTCGAGGTCGAGCCCGGCCGGACCGGTGCGGTTCTTCTCAATGCTGAACACCACCCGGTGCCGGTAGCCGTCGGCTTTCACGGGGTCGAACGCCGAGTGCACACGCGAGACGGCGTCGAGCTTCTCGTTCAGCATCACCACCACGTCGGCCTCGTAGGCGAGGGCGGACGACCCCCGCAGGTGGTGCACCCGCTGGCGGCCGGCGGTGAGGCCGGCCTGGCTCGATGCGGCCACGGCCACGACCACGCAGTCGTGGGTCAGGGCGAGGTCCTTCAGCCCCCCCGCGATGCGGGTGACCTTCTCGCTCTCGTCGGCGGGCTCGGGCCGGAGGGCCACCTTCTGGAGGTAGTCGACGAACAGGACGGTGCGCCCGTTCCCGCACTGCTCCACCAGCCGGGTCAGCTCGGCGAGGCCGGTGGATCCCGACGACGCCGGCACGAGCCAGAGGCGGTCGGCGTAGGCGCCCAGGCAGGCCAGGGCGTCGGCGAGCAACCCGCGGCCGTCGGGGATCTCGTCGAGCCCCTTCCACCCGGCGGCGAAATCGGTGACGTGGCTGCGCACGTCTTCGAGGTCGGCGATCTTGGCGGCCCGGGCGACCGACCCGAGTTCGGCGAGCAAGAGGCGCGCCGTCAGTAGCCGGGCGGTGTGCTCGTAGCAGGCGAAGATGGCGTGGGCGCCGTCGAGCACCATGTTCCGGGCCCACTGGAGGGTGGTGATCGTCTTGCCGACACCGGGCTTTCCCCCCACCAGCACCAGGTCGGGAGGGCGAAGGCCCCCCCGCAGGGCGTCGTCGAGGGGCTCGAGCCCGGTGGCCAGCGGCCGCTGGTCGGGGCGGCTCGGCGAGCCGCCCTCCACGCCGAGGTCGTCGAGGATCGTGGCCAGGTTCTTGCCGTTCGCCTTCGGGGTCATCGCGCTCCTCCTGCGTTCCTAAAGGTCAACTTCCCCCCGCCCAGCACCGGTTCGTGACCTTTAGGAGGTCAGTTCGGCCAGGTGCGGATCAGGCGGATGGCGGCGGGGCCCAGGATGGTGACGAGCAGCGTGGGGAAGATGCAGAACACCACGGGGAAGACGATCTTCACCGGGATCTTCATGGCCCGTTCTTCGGCCCGCTGGCGCCGCTTGTCGCGCAGCTCGGCCGACTGCACCCGCAGCACCTGGGCGATCGGGATGCCGTATCCCTCGGCCTGGCGCATGGCGTTCACAAAGCGCATGAGGTCGGGCGCCTGGGTGCGGCGAACGAGTTTGTCGAGGGCGTCGCGCCGGGGAAGGCCGAGCTGGATGTCCTGGAGGGTGCGGGACAGCTCCTCGGCCAGCGGGCCCGTCCCCGTCTGGGCCACCCGGGCCAGGGCGGCTTCGAAGCCGAGCCCCGCCTCGACGCTGATGGTCACCTGGTCGAGGGTGTCGGGCAGCTCCCGCTCGATGGCCTGCTGGCGGGCCTGCACCCGCCCGCTGAGGATGGCGTCGGGCCCGAAGAACCCGACCCCCACGAACAGCAGCCCCGCCAGTAGCCCCACCGTCGAGCTGCCCCCCCAGAGCGCCAGGGTGAGGAAGACGCCGATGATGGCGAGGCCGAGCTTGGCGGCCAGCACCCGCTCGATCCCCCAGTGGGCGACGCCCCCCGTCACCAGTCGCCGCTCCATGGCGTCGACCATGCCGGCCGGCGTGACCCGCCGGGCCCGGGCGGCCAGGGCGGCCACGGCGGGCGCCAGCGCCCGCTCCCCCGCCGACTTTTCGAGCAGCACCCGCCGCAGGTCGGCCAACTGGGCCTGCCCGCCGGCGAGGTTCTGCACCACGACGCGCGACGCCGGCTGGCGGGTGGTCGCCACCGCCCACCAGAGCAGGGGGACCGAGGCGGCGAGCGCCGTGGCACCGAGAATCACGGATGCGGGCATGGGCGTTTCTCCTCCTCGTGCATGGGGCCTAGAACTCGAGCCGGATCACCCGGCGCAACCAGAAGAAGCCGGCGGTCATGAGGCCGGCGACGAGGACCAGCAGGGCCTTCCCCATCCCCGTCCCGAAGAGCTCGGCCATGTAGTCGGGGTTCAGCACCGAGATGAGGGCGGCGATGGCGAACGGGAGGACGTAGAGGATGATCGCCGAGAGGCGACCCTCGGCGCTGAGGGCCTTCACGTGCCTCCGGAGCCGCCCCCGCTCGCGGACCGTCTCGCCGACGGTGTCGAGGATCTCGGCCAGGTCGCCTCCGATCTCGCGGTGGATCTGGAGGGCCTGGACGAACCACTCGAAGTCCTGGTTGCCGATGCGCTCGTGCATGGCTCGAAGGGCGTCGGGGAGGTCCCGGCCGAGGCGGACCTCGACCACGAGCCGCTCGAACTCCTCCTTGGTCGGCGACGGGGCGTCGGCCGCCACCGAGTCGATGGCCTGGAGCACGGAGTGCCCGGCCCGCAGGTTGCCCGTGATGAGCTGGAGGGTGTCGGCGAGCTGCTCGCCGAACCGGTTCCTCCGCTTGCGGGCGAGCACCCTGACCACGGTCGGGCCCGCGGCCAGCGCCACCGCGGCCGACACAACGCCGGCGATGATGCCGGCGAGGGCCAGGGCGGCGGCAAACACGGCGAAGGCGGCGACGAGGAGGAGCACGACGAACTCGCCCGGTCGCAGGTTGACCCCCGCCTGCTCCAGCGCCGCGTACAGCGCCGAGTCGCGTCCCGCCTGCTCCAGCCCGCGATCGGCGACCCGGACCATGCGCTCGGCCCAGTCGGAGACGGCCGGGAGACGGACGCGCCGGGCCCGGCTCCCGAGCGCTCCCGCCAGGCTGACGCGGGCTTCACGGGGCGAGAGGAAGGCCCATGCGAGGAGCGCCGCGAACATGACGAACAGCAATGCGATCCCCGCCCACAGGGCCTGCGCTTGAGCGAACCAGCCCGGCTCCGGGTTGACGGTGACATCGGGAGCGGTCACGGCGATCCCGTCGAGGGCGGGCAACCGGATCGATCGGCTCGTGGTGCTCGCCACGTCACCGGACCGCACCGAGAGCGCCACCTGCGTCTCGCCCCCGGCGCGGCTCGTGTAGGTGACCGCGTAGCGGTTGAGCAGATCGGCGGCCACGTCGCCGTACACGGCGGCAAGCTGGGCCGGGTCGTCGGTCGACAGCACCCGGCCGCCGGCGGTGTCGGCGAGGCTGTGGAGGGCGGTGCCGTCGTACTCGGGCGTGACGAACTCGACGGCGGTGAACTCGAAGCCCGCCTCCTTCAACACGGCGGCGGTGGCCTCGAGGGTGGCGGCGCTGGCGGTATCGCCGCCATCCGACAGCACCACGAGGGCGCGGTGGGGGCCGGCCTCGCGGCCGGGGACGGCGGCGAGCTGGGCCGCGCCCACGTTGAGGGCGTCGTACAGGGCGGTCTCGCCGCTCGCCTCGAGACCGGCGATGGCCTGGACGGCGCCGGCGCGGTCGAGGGAGAGGACGCTCGACACGGTGGGGGTGTCGCCGAAGGTCACCACGGCGACCCGGGCCCCGTCGGGCATCTGGTCGAGGAAGGCCGAGGCCGCCGACCGGGCCGCCTCGAGCGGGGCCCCCTTCATGCTGCCCGAGGTGTCGATGACGAGCACCACGTCGAGGGAACTCTGCTTGGCCCCGGCCTGTTCCACAACCACGTCGACCGCCGTGCCGTTCTCGGTGAGCGAGAAGGCGTCGGCCGACAGTGCGCTCCCGGCCAGCTCGGCCGGAGGCTGGACGCTGAGGGTCACCTCGGGATGGGCGGACGAGTCCACGGCCACGATCTCCACCCGCGAAGAAGGCTCCCCGGGCGCGGCCGCCGACCCACCCGGGAGGCCGACCACGATGGCCGCGGCACCGGCGAGGACGGCCGCCGCCCGCCGGACGATGAGGGCGCGGAGGCGGCGCCGGCGGGTCATCGCCGGGCTCCGTTCCCGGCGCTCACCAGGCCGGTCGTGGCGAACAGAGACGCCGGGAGGGTGATGCCGAAGTTCTGGAGCTTCTCGGCGAAGCGGGGCCGGAGGCCGGTCGGGCCGACGGTGCCCCGGAAGCGCCCGTCCTCGTCGAGGCCGGCCGAGTAGTCGAAGGCGAAGATGTCCTGGAGGGCGATGACCTGGCTGTCGAAGCCCTCGATCTCGGTGATCTGGACGACCCGGCGGCTTCCGTCCCGGAGGCGGGCCAGGTGCACGATCACGTCGATGGCCGAGGCGATCTGTTCTCGGACCACCCGCATCGGGAGGTCCATCCCTGCCATCAGCACCATGGTCTCGATCCGGGACAGGGCGTCGCGGGGGCTGTTGGCGTGGACCGTCGAGAGCGAGCCCTCGTGGCCGGTGTTCATGGCTTGGAGCATGTCGAGGGCCTCGCCCCCGCGGACCTCGCCCACGACGATCCGGTCGGGGCGCATGCGCAGGGCGTTGCGCACCAGGTCGCGGATGGTGACCTCCCCCCGCCCTTCGATGTTGGGCGGGCGGCTCTCCAGCCGGACGACGTGTTCCTGGTGCAGCCGCAGCTCGACGGCGTCCTCGATGGTGACGATGCGTTCGTCGTCGGGAATGAAGCCCGAGAGGACGTTCAGGAGGGTGGTCTTCCCGGTGCCCGTCCCGCCGCTCACCAGGACGTTGAGCTTGCCCTCGACCCCGGCCGACATCAGGTCGGCGACCTCGCGGGTCATGGTCCCGAAGCCGATGAGATCGGAGACGCCGTAGGGGTCCTTGGCGAACTTCCGGATCGTGAGGGAGGGGCCGTCCACGGCCAGGGGCGGGATGATGGCGTTGACGCGGGACCCGTCGGGGAGGCGGGCGTCGACCATGGGCGACGACTCGTCGATGCGCCGCCCGACCTTGGTGACGATGCGGTCGATCACCCGCCGCAGGTGTTCGTCGGAGAGGAACCGGGCCGAGGTCGCCGAGATCTTCCCCTCGCGCTCGACGTAGATGGGGGCGGTGCCGTTGACCATGACCTCGGTCACCGCCTCGTCCTTCAGGAACTCCTCGACGGGGCCGTGGCCGAGCACGTCGTCGGTGATGTCGGCGACGAGGCGCTGGCGCTCGGCGGGCGAGAGGGGGGTCTCCTGCGCCTCGAGGACCTGCCCGAGCTCGGTCACCACGAAGGAGCGGAGCTGGTCGTCGCTCAGGGAGGCGTCGTAGAGCCGGGCCCCCAGCCGGGCGAACAGCGCCTCCTGCGCCCGGTGCTTCAGCTCGACGAGGGGGTTGGCCGGGGTCTCGGCCGAGGCCGCCCGGGCCGCCTTCGATCGAGGAAGGCTCGATGTTGAGGGCTCGGGCGCGGAAGGCGGTTCGGGACTTGAAGCCCGCCCTGATCCCCGCTTCATGCGGTCGCTCAGCGTCATTGGGGTGTTACCTCCTGCGGGGCCGGCGCCGACCGGGGTCGGTCGCGGGGACGTGGGCGAAACGCTCGACGAGCTTCATCAGCTCGCGAGCGACGGGGGCGCGGGGGTCCGACTGCACGACCGGCGCCCCCTGGTTGAACGAGACGGGGATGGCCCGCGAGCTGGGCACCGACACGTCGATCCGCAGACCGACGGTCGCCTCCACGTCGGGGGCGTTCAGCCCGACCCGGCTGTCGGATCGGTTGAGCACGAAGTGGCGGGGGGGGCGGACGAGCCCGAGTTGGTCGAGCACGTCCACCTGCTTGCGCAGGGCCCGGACGGCGGCGACGTCCATGGCCCCGACCAGCACGAAGTCGGTCGCCACCTCGAAGGCGGCCAGGGCGTGGTCGCCGATGCCGGACGACGTGTCCACCACGACGTAGCGGAACTCTTGGCTCAGCAGGTCGATGATCGAGGCCGCGAGCTCGGGGGTGACCTCGTCGGCGTCGGCGGGGGTCTCGGGGGCGCACAGGGCGTAGCACCCTGTCGGGTGCGAGGTCAGGAACACCTTGACGGTGGTGAGATCGAGTCCCGGGCTGCGGACGGCGTCGACGATGGTGTGCTCGGGCACCATCTGGAGGGCGCCGGCGACGTCACCGAACTGGAGGTCGAGGTCAACGAGCACCACCTGTTCGGGGGCGGCCTGGGCCAGGCCCACGGCGAGGTTGGTGGCCACCACCGACTTGCCCGCGCCGCCCTTGGGTGCGGTCACCACGATGACCCGGTGCGCCCGGCTCGCGGGGTCGGCCTCCGTGGTGAGGCGGTCGCGCCGCCGCTCAGCTCCGTCGAGGGCCCGGTCGAGTTCCTCGCGGATCTCGTCGGCCTCGGCCTCGGGAGAGAGGATCACGCTCACGCCCGCCTTCATGGCCCGCTCCCAGAGCTTGCCCGTGGGCTTGGTCACCAGCATCACGGTCACCTCGGGACGGTCCCTGTCGAGGGTCCGGGCCAGGCGCAGGGCCGTCTCGGTCTCGACGTCGGGCCCGAGAGCCACGACGTCGGGGCCGTCGTGGGTCAGCTCGGCGGTCACCTGGTCGGCGTCGAACCCCTCGGGGTCGTTGCCCCACCGGCGCAGGTGGCCGTCGAGCTGGTTGTCGTAGGCGGCGCGGATGCGCACCTCGAACTCATCAACCTGGCTGGCGAGCACGATCCGACTCATCGGGTCGCCGCCTTCGGCGGCTGTCCCGCTGAGCGGGACGCCTGTTTGCTGGTTCGCTCGCTCCGCTCGCTCATGGAGTAGCTCCTCGCTCGCGGCGTCGGCCGTCGTCCGGCATCACTGGTAGACGTTGGCCCGGGTAACGACGTGGTCGTCGGTGGGGGCGTCTTCGGGCTCGAAGGCCAGCCAGACGGTGCCGTGCTCGGCGGAGAAGACGACCTGCTCGACCTCGGGGCCGGTCAGGGCCAGCGTCACGTAGACGTTGCCCTTGGGCGCCTGGTTCTCGTCGGTGTCGCTGCTCGCCACGGCGTCGGACTGCTGGACCGAGGTGACGAGGGCCTTCTGCTTGATGATGTGGGTGGAGTTCGGGGTCTTGCCGCCCGGCGGCACGACGGTGCCGTCCACGTCCACGGGCTGGTCGGTCGCGATGTCGAAGGGCTCGAACGACCCGAGCACGGCCACCGTGCTCCCCGGTTCGATCAGGCCGCCCACCGCCCGCTCGGGCGAAAGGGCCAGGGTCACCTGGAGCAGCCCGTCGGGGACCTCGACCTGACCCGCGAGCGCCAGGTCGCCCGGCTTCACGAACCGGCTGGCGGTGAGCTGCTCGCCGGCGCTGAAGCTGACGGCGGCCACCCGGTCTCCCAGGTCGGCCAGGTCGCCGACGGCGTCCTGCGCCCGCACCTTGGCGGGGATGCGCTCCGTCTTGACCAGGTCGCCGAGGTCGTCGGCGGCGGTGCCCTTCTCGATCGGCTTGGCCGCCACCAGCACGTCGACCGTGCGCTGGCCCGCCAGGGCGCGGTCCTCCGCGGAGCCGACGTAGGCGACGATGACGAAGGTGCCTGCGGCGGCCATGGCAATGGCGGTGGCGACGCCGACGATCCTGCGCTTCATGGTTCCTCCCGGTGGTTGGTGCGATCCCTGATCATGGGGACGATGGGCTCACTTGATGAGTGCTGCGGTCTGGACGCCGAAGTTGGGAAGGCTGGGGCCACCCAGCTCGGCGTCGGGTTCGAAGAAGTCGACGAACCGGCCCGTGATGCAGACCTCGTCGGACCCGTTCGAGCCCCCACCCCCGCCCTTGGGTGCGGTCGTGGTGGTGGTCGTGGCGCCGCCGCCGCCAGGTGCACACACGGGCAACCCGACGGTCCAGGTCGCCCCGCCGGGGGCGAGCTTGAAGGCGGTGATCTCGAAGGCGGCATACCCGACGACACGGAAGGCGGCGTTGGCGCCGGTCCCCGTGGCGTCGTCGAAGATCGGGAACAGGAGCGGCGTCCCGATGGGGAAGTCGGACGGGCTGCAGCCCTTGGCTGGCGCCACCCCGGTGTTGGAGTCGACCCACACCCCGCCCTCGTCAACCGAGATCTCGGCCAGGCACCCCGACTCGTCGAGCCAGCCGAAGCCGCCGGGCACGTCTAGGCCCGCGGGCCCGTTGCAGGGCTCGGTGCTGTTGCCGTCGTGGAAGGTGATGGTGACCTCGCCCGACGGCAGGGCGTCGATCGGCAGGTCGAAGGGGTCGCCGACCGCAGCCTCAAACTCGCACAGCGAGAAGGTCAGGGGCACCGCCGCCGCATTCAGCGCCGGTCCCCACTGCGCCGTGGCCGAGGCGTGGACGGTCTGGCCGGAGCGGCCGAACACCTGGGCGAAGCGGAACGGCACCTGGGCGCCGCCGCTCCCCTCGGTGCTGGTGTCGACGGTGGCCGTGCGCGCCGCCAGGTCGACGGTGGCGGCATCCACCGCCGACGCACCGTCCTCGGCGTTGGCGTCGGCGTACTGGGTGGCGGTCGCCCCCGGCACGCCGCAGTCGCCCTCGGCGCATTCCTGGGCGATGGCCAGAGCGCCGGCGTCGGCCCCGTTCTGGAGCTCGCGGCGTTCCTGGTAAAGGGCGCCGATGTCGATCACGTAGGCGCCCATCCCGAGCAGCACCACGAGGAGCAGCGCCACGATGACGGTGACCACGCCGCGCTCGTCGCGCCCCCCGGCCGTCAGCCGCCGCATCGCATGACCCCCGTGGACGAGAGGGTGAGGGTGGCCGAGCCGTAGAGGGGGATGGTGTATTCGAAGGGGTAGCTGGCGGTGACGCTGGCCTCGGTGCCAGCCGTGCACGGCTGGCCCGAGGTGCTCACGCTGAGCGTGCCGGGGTCGAGCGAGGCTGCCGCGCCCTTGGTGGCTGCGACCGGGTCGCCGTTCCCGACGGCGAGGATGCGGGCGCCTTCGCGCACGGCACCCTCGAGGGCGATCTTGGCGTTGTAGGCCCTGCCGAACTCGATGATCCCGAAGATGAGGAGCACGAGCAGGGGCAGGACGATGGCGAACTCGACGGCGACGGCGCCGCGTTGGTCGCGGGTGAGCTTGGATCTTGAGAGGGCCGCCCGGGGCATCGTCGACTCCTTCTGTCCGGACGCCGGTGGCCCCACCATGGCGATGGGGCCACCGGCTCGAGGTCCGACTGGCGATTCCTCGCGTCCTACGGGAGCACCGAGGTGACGAAGTCGAAGGTGCCCTTGAGCTTGGTGCCGAGGGCGGCGACCGACGCGATGATCACGGCGGCGATGAGGGCGACCATGACGCCGTACTCCACGGCGGTCGCTCCCTCTTCACGCTCCCGGAGGTACGAGGTGAGCATCAGGAAGTAGCGGGTCACGAACATGGGCATGGCTGGCCTCCTGCGGTGTGGTTGCGGGCGCTCCACCCGGAGCC
>JACPCJ010000024.1 GCA_016179865.1 Actinomycetota bacterium | reverse complement strand
GGAACCGCGCGCCACGGCCAGGTCCTTGTCGTGGTGCACGTCCTGGAAGTCGCGGGTAGCGACGGCGGTGGCGACGATGAGTGTGGTGGTGAGGGGCACCCGCAGTTCGGGAAGTTCGACGCCCACCTCGACCTGGGCGGCCCGCAGGGTTGCCGTCCCCGCCGTCACGCCGGGACCCACTGCGGGACGGTCAGCTCGTCGTCGATCGCGGTGAAGGTGAGGCGGACGGGCATCCCGACCTCGACCTCGGCGCCCTCGACCCCGACGATCTCTGCCACCACCCGAGCCCCCTCCTCGAGCTCGACCAGCCCGACCACGAACGGGGGCTCGAACCCCGGGAGTGGCGGGTGGTGATGGACGACGAAGGAGTAGACGGTCCCGGTGCCCGCGGCCACGATCCAGTCCCAGTCAAACGACCCGCACTCCCGGCACGCGGGCTGGCCCGGGTGGCGCAGGCGGCGACACTGGGTGCAGCGCTGGATGCGAAGTTCACCGGCCTCGACGCCCTCCCAGAAGTAGGCGTTGTCCTGGTTGATCGAGGGTCGGGGTCGCTGTGACGTGTTCCCCTGCCCGTCGCCGCTGGCATCGGCGGCACCCGGGCGGAACTTCAGGATGCGGAACCGGGTCGTACCGACGACCTCGCCGTCCTGGTCGAGCGATTCCTCGAGGGTCGTGATGAAGTACCCCTCCCCGAGGGCGGTCTGCTTGGGGCCCACGATCGACTCGACGTGTGACTGGAAGGTGACGACATCCCCGGGGCGCAGGTAGCGGGCGTACTCCTGCTCGGAGTTGGTGGCGACGACCGACGTGTACCCCGCCTCGTCGAGCATGTCGAGGAGCGCAGGCTGGCGGTCGTTGGGATCGTCGGGGTCGACGAGGCCGGGCATCGTCCAGACCTGGAGCATGGCCGGGGGGCTGACGATCCCGCCGAAGCGTGACGCCGAAGCGAACCGTTCGTCGACGTACGCCGGGTTGCGGTCACCCACGGCGTCGACGAAGTGCCGGATCATCGGGAGGTTCACCGGGTCGACACCGACCCGCGGGCCGCGGTAGGGCTGGCCCTCGAATTCGGCCTTCAGCCGTTCGAGAAGCTCGTCCCCGACCAGCGCCTGGCTCGGGGCCTGCTCCGCCAACCGTTCCTCCCGTTCGACCCGTTCCCCGCTCCCAAAAATAGAACGCGTTTCAATCCTAACGGGCGTCGTCGGCGGCGCCCCAAGCCGCGCCTACCCTGGTGGGGCATTCCCGGGGAGGCCGACACCCGTCACGAGGAGGCAGCGCGATGCCGAGTTCCGCACCCGGAGCCAAGACCGAGCCCCGCTCCCCCGCTGAGGCCCGCCGCCAGACCGCCATGGCGCTCGGAACACTCGGCGGGATCATCGGCGGGATCATGGGCCTCGTCCTCTTCGCCATGGGGGCCTTCGGCCTCGCCATCGACGCCGACGCCACCCGGGCAGAGGAGACGGCCGTCATGGCCGCCACCCTGGCCCTCATCGTGCTGTCGGTGGTCGGAGCCGTCGGCGGTTCCGCCGCTCGACGCGCCCCCGGGCGGGGCGCCGGACTCCTCGCCCTGGCCGCCGCCGGGGGGGTCGTCGTCTTCCTGCTCCTCGGGCTGGCCGAGATCGCCGGACTCTCGGGCGACGACAGCGAGGGGTTCTTGCTCGACGCCCTATGGCTGATCATCGGATTCTGGGCCGTCCCCGCCCTCCTCTTCGGCACCGGCGCCTTCCTGGCTCGGGGCGCCGTCGAGCCGGCCCCGTCGTCGACCTAAAGGTCATCTACCCCCGTCTGAACCCCGGTTCGTGACCTTTAGGAGTTCGGCCAGCTCATCGCGGAGGTCGCCGCAGAGATCCCACAGGTCGGGGACGTGCTCAGGGCAGGCGACGAGCCCGAAATTCATGGCGTCGAGATAGCTCCACACCGTCACGTTGAGGCCGATCCCTTCCAGGATGGGCCCCATCGAATAGATGGCGAGGAGGCGGGCGCCGGCGACGAACAGCGGCTCTGAGGGGCCGGGCACGTTCGAGACGATGCAGTTGATCGGCGGCCGGTGGCGGCTGGCGAGGTTGGTGCTGGAGTACAAGCGCATGAAGAGCGAGAAGGGGCCGGGCGGCGTGACGTCGCTCCACTCGGCGAGGGTCTCGGCACCGAGCGCCTGGTGCAGTTCCTTCGCCTCGGCAGTGACGTCGTGGATCGAGCGCAGGCGCTCGACGGGGTCGGCGAGGTCGGTGCGCAGGGTGGTGAAGAGGTTGGAAACCCGGTTGCCCTCCAGCCGGGCCTCCTGGGCGGCCGCGGTCAGGGCGACCGGAACGCCGGCCATGAGTGAGCGCTCGGGCAGCTCGCCGTGGCGCTCCAGGTAGCGTCGCAGTCCACCCCCGCACACGGCGAGCACCACGTCGTTGACGCTCACGTCGAAACCCTCTTTGACGGCCTTCACGTCGGCGAGCGAGAGCGAGGTCGTCACGTACTTGCGGTTTGGAGTCAGACCGGCGTTGAACCGGGTCTTGGGCCCGGCGAACGGGAGTGGCGGCGCAGCGTCGAACTCGCGGCGCCGACGTCGCATCCGCCGCAGCCCGGCGACCGTACGCGCCAGGAGCCCGAATACGTTGAGGAAGGACCTCAGGGCATCAAGGGCTGCGTCGGCGAGGAGGCGGCGGCGAGACGGGAGGGGCTCGGGGCTCCATGGCGCCGCCGGCGGTGGCGCGTCGAGCGCGCCCGGGTCGGTCTCGAGGACGTTCATTAGCATGGCCGCCGCCGCCACGCCGTCGGCCAGGGCGTGGTGGATCTTGGCCACGAAGGCAATGTTGTCGTCTTCGAGATTCTCGACCACCCAGATCTCCCAGAGGGGCCGGTCGCGGTCGAGGGGCCGGCTGGCGATGTCGGAGATCACCTCGGCCAATTCCTCCATCCCCCCCGGGGCCGGGCACCCGATGCGGCGGAGGTGGCGGCCGAGGTCGAAGTCCGGGTCCTCGATCCACACCGGGTGGTGCAGGTTGAGGGGCACCTTCACCGCCCGGCGGCGGAACGGCGGGAGCAGGTGGAGGCGGGCGGCCAGCACGTCCTTCACCTTGGCGAAGGTGTACCCGCCCGGGACCGTCGACGGGTCGACGATGGCGATCTTCAGGGTGTGCATGTGCAGCGTGCGGGTCTCCATGTGGAGAAACCCGGCGTCAAGGCCCGTCATCCGCTGCATGCGGCGATCAGTCTCTCACTCTCGCCCGAACTTGGTCTCTCAGCCACGGCATAGCGCAGGGCAAGAAGCCAAATTCGTGACGGGTGGCGTTGGCTCAGGCGGCCTCGGGGGACGCGAAGCCGGTGCTCTCGAGGGCCTCGCGGACCAGCGCCTCGACCCGATCCGACCAGAGGTAGCCGACGTGGTTGCCGCCGTACCAGGCGATGCGGGGCTGGCCCCAGTGTTCCCACAGCGCCAGGGCCTGCTCGGGCGTCGCCATCCGGTCGATGAGCCCGGCGAACATGAACCGGCGGTCGTGGGGCACGAGGGGCTCGAACGACAGCGGCGACACCACCGACAGCACCTCGGCCACCTGCTCGCCGAGAAGGGCCCGGGCGTTCGGATGCCGGATCAGCCGCGCCGGCGCGTGGTGCAGGTAGAGGCCCGGGAGATCGCAGATGGGGATGCCGGCGATGGCGCAATCGAGGCCGTCTTCGAGCCCGGCGGTGAGGGCGGTGAGGTAGCCGCCGAGCGAGACCCCGTAGAGCCCGATCGCCGCTGGCTCCTGGGTGCGGATCCAGCTCACGACGCGCCGGGTGTCCCACGCCGACTGAGCCATGCCGTGCACGACGTTCAACAGGTCGTGCGACATGAAGTCGCCGCCGCTGAACCCGCCCGAGCTGCGGGCCCCGTGCATCGGGTGCACGGGAATGGCGAGGTTGATGCCGAGGGCGTGGTGCAAGAAGGCGGCCCGGAAGGCGTAGAGGTCCATGAATGCCCGGCCGGTCCCGAACCCGTGCAGGCACACCAGCCACGGACGGGGCCCGTCACGGTGGCGGAGCACCCACGCGTACGCCGTGCGGTTGGCCTCGTGGGCGAGCCAGCGGTCGCGCCCCGGTTCGTCGGAGTGAGGCTCGTAGAGGGAGTCGAAGGTCAGCCGCTCGTAGTTCAGGCCCAGCCAGCGGGCGGGGCGAACCCCGGGCCGCTCGAGCGGGGGCGGGTCGCCGTGGAACGCCCGAGGGTTCTCGAGCCACCCCCGCTCCCCGTACACCTTCCAGGCCTGGTCGAGCTCGTCGCCCACCCGCACCAACTCCGACTCCTCGGGGAGCCGGGACGGGTTGTTCATGATGGCGAGGATGCACTCGTCCATCGCCACCTGGGCGGTGAGGGCGGCCGACAGACGGGGCTCGCGAACGCCAGGGATGTCGATGGCGCCCGCCACCTTGCGGGTGGCGATGGAGCGGGCCAGAAACAGGCCGGTGCGCCCGACGGCCAGGCCGAAATGGGCCAGCGGGAAGCGGGACACGGTCTTCAGCGCCCGCCGGCCGAAACCGGCCGCCCCGGCCCGCCACGCCGTCGGGGAAGGATCGATCGGCACCCGGCCCGTCGGCTTGCTCATCGGCTGGCTCATCGGCTTGGGCATCGGCTGGGGCACCCCCGGTTCCACGGAGCCCAGCGTAGGGGTCATCCGAGTACCACCTCGGCAATGCGCCGGAGCTGCTCGGGCGGGCCCGCCACCAGCATGGTGGTGAGCACCGTCTCCTCCCACGCCTGAAGCTCGCCGCGGATCTTGTCCGGCGGGCCGACGAGGGCGACGTCTTCGACCATCGAGGTCGGGATGGCGGCCACGGCCTCGTCACGGCGGCCGTCGAGAAACAGGTCCTGCACCTTCCTCGCCTCCGCCTCGTACCCCATCCGGCAGAACACGTCGAAGTGGAAGTTCACCTCCCGGGCACCCATCCCTCCGATGTAGAAGGCGAGGAAGGGCCGGACGGCGTCCGCCGCCCGTTCGACGTCGTCGTCGATGAAGACGCTCACCGTGGTCGCCACCTCGAAGTCGTCCGCCGTCCGCCGGGCGCCGGGTCGGGCGAAGCCCTCGGCCAGGTAACCGCGGTACTCGGGGTCGAGCTTGGGCGAGTAGAAGATCGGAAGCCACCCGTCGGCGATCTCGGCGGTGAGGGCCACGTTCTTCGGCCCCTCGGCGCCAAGGAGGATCGGGAGGTCGGCCCGGCGGGGGTGGACGATCGAGCGCAGCGGCTTCCCGAGACCCATCCCGCCCGGGTACGGGAGGGGATAGTGCGGACCGTCGTTGGTAACGGGCCCCTCTCGGAGGAGCACCTGGCGCACCACGTCGACGTACTCCCGGGTGCGGGCCAGGGGCTTGCGGAAGGGCTGGCCGTACCAGCCCTCGACCACCTGCGGACCCGACACGCCCAGGCCGAGCATGAACCGCCCCTCGGTGAGGTGGTCGAGGGTGAGGGACGTCATGGCCGTGGCGACCGGGGTGCGGGCCGAGATCTGGCACACCGCGGTGCCCCACTTGATGGTGGACGTTTGGCTGGCGTGCCAAGCGAGGGGCGTGAAGCAGTCGGAGCCGTAGGCCTCGGCGACCCATGCGGAATCGAAGCCGAGCCGCTCGGCCTCCGCCACCTGCTCGGCGACGCCCACCGGCGGCTGTGCGAACCAGTACCCCAGCTGCAACCCGAGCTTCATCGGCCGAACTCCTTCACGGCTTCGTCCACGGTCACGCCCTCGGCGATCCGGCGCCGCAGCAGGGCGACGGGCCGGGGCCGGTCGATGGCCAACACCCCCACGACGCGGCCCTCCCGGCCATAGACAGCCGCGAACTTCCGTGCGTCGACCGATCCGTCGATGACGGTCACCTCGTCGGTGGGTGCAGCCCGCCCGGCGTACTGGATCTTGGCGTCGTACTGGTCGCTCCAGAACCACGGCACCGGGGCGAAGGGCTCGGGCTCGCCGCCCGCCAGCCACCGCACCAGGTTGCCCGCCGCATGACGGCCCTGCTGGATGGCGTTGTCCCAGTGCTCCACCCGCGTGACCTCCCCGAAGAGTGGGTTGCGCCACCGGGCCACGTCGCCGGCGGCCACCACTCCGGGCGCCGCCACGCAGGCTTCGTCGCAGACCACCCCCCCACCCTCGGACAACGGGGCGACGGTGAGCCCCGACCCGTCGAGCCAGTCGGTCTGCGGCGCCACGCCGACGCCGACCACAACCACGTCGGCCTCGACCGCCGACCCGTCGGCGAGGCGGACCCTCTCCACGCGCCCGGCACCTTCGAAGCCCTCGACCCCGACGCCGCAGCGCACCTCCACGCCGTGGTCGCCGTGGAGCGCCGACACCGCCCGGCCCATTTCCTCCCCCAGCGCGTGGGCCAGCGGGACGGGGGCCACCTCCAACACCGTGACCTCGCATCCTCGACTTCGGGCCGTCGCCGCCACCTCGGAGCCGATGAACCCGGCCCCGACCACGACCACTCGGGGCTGTTTCGCCAGCTCCGCTCCGAGAGTGATGGAGTCCTCCAAGGTGCGCAGCAGGAACAGTCCGTCCATCTCCGGCTGGCCCGGGCCCGAGCGGCCCTCTGAGCGGGAAGTGGGGAGTTTGCGGGGCGAAGCACCGGTGGCGATCACGAGACCGTCGAAGCCGACGGAGCGCCCGTCGTCGAGCCGCAGCGAGCGCTCGTCGACATCGAGGCCCACGGCGCTCCGGCCCAGCTCCCAGTCGATGTCGAGGGAGTCGAGGTGGTCGGGATCGCGGAGCGCCGTCGACGCCGGATCTGCCGCTCCGGCGAGCACCTCCTTGGAGAGGGGCGGGCGGTCGTAGGGCAGGTGGTCCTCCGCCCCGACGGCGACGATCCGACCCTCGAACCCTGAATCCCGCAGCCCCTCGATGGCGTTCAGGCCGGCGAGCGACGCGCCGGCGACGGCAATAGTTCGAACCGGGCTCACCCGCGGCCGTTGGGCTTGTCGGCGGCCACCACCCACATGGCGAAGAACTGCGAGCCGCCCCCATAGGCGTGGCCCAGGGCCTTTCGGGCCCCATCGACCTGGTAGTCACCGCACTTTCCAAGGATCTGCTTGGCCGCCTCGGCGAAGCGGATCATCCCCGACGCCCCGATGGGGTTCGACGACAGGACCCCGCCCGAGACGTTCACGGGCAGCTTCCCGCCGAGATCGGTTTCGCCCGCCTCGGTGAGCTTCCAGCCCTCGCCCTCGGGGACGAAGCCCAGGTTCTCGAGCCACATGGGCTCGAACCACGAGAACGGCACGTAGATCTCGGCGACGTCGATCTCGTCTAGCGGGTTGGTGATTCCGGCCTTCGACCACAGCGCCCGGGCTGCCTCTTGGCCCGCGAGCGGGCTCACCTGGTCGCGCCCGGCGAACATCGTCGGCTCCGTACGCATGGCGGTGGCGTGGATCCAGGCGACGGGCTCGCCGCGCGACGCCTGGGCGT
>JACPCJ010000023.1 GCA_016179865.1 Actinomycetota bacterium | reverse complement strand
TGGCCCAAGCGGTGCAGTCGGCCGGCGTCGACACCCCCTTCGGGGTGCACCTCAAGGTCGACACGGGGATGCACCGGGCGGGCTGCGACCGCGACGACGCGGTGCGAGTTGCCAAGGCCGTCGCCGCCAACAGCGTCCTCACCCTGGAGGGGCTCATGACTCACTTCGCGGTCGCCGACGAGCCCGACCACCCGGCTACCCCGGGGCAGATGGCGGTCTTCGAGGCGGTGCGCTCCGAGCTCCACGACGCCGGCTTCGATCCCCCGATCGTCCACGCCGCCAACTCGGCGGCGACCATCCTCCGGCCCGAGGCCCATTTCGACCTCGTGCGGTGCGGGATCGCCCTGTACGGGATCCCGCCGGCGCCGGCGCTCGCCGAGGTGATCGATCTCGTGCCGGTCATGACGTTGCGCACCGCGGTGGCCCAGGTGCGGCGTGTCGGCGCCGGGGAGCGCATGTCCTACGGCCTGCGCTACGGCGTCGAGCAGCCTTCGAACATCGCCGTCCTGCCTATCGGCTATGCCGACGGCGTGCCCCGTCGCCTCGGGGCGGTTGGCGGGGAGGTGCTCATTGGTGGCCGCCGAGTGTCGATCGCCGGGACGGTCACGATGGACCAGACCCTGGTCGACTGCGGTGACCAGCCGGTGCACGTGGGAGACGAAGTCGTTCTCATCGGTCGCCAGGGCGGCGAGCAGATCACGGCGACGGAGTGGGCGGAGCTGCTGGACACGGTGGGGTACGAGATCACGTGCGGCATCGGAGCGCGCGTGCCCAGGAGGTATATCGGAGCGTGAGCAGGAAGTCGGCACTTGTCAAGGGCCTGGGTGTCGCCGCCGGTCTGGGCGTGGCCGCCTATGGGACGGCCCGCTGGGCGGCGGCCCGGTCGCGCCGTCGCCCCGACCCACACGCCGGCGCTCCCTTCGAGCCCGGCTTCGACGCGGAGCACACGATCGAGAGCGACGACGGCACCCGGCTTCACGTGATCGAGCGAGGCTCCGGGATCCCCGTCGTGCTCGCGCACGGAGTCACCAACGACCTGCGAACCTGGGTTCACCAGTTGGACGACCTCCCGGCGTTTGGCGTGCGGGCCGTCGCCTTCGATCAGCGGGGCCACGGGCGGTCGACGGTTGGGGACGACGGCTTCGGTGTGCACCCGCTGGCCGCTGACCTGAAGGCCGTCCTCGAAGATCTCGACCTTCGTGGGTGCATCCTCGTCGGGCACTCGATGGGCGGGATGGGCGTGCAGGCGCTCGCCTGCCACTTCCCTGACGTCGTTGCCGAGCGAGTGGCGGGCCTGATCTTGATCGGCACGACGTCGCACGCCCTCACGGCGTGGAAGTCGCTGGACCGGATTCCCGACCGGCTCCTTGACGGCAGCGACGCGTGGTTCGACCGCCTGATGCTGCACGACGACCTCGGATACTGGGCGACGCGCATCGGCCTCGGAAGGAGCCCGTACACCAGCCACGTCGACCTCGTGCGCCGCATGGTGCTCGAGTGTCCGATCGAAACCCGGCGGGGGGCGATCCGCGCCCTGGTCGACTACGACGTCCGTGAACTCCTCTGCGACGTGCGGGTGCCCGCGCTGGTCGTGTGCGGAACCCGCGACGTCCTGGCGCCGTCCGCCTTCTCGCGTCGGATTGCCGACGCACTTCCCACCGCCGAGCTCCGCCTTGTTCCCGGGGCTGGGCACATGCCGATGCTGGAGGCCGCCGACGAGGTGACCGAGCTGATCGCGGAGTTCGCCCGTGCAGTGGCCCGAGCGGCTCCTCAGAGCGGGGAACAGGCTTCCGGGGGGGCACAGATGTCGAGAAGGGTTGCGGGGGCGGCCTCGACGTGATCACCGACGTTCCCGGCATCCGGGTCGGGCACTGGACCGGGACGGGGACCGGCGTCACCGTCGTGCTCACTCCTGCCGGTTGCATTGGCGCAGGGGAGGTGCGAGGCGGGGCCCCGGCCACGCGCGAAGGTGCGCTCTTGCAATACGGGTCGCTCGTTCACCAGGTGGACGCCGTGGTCTTCACCGGCGGGTCGGCCTTCGGGCTGGCCGCCTGCGACGGGGTCATGGCGTTTCTGGAGGAGCGGGGACAGGGCTTTCCAACGCCTGCCGGCCCCGTACCGATCGTCGTCGGGGCCGCCATCTTCGACCTTGTCGCCTCCGGCGGACTCCGTCCCGGCCCAGCTGAGGGTCGGGCCGCGGCCGAGGCGGCGGCGCGGGGCGAGCCGCTGGCCACGGGCGGCGTCGGCGTCGGTCGGGGTGCCACCGTCGGGAAGTGGCGGGGGCCGGAGTTTGGAGTGGCGGGCGGCGTTGGAAGCCGGTCGGTGACGGACGGTGACGTGGTGGTGGGGGCGCTGGCGGCTGTGAACGCGGCGGGCGACGTCATCGGTGCAGACGGATCGATGCTCGCCGGATCACACGCGCCGCCCGACGACCGGCCGTTTCCCACCCTCTACGGCGCCACCAACACCACGCTCGTCGTGGTGGCCACCAACGCCCGCTTCTCGAAGCCCGAATGCCTCCTCGTGTCGCAGAGTGCTCACGACGGCTTCGCTCGAGCTCTGCGGCCCGCCCACACCCGGGGTGACGGCGACCTCGCCGTCACCCTCGCGACGGGCGACGTCGACGCATCTCTCGACGTGGTGCGCGAACAGGCAGCTGAGGCCGTGGCGTCCGCCATCCGCGATGCTGTCAGTTCGCCTGCTCCCGCCGTGCGTGGCCCTGCATGAGTGACAACCTCTTCACCCCGTCCGGCCCGGCCCGCTCGTGGGACGAGCTGCGGGCGGACGCCTTGGAGTGCACCCGCTGCCGGCTTGCTGAAGGGCGCACGCAGGTGGTGTTCGGGGTTGGGAGCCCGGGCGCGGATCTGATGTTTGTCGGCGAGGGGCCGGGCCAGGAGGAAGACCGGCAGGGCGAGCCGTTCGTGGGGCGGGCCGGCCATCTCCTCACCCGCCTGATCGAGGGCATCGGGCTCACGCGAAGCGACGTCTACATCGCCAACGTCGTCAAGTGTCGCCCGCCCGGGAACCGCGATCCGCAGCCGGACGAGATCGAGGCGTGCTCCCCCTACCTCGACGAGCAGATCGCCCACATCGGGCCCCGGGTCATCGTGACGCTGGGGAACTTCGCCTCCCGCTGCCTGCTCGGCACCAAGGAGGGGATTACGAAGATCCGCGGGCGGGAGTTTCCCTTCCGCAACGGCGAGTCGGTGATCATTCCCACCTTCCACCCGGCGGCGGTGCTGCGGGGGAGAGGTGAAGCCCTGGCCCAGATGCGGGCCGACTTCGTCATCGCCAAGAGGGCTCTCGAGCGGTGAAGGTGCGAACGTCGAGCGTCGGCGAGACGAGGCAAGTGGGCGTGGCGCTGGCGAGCGTGCTCGCTCCCGGAGACGTCGTCGCCCTGAGCGGCGAACTCGGCACGGGCAAGACGGCGCTGGCGCAGGGCGTGGCCTCGGGCCTCGGGATCACCGATCGGGTCGTGAGCCCGACGTTCGTGATCGTGCGCGAGTACGGCGGACCCACGCCGCTCGCCCACGTCGACGTCTACCGGCTGAGCCACCTCCAGGAGCTGTACGACCTCGGCTTCGACGAAGTCATCGACGACACGCGCGTCGTCCTCGTCGAGTGGGCGGACCGCGTGACGCCGCTCCTTCCCGATGATCGGATCGACGTGTTTCTCCAGCGTGGAGCGGCCGAGGAGGATCGCGAGATCGAGATCGTGGCGCGGGGGCGATGGCTGGGCCGCAACGCTGCCCTCTCGACTGTGCTCCAACCGTTCGAGGCGGACTGATGCTGATCCTCGGTATCGACACGGCGTCGGCCCAGGTGGGGGTGGCCCTCGGGGGGGAGGAGGGCGTTGTGGCCCAGGTGCGGCTTGCTCAGGGGCGCCGCCACGCCGAGCAGCTCGCGCCCGCGGTGCAGTACGTGCTGGCGGAGGCTGCCGTGCGCCTCTCCGATCTCGCCGCCCTCGCCGTCGGCATCGGGCCCGGCCTCTTCACCGGGCTGCGCGTGGGGATCACGACGGCCAAGGTGATGGCTCAGGCCCTGGAGATCCCCGTGATCCCGGTGGCGAGCCTCGACCTGGTCGCGTATCAGGTCCGCTTCACCGATCGCCTCATCGCCACGGTCGCCGACGCCCGGCGGGGCGAGGTCTACTACTCCCTATATCGCTCCGTCCCCGGGGGAATCCAGCGATCAGGTGAGTACCGCGTCGGCCCGCCCTCCGATCTGGCCGCCGAGCTCGTCGCCACCGGAGGTGACGTGCTGCTGGTCGGCGACGGGGCCCTGCGCTACCGCCAACAGTTCGCGGAGGAGCTGGATCGTGTCGAGTTCGCGTCGCCGTCGTTCGCCCATCCCAGCCCGGCAGCCCTGGTGGAACTGGCGTGCGCGCGGTACGGGCGCGAAGACTTTCTCCGTCCAGCGGAAGTCGAACCGCTGTACCTCCGCAAGAGCGACGCTGAGCTGTCCGCGACCGTGGTGGCTTCCAGCAGGGAGTCTTGACGTGGCCGCCAACCCGGAACACGACGAACTCGAGATCACCATCGCCCCCATGAACCGGCGTCATCTCAAGTCGGTGGTCCGCATCGAGGGCGAGGTGTACCCGCGCCCGTGGAGCACCTCACTCTTTCTGTCCGAGCTCGCCCTGTCGGCGAGTCGTGCCTACTACGTAGCCCTCCTAGGGGAACACGTCGTGGGCTACGCGGGTCTGATGATGAGTGAGGACGACGGGCACGTGACCACCATTGCCGTCGACCCCGACTGGCAGCGTCAGAAGATCGCCACCCGGCTCATGCTCGTGCTGGCTCGGGAGGCGGTCCGGCGGGGAGCCACCAGCCTCACCCTCGAGGTGCGGGTCGCGAACAAGGGTGCCCAGGCCATGTACCGTCGCTTCGGGTTTCTCCCCGTTGGCCTGCGGCGCAACTACTACCAGGAGACGAACGAGGACGCCCTCGTGATGTGGGCCGACGACGTCGACACCCCGGGGTACCGCCGGCGACTCAATGCCGTCGAGGCTTCGGTCCCAGCCGCAACGCTGCTCCTCGACGACGATGCGCCCGCGTGAGTCCGTCGTGAACATCCTCGGGATCGAGACGTCCTGCGACGAGACCGCGGTCGGGATCGTCACCGACGGACGCGACGTCGCTTGCAGCGTGATCGCCAGTCAGGTCGACCTCCACGCCCGCTTTGGCGGAGTGGTGCCCGAACTCGCGTCCCGGGCCCACACCGAGCTGGTGAACGTGGTGCTCGCGCAGGCCCTGGTGGAGGCGGGGATGGATCTGTCCGCGCTCTCCGCCGTGGCGGCCTGCGCGGGCCCCGGTCTCGCCGGCGCCCTCCTCGTCGGCGTGGCGGCCGCCAAGTCGCTGGCCCTCGTGCTCGACGTGCCCTACGTGGCCGTGAACCACATGGAGGGCCACCTCTACGCGGCATTCCTCGAAGAGCCAGAGCTCGCGCCTCCGATGGTGGTGCTGCTGGTCTCGGGTGGCCACACGATGATCGTGCACATGACAGACCACGGCCGGTACCGCATCCTCGGAGAGACGGTCGACGACGCCGCGGGCGAGGCCTTTGACAAGGTCGCCCGGTTGCTGGGCCTCGGCTATCCGGGGGGGCCGGCCATCGACAGCCTCGGAGCCCGGGGCAACGCTGAGGCGGTCCGTTTCCCGCGACCGATGCTCGACGAGGGGTACGACTTTTCGTTCTCGGGCCTGAAGACCGCCGTCCTCGTGCACTGGACGCAGGAGGGGGCCGCGGCCGAGGCCGATGTCGCGGCGTCGTTTCAGGAGGCCGCCGTCGACGTGCTGGTGACCAAGTTGTTCCGCGCCGCCGAGGAGTTCGCGGCGCCGACCGTTGTGATCGGCGGGGGCGTGGCGGCCAACTCCCGGCTTCGCGAACGTGTCCTCGACGAGGCCGAGCGGCGGGGTCTCCGGGCGGTCGTTCCGAGTGCGGCCATGTGCACCGACAACGGAGCCATGATCGCTGCCGCCGCCTTCCGGGTGCTGGAGCGCGAAGGGCCGAGTTCGCTCGGGAGCGGCGCCACGCCCGGCCTGCGCCTGGCCGGGCGCCCGCGTTAGCACTCTCACATCGAGAGTGCTAAGAATGGCCCCCGCAATCCCGTACGCATGTCAGCTACTCGCGCAAGCTCCAGGAGGGATCGATGAAGCTGCAACCGCTTGAGGATCGGATCGTCGTTCGGCCGAGCGAGGCGGAAGAGACGACCGCCAGCGGTCTCGTGATCCCCGATACCGCCAAGGAAAAGCCGCAGGAGGGCGAGGTGCTCGCCGTGGGTCCGGGCCGCCGCTCGGAGGACACGGGCGAGCTCATTCCGCTCGACGTCGCGGTGGGCGACACGGTCGTCTACTCGAAGTACGGCGGCACCGAGATCACGCTTGACGGCGAGGATCTACTCATCCTCTCCGCTCGCGACGTTCTCGCCAAGCTCGCCAAGGCCGGCAAGAAGAAGTAGTTCCGCAACTTTGGATCTTCGCGTGGCCCGGAGCCACGCGAAGATCCAAAGTTTGGAGACTGGCGGGCCTCAGTGGCCCGCCAGTTCCTTTTCTGCCACCGACTTGGCCCACTTGTAGTCGGCCTTCCCTGACGGTCCGCGCACGACCTCGTCCACCACGACGAAATGCTTCGGGCGCTTGTAGTCGGCCAGGTGTTCGGCGGCGGCCTCGCGGAGCGACGCGTCCTCGGCCGTCTCGCCATCGTGGAACGAGAGGACCGCCGTCACCGCCTCGCCCCACTTCTCGTCGGGTACGCCGACCACATTGCAGTCGAGGACGGCGGGATGGGTTTTGACGGCCTCCTCGACCTCCTCGGGGTAGACCTTCTCGCCGCCGGTGTTGATGCACGCCGATCCCCGGCCGAGAAGGGTGACGGTGCCGTCGGCCTCGACGCTGGCGAAGTCGCCGGGCACCGACCACCGGCGGCCCCCGAACTCGCGGAAGGTGGCGGCTGACTTGTCCTCGTCCTTGTAGTAGCCGAGGGGGATGGCGCCGCCAACGGCGAGCATGCCGGCCTCCCCCGATCCCGGTTCGATCTCGCGCCCGTCCTCGGCGAAGACCTTGGTGTTGGGCCCGACCGAGAACTTCGCCGTCTTCACCTCGCTCCCGGGCATGGTGACGTTGGTGGCGAAGCCGATTCCTTCGCTGGCGGAGAGGGCGTCGTAGAGGATGAAGCTCCCTCGCTCGAGCAGCGCCTGCTTCACCTCAGCGGTCCACATCACCCCGGAACTGATAATGAGCTGGACGGAAGAGACGTCGTACGGGTTCCCCTTGGCCTCCGCCTCCTCCAGCGCCCGGAGCATGGGCTTGGCGAAGGCGTCGCCCACGATCGCCATCTGGCGCACGCCTTCCTTCTCCACCGCCCGCCACAGCTCGTGGGCGTCGAACTTGCGCCCCTCGAGGGTGACCACGGTGCCCGCGCCGGTCAGCGACTGGGTCGACGTGATGAACCCCGTGCCGTGCATGAGCGGCGACGCCGGGAGGTGGATCGCCGTCTCACCGGCGTCGACGAGTTCCTTGGCGATGGCGGCGACTCCGTCGGCGTCGGTGGGTGGCTGCTTGCCCCGGAGGAGATACGCC
>JACPCJ010000106.1:97451-114190 GCA_016179865.1 Actinomycetota bacterium | reverse complement strand
GCGGTAGCAAAGAGCGCCATCTGCGTCGGCGTTTCGGCGCCGACACCGTGGAGCATCCCGACCAGGAACGACGTGCCGCGGCCGTAATCGAGGAAGGGGTCGTCGGGCACGGAGGCCACGTGGCGGTGGTGGTGGCGGTGCCACCCAGCGTCGCTCGACGATTGCCGGGCGGCGGGCACCATCTCGGCCACCGGGACTGGGTGCGCTTCGACCTCAGGGTGCCCGTGGTCGTGTTCGATCACGACCGTCTGGGAACGACCACCCCGGATCCACCGCAACGCGCGCCGGGCGCCGGCGATGGCGAGCATCCACCGGCTCCGCATGCGGGCGTCCCGCCCGTGGCGCATCAGCGACACGAGCACGTACACGCCGAGGGCGATCAGGGTCACCCCGATGACGCGACCCATGGCCCCGTCCAGCCACCCCGGAATGGTGGAGCCGGCGGCGATGGCGACGAGACCGAGGCCCGTCACCACGACACCGTGGCCGGCGATGTACAGCGTCGAGAACTCCATGGAACGCCGGGTGTCGCCCTGCGAACTCGTGATGTCGGTGATGGCAGCCACGTGGTCCCAGTCGAACCCGTGGCGAAGCCCGAGCCCGAAGGCGCTCAGCACGGCTCCCAAGGCCAGCCCGTCGAATGACGCCCCAACATCCATCACAATCAGTGTCGCGCAGGCGCTCCTCAGGAGGCGTCCGCGAACTCCTCACCAACGGCATTGAGTTCCTGCAACGCCCGTCGGATCTCTTCCACCCGCCCTCGACCGACCCGCCTCGCCCACTTGTCTTCGATGCGTTCCGACCCCTCGATCATGATGCGGGTGATCTCGCGTCCCCGGGCGGTCAGCTCGACAACCCGGCCCCGACCATCGCCGGGCGCCGGTGCTCGGGTGAGATATCCCCCGCGCTCGAGGCCGGCGAGGAGATGGTTCATGGCTTGCTTCGTCATGTTCGTGCGGGCCGCAAGCTCGCCGGGGCGCATGCCATCCGGACCGGGGCTCTGAAACACGTACATGTGCGCGGGCGTGAGATCATCGAAGCCCGACGCCCGAAGCGCGGCATGCAGCTCCTGGCGAATGAGGAGGTGAAGGCGACGCACGAGGGTGGAAATCAACGACGTGTCGGTTGATGGTTTGTCGATTGACGACATGGTAAAGCCTCTGTACTTTGTGAGAGGTAACGTCACTTTACCAATTTGAGGGGGCCGTCATGCGTGACCCAGACGAGCTGGTGGCGGAGTGTGTACAGGGCATCGCCGAGGCCGAGCCTCGGGGGGCAATCCGAGAGGTTCTCGACCGTGCCGTCCGCTCCGCCGGACTCACCGAGTCGCTCAGGCTGAAGACGCCCACCGCGGGCCTCGACATCCTTTACAACACACCGGACCTCACGGTGCTCAACGTCGTGTGGCCGCCGCTCGTCTCGCTCTTCCCACACGACCACCGCATGTGGGCCGCCATCGGCATCTACGGAGGGCGAGAGGACAACGCCTTCTACCGGCGACACGAAAGGACGATCGTCGCCTCGGGCGGCAAGGAGCTTCACGTCGGCGACGTCCTCCTCCTCGGCGACGACGCCATCCACGGCGTCACCAACCCGGCCCAGGCCTACACCGGCGCCATCCACGTCTACGGCGGCGACTTCCTCGGCACCCCGCGGAGCCAGTGGGACAGCGAGACCCTGGAGGAAGAGCCCTACGACCTCGGGGCCGTCCAGCAGGTTTTCGCCGAGGCCGAGGCGCGTTTCACCGCCGGTCAGGGGTGATCAGCTCAAGGCAAAGACGTCTTTGAGGGCTTCTTGAACTCTCTCGGCGTCAGCGACCGACAACGATCCCCTCGGTCCGCTGAGAAACTGCCAGCGAAGCGGTGACCACGATGGACCCGCGTTGAACTCATCCGACGACACCACGCAGACGGGACGCCGCTTCGAGGCGGCCAGATCGACGTACTCGAAGGGAGCCAGGAACACCTGGCCCAGGCTTGCGATGCCTATGGATCATCCTCCTCGGTCAGGCCGTCGTAGACCGTGTCCTCGTCTGAGAACCAGTCGCTTACCTGGGACGCGCCTGGCGTCCACGTCGGGCCGACCTGGCCGAGGAGTTCCGCTCGGAGCGCCCAATACGCCCGCTCCGCGTCTTCGATGGCCTTCTGTGTGGCTGCGACTTCCGCGGTCGCGTGAGCTCGCGGCTCGGTTCCGGGTTCCAGCTCTGTGCCGAGGAAGCCCTCGTAGTTGTTCACGGCGCTGCGGAGCCGTCGACTCGCCTCCCGCAGACGAACCCGGTCACGCTCGCTCAGATCGTTCAGGCTTCGGGCAGGCGTTGCCGTTCCCATACCGGCAGTCCTTGGGCAGGCCGGGACGGTGAAACCCTCGTGTCGTAGTGTCCCGGGCATGACAGAGATGACTGGGAAGGTGGCCCTCGTCACGGGCGGGGCGTCGGGGATCGGGAGGGCGACGGCGACCCGTCTGGCCGTGCTGGGAGCCCAGGTCTGCGTGGTTGACGTCTCCGGTGACGGCAAGTCTGTCGCCGACGATCTGGGGGGCATCTTCATCGAGGGCGACGTCGGGGACCCCGACTTCAGCGCGTCAGCGGTGCTGACCTGCGAATCGGAGCTCGGAGGCCTGGACGTCGCCCACTTCAACGCCGGCGTCACCTGCACCGAGGGCGCCGACATCGCCGCCCTGACGGACGAGCAGTACCGCCGCATCATGCGCGTCAACGTCGACGGCGTCGTGTTTGGGATCCGGGCCGCGGTGCCGGCCCTCGAACGACGCGGTGGCGGGTCCATCGTCGTCACCGCTTCGCTGGCCGGGCTCATCGGCTTCCCCGTCGACCCCATCTACACCCTCACCAAGCACGCCGTCGTCGGGCTCGTGCGAAGCCTGCCCGAGCAACTGACGCCCAAAGGCATCCGGATCAACTGCGTGAACCCCGGCATCGTGGCCACGCCCCTCGTGGGTGAGGAGGCCATTCAGATGTTCGCGGAGTCGGGGTTCCCCCTCCTCCAGCCCGAAGACATCGCCGATGCCGTCGTGCGCATCCTCGGCGCCGGAGGCACGGGCGAGTGCTGGCCGGTCCAGCCCGGTCGCGACCCGGAGCCGTACCAGTTCCGCCAGGTGCCGGGGCCCCGCACCGAGGGAGCCGAGGGGATGCGCCCGCCCAGCCTCGATGCCCAGGGCCCGAGCGGCCCGGGCCCGGAGGGCCCGTGAGCGGGGAAAGGGGCTGAACGGCTGCGTCCCCAGCGCCGGGCGCGTCGTATCCTTGCACCGTGACCGAGGAACCTGAAGCGCCCACCGAGCCCGCCCCCGACCAGGCGGAGACGCCCGAGCAGCCCGAACGCGCCGAGTTCGAGCTGGTCGACACGCCCCGGCAGGTGGAAAACACCGGGGACGACGAACGCGACGAGTCGGTCACGCACCCGTCGAAACTCATCCGGATCGCGTCGATGGTCCGCAACATGCTCGACGAAGTGCGGCGCGCTCCCCTCGACGACGCCGGACGGCGGCTCCTGCGCACGATCCACGAGCGCTCAATTAACGAACTCGAGAGCGTTCTCTCGGAAGACCTCAAGGCCGAACTCGCCGAGGTCGTCCTCCCCTTCACGGCTGAGACCCCCAGCGAGTCCGAGCTGCGCATCGCCCAGGCTCAGCTCGTGGGTTGGCTGGAGGGCCTCTTCCACGGCATCCAGGCGACCATCTTCAGCCAGCAGATGACCATGCAGCAGCAGCTCGAAGAGATGCGGCACCGGAAGGCTCTCGAACAGGGTGAGGGTGGCCGGCCGGGCCAGTACCTGTAAGCAAAGAGGGAAGAAGCGGCGGACAATGACTCCTCGGGACGCGGCGGCAGCCCATCTCCCAGCCAACTGGTCGCCCGAGAGCTGGCGACACCTACCCGCTGACCAGCAGCCCGACTGGCCCGACCAAGCTGCACTCGAGGCAGTGATCGACGAGCTGCGAGGCCTTCCCCCGCTCGTGTTCGCGGGCGAGGCGCGAAACCTGACCCGTTCGCTCGCCGACGTATCCGAAGGGCGGGCCTTCCTCCTGCAAGCCGGTGACTGCGCCGAGAGCTTCGACGGCTTCTCCGCCAATGAGATCCGCGACA
Source organism: Actinomycetota bacterium (assembly GCA_016179865.1). Classification (GTDB taxonomy): domain Bacteria; phylum Actinomycetota; class Acidimicrobiia; order IMCC26256; family JACPCJ01; genus JACPCJ01. The sequence continues at coordinate 110,094 of JACPCJ010000106.1, read as the reverse complement.
AGCTCAAGGTGATCCTCCAGATGGCGGTGGTATTCACCTACTCGACGGGCGTGCCGACGGTGAAGGTCGGGCGCATCGCCGGGCAGTTCGCCAAGCCGCGTTCCACCCCGACCGAAGCACGCGATGGGGTCGAGCTGCCGTCCTTCCGCGGTCACATGGTCAACGCCATCGACTTCGAGGGCGCGGCGCGGGCCGCTGACCCGCAGCGACTGCTGCGGGCCTACAACCAGTCGGCGGCCACGCTCAACCTTCTGCGCGCCTTCACCAAGGGGGGGTTCGCCGACCTCTCACAGGTTCACGCCTGGAACCTCGAGTTCTCCCAGACGAGCCCCGAGGGTCGCCGCTACGAGGTGATCGCCGACGAGATCGAGCGAGCCCTGCGCTTCATGGCGGCCTGCGGCATCGACCTCGCGACCGAGCCGCAGCTCCACGAGGTCGACTTCTACACGTCCCACGAAGCGCTCGTCCTCGGCTACGAGGAAGCCCTCACCCGCGTCGACTCGCTCACCGGCGACTGGTACGACTGCTCCGCACACATGCTGTGGATCGGCGAGCGAACCCGCCAGCTCGACGGCGCCCACGTGCACTTCCTCTCCGGGGTGAAGAACCCGGTCGGCTGCAAGCTCGGCCCGTCGGCGACCCCCGACGAAGCCGTCGCCCTCTGCGAGGCGCTCAACCCCGATCGGACCGCGGGCCGGGTCACCCTCATCAGCCGGATGGGTGCGACGGCCGTGCAGGAAACGCTCCCACCCATCGTCGAAGCCGTCCGCTCGGCCGGGCACCCGGTGGTGTGGGCGTGCGACCCGATGCACGGCAACACGTTCACCAGCCAAGCCGGGTTCAAGACGCGACGCCTGGCCGACATCATGGGCGAGCTCGAGGGTTACTTCGCCGTACATCGGAGCCTCGGAACCTGGCCCGGGGGCATCCACATCGAGCTGACCGGCACCGACGTCACCGAGTGTCTCGGGGGCAGCGACGAGGTGCGCGACGACCAACTCGAGCATCGCTACGAGACCATGTGCGACCCCCGCCTCAACGCCCGGCAGAGCCTCGACCTCGCCTTCGACACCGCCGAGATGCTCCGGGCGCTGCCGCGGCACGGTCGGGAGCACGCGTGAGCCGGGGCGGCTCCTTCGACGACGCCAACCTCGGCCTGGTCGAGGACCTCTATCGCCAGTACCTCGAAGATCCCGACTCCCTGTCCCAGCGCTGGCGCGACTTCTTCTCAGACGAGCGGCCGTCGCTCGTCGGCAACAAGAACGCGGAGCGGGCCGAAGCAACGAGGAAGTCCCCCCTTCTCGAAGGAGACGAGACACGGCCATTGCGAGGCGCCGCCGCTCGCATCGTGGAAAACATGGAGGCGAGCCTCGGGGTGCCAACGGCGACCTCGGTGCGCGAGGTGCCGGCCAAGCTCCTCGAGGTCAACCGGGTCATCCTCAACAACCACCTGGGCCGGCACGGCGGGGGCAAGGTGAGCTTCACCCACCTCATCGCCTTCGCCGTGCTGCGCGCCATCGAGCGCGTCCCCAACATGAACGCCGGCTACGTCGTGGCCGACGACGGCACCCCAACCCACGTCCGCCACGAGCACGTGAACCTGGGCCTGGCCGTCGACCTCGAGAAGTCGGACGGCACCCGCACCCTGCTGGTTCCGAACATCAAGCACGCCGACACCCTCGACTTCGCCGAGCTCCACGCCGCCTACGAGGAGCTGATCCGGCGGGTGCGCCAAGGGAAGATTGAGCCCGACGACTTCGCCGGCACGACCGTGTCGATCACCAACCCCGGAATGATCGGCACCGTCCACTCGATCCCCCGACTCATGCCCGGGCAGGGCCTCATCGTCGGCGTCGGCGCGCTGACGTATCCAGCGGCGTACGAGGGGGCGGATCCGTCGGTGCTCGCCCGGCTCGGGATGTCGAAGACGATCACCCTGACCAGCACGTACGACCACCGCGTCATCCAGGGCGCCGAGAGCGGGGAATTCCTGCGCCAGGTGCACGGGCTGCTGCTGGGCGAAGACGGCTTCTACGACGACTGCTTCCGCGCCGTGGGCGTGCCCTACGAGCCCGCCCGCTGGAAGCCCGACGTCAACCCGCTCGACGAGACGGAGGGGCGGGTCGAGAAGCAGACCCACGTCAACCGCCTCGTCAACATGTATCGGGTCCGGGGCCATCTCATCGCCGACCTCGACCCCCTGGGAGCCCAGGAGCCCAAGACCCACGACGAGCTCGACCCGAACTTCTGGGGCCTCACCATTTGGGACCTCGATCGGGAGTTCTTCACCGACGGGATCATCGGCAAGCCGCGGATGACGCTGCGGGAGATCCTCGGGGTCATGCGCGATGCCTACGCCCGCACCGTAGGCATCGAATACATGCACATCCAGGAACCCGATCAGAAGGACTGGATCCAAGAGCGCGTCGAGGGCGTCCGCGTCGAACTCACGCCCGACGACAAGCGGCGCATCCTCGAACGGCTCAACGCCGCCGAGGCGTTCGAGAGATTCCTCAACACGAAGTACCTCGGCCACAAGCGGTTCGGCATCGAGGGCGGCGAGAGCCTCATCCCGATGCTGGACGCACTGTTGTCGGAGGCCGCCGACGAAGGCTTTGAGGACGCCGTCGTGGGCATGGCCCACCGGGGTCGCCTCAACATCCTCGCCAACATTCTCGGGAAGAGCCACGCCCAGATCTTCCGGGAATTCGAGGGCGACCTCGACCCCTCGACGACTCAGGGGTCGGGCGACGTGAAGTACCACGTCGGGGCGATGGGCAAGCACGCGTCTCCGTCGGGAAACGAGGTCACGATCACCCTGGCCTCGAACCCGAGCCACCTCGAGGCGGTCGACCCGGTGGTCGAGGGCATGACCCGCGCCCTGCAAGACCAGAAGGGGCACGTCCTGGAGCGGGCAGGCGACCACGACGCCGGGCGGGGGAGGGTCCTGTCGGTGCTCATCCACGGCGACGCCGCCTTCGCCGGACAGGGTGTCGTGGCCGAGACCTTCAACCTGTCGGCCCTCGCCGGATACGAGGTCGGGGGAACGGTTCACATCGTCGTGAACAACCAGGTGGGCTTCACGGCCAGCCCCGAAGCGGCGCGTTCGTCCGTCTACGCCACGGACGTCGCCAAGATGGTCCAGGCGCCCATCTTTCACGTCAACGGCGACGACCCCGAGGCGTGCGTGCGGGTGATCCGCCTCGCGCTGGCATTCCGGCAGGCGTTCCACAAGGACGTCGTTGTCGACATGTGGTGCTACCGGCAGTTCGGGCACAACGAGGCCGACGAGCCGAGCTACACGCAACCGCTGATGTACCAGCGCATCGAGCAGAAGCGCTCGGTGCGCAAGCTCTACACCGAGGTCCTGGTCAACCGCGGCGACCTCACGGTCGACGAGGCCGAGGCCGCGCTCGCGGACTTCCAGCAGCGCCTCGATGATGCCTTCGAGCAGACACACCAGAGCTCGCCCACCCCCGTGGACCGGGCCCGCCGGATCACCGCCGACCTCGGCGTCGACGTGGAGACCGGCGTCGAACGTGAAACGCTCGACGGCATCGCTCGGGCGGTGACGTCGTGGCCCGACGGCTTCCGCGTCCACCCGAAGCTGGAGAAGCAGCTCGTGGCGTCGTTCGGCGACTACTCGGAGCGGGGGGAGGTCTCGTGGGCGCTCGCGGAACAGCTCGCCTTCGGGTCACTTCTGCTCGAGGGCGTCCCCATTCGGGTGGCGGGCCAAGACTCCCGCCGGGGCACGTTCAGCCATCGCCACGCCGTCCTCGTGGACTACGAGAACGAGCGCGAGTGGTGCCCCCTGTCGAACCTCGACCCCGGCCAGGCACCGTTCATGATCTACGACTCGCTGCTTTCGGAGTACGCGGCGATGGGCTTCGAGTACGGCTACTCGGTCGCCCATCCCGACGCCTTGGTGTGCTGGGAGGCCCAGTTCGGCGACTTCGCCAACGGCGCCCAGATCATCATCGACCAGTTCGTGGCCGCGGCAGAAGACAAGTGGGGTCAGTGCTCGGCCTTCACCCTGCTCCTCCCCCACGGGTTCGAGGGTCAAGGCCCCGAGCATTCGTCGGCGCGCATGGAGCGGTTCCTCGTGCTGTGCGCCGAGGACAACATGCGCGTGGTGCAGCCAACCACGGCGGCGCAGTACTTCCACGCCCTGCGCCGGCAGGTGCACGCCGCCGTGCCCAAGCCGCTCGTCGTCTTCACCCCCAAGCGCTACCTCCGCATGCCCAGCTCGCGCTCGGGGGTCGACCACCTCGCTTCAGGCCGGTTCCTCCGGGTGCTCGACGACCCCGAGGTCGACGACCCCGACGGCGTGAAGAGGGTCCTGCTCTGCTCGGGGAAGATCGGGCACGAGCTCATCGCCGCCCGCAACGAGCGGGGCGTACCCGCCGCCGTGTTGCGCCTCGAACAGCTATACCCGCTGGGTCGGGACGAGCTCGCGGAGGCGATGGGCCGCTACCGGAACGCCACCGACGTCATCTGGGTGCAGGACGAGCCCGAAAACATGGGCCCATGGCCGACGACCCAGGCCCGCCTTCGCGAGCTGCTGCCCGAAGGCCTCCCGCTCTCGCACGCGACGCGGGCCGAGAGCGGCTCACCGGCTGCGGGCTCGGCCACCATCCACGACGCCCAGGCCACCGCCCTCCTCGACACCGCCTTCGCGGGTCTGTAGCCACCCGGCTTCTCGAGCAAGTTCCGGCCGTCCCTCGACCAGTTCTTGCTCCAGAAGCGGGCCGCACTCGTGCCGTGACGTCGTCTCCGGATTCTTGAGCAGGCAGCGCGCGTCATGCGGCAGTTTCTTGCTCCAGAACCGCGGGCTGGTCGACGACGGGCAGCCGTCGATGCAGGTCCCGCACCTGGCGGGCGACCTCAGCCTGGCGCTGGGTCAGGTCTTCAAAGGTGAACCGGAGGAAGGTGAAGCCGGCGGCGACCAGGTCGTTTTGACGACGGTCGTCGTCGCGCAGCGACTCGGGTGACATCCGTTTCTCGGCGCCGTCGAGCTCCACGCCGAGCCGGCGGTCGGGGTATGCACCGTCGATGCGACGATCGCGACCCCCGACCCGAACCATGTACTGAAGGACGGGGACCGGCAGGTCGTAGTCGCGGACGATCCGCATAAAGAGCCCTTCGAGGACGCTGTCGGGCACGCCAAAGCGCCATTCCAGGCACCGCCGCAGGATCCCGGCCCCCGACCTTCCCTGCCGGCCCACCCGGACCAGCATCCACCACAGACCTTCCAGGGTGGTGAGGCGGCTCGCCAACGCCCGGTCGATGGCGGCGTCGACGACGGAGCGTGGGCTGACCGCGCCGAGGTCGACGAGCGTGCGTGCCGGCTTCGTCACCGGGATGCCCAGCCGGATGGTCACGTCTTGTGGCTCGAGATCAGAGGACCGGTGAGTCACGACGCCTCGGAGCTCGGTGGCCCTGGCCCTGGGCATCACGACCTCGACCACGTCGAGCCCGCTCGCGAGGCCCCAGAGTTGGGCGGCACTCCGATGCGAGGCGACGGCGTCGTCGCCCGAAGACAGGCAGGCCGCCATCACCTGCTGCTCCCACGTTCGCGGTGCTCCGGTCACGCGGTAGGTACGCGCGTGGACCCGTTCGAGGGCGCCGCGCCGGAGCAGCGTCCGGAGCTCGGCGCGCGAGATTCCAAGCTCGGTCAGTTGCCCCGTGGTGATGAGTGCGTGCTGGTGTCGAGCGACCCCGGCGATGAGGGCGTGCGTCTTGGTCATGCGGCGCAGCCTCGCGCTCACCTGTGACAGTCATGACGCCCGTCGCGCGGCGCCGTCGCCCGTCCTCAGCTTCTCGAGCAAGAAACGCGCGTTCTTCAGCCATCTCTTGCTCGAGAAGCTGAGGATGGGCGGCCGGTGGGGATGGGCGGCCGAATCGGCTCAGCCGAAGGGGTCGCGGGGTGGGCGACGCGAGGCCGCAAGGAGCATGAACGACATGCTGGGGATGAAGAACAGGCCGACGGTGGTGATGGTGAGCAGCACCCCGATGGCCAAGGCGGCAGCCGAGAGTCGTTGAGCGTTCTTGTACCAGGCCGACTTACGGAGCAGGAACGGCACGGCTGCGGCGGCCACCAGTCCCACGGCCGAAGCCGCCACGGCCACCCCCTCGCGCTCGACGATCGTCACCCGGTCATTCGTGGCGCGGTCACCCGCCCGGCGCGGAAGCAGCGGCGCCAGCAGCACGAGGACGACCGCCGACAGTGCCAGAACAAGGGCGACGCGGGCGGGGATGTCTCCTGAGGTGTCGAAGCGCCGGAATTGCAGCTCAGCCTCCGGCCGCCTCGATGGCCGCCAGCGCGGCGTCGACCGAGGAGGACGAGGCGGGCGTCATCGGGGCCCGGACGGCCGCGCTCGGGATGCGACCCTGGGAGTGAAGCACGCCCTTGATGACGGCCGGGTTGGGCTCGGCGAACAGGGCGCGGGTGACGGGAAGGAGCGCCTCGGCCTGGCTCCGACCTTCGTCGACCTTGCCGGCAAGACCACATTCGACCATCGACACGAAGCGCTCCGTGCACACGTGGGCGGAGGCAGTGATCCCCCCCGTCCCCCCCATGAGCACCACCGGGAAGAGGAGCGGGTCCTCGCCGCCGAGGAGCTGGAAGCCGGCCGGAGCGCCGGCGAGAATCTCGAGCGTCTCGAGATCGAGCCCCGTGGTCGACTGCTTCATGCCGACGATGTTGTCGGTGCCCGCCAGCTCGAGGATCGACGCCGGGCCGAGGTTGCGCCCGGTGCGGAAGGGGATGTTGTAAACGAGGATCGGCACGGGCGACGCGGCGGCGACCGTCTGGAAGTGGGCGACGATCCCCTCCTCGCTCGGTCGCACGTAATAGGGAACGACCACCAGCGCCGCCACCACGGCGGGGACGCCTTGGAGGGCCTGGGTCGCAGCGACGGTCGTCCGGGTGTTGTTGGTGCCCGTACCAACGAGCAGCGACGCCTTGGCCTCCGCGCACACCCGGGAGCACACCTCGATGACCTTGGCTCGCTCCTCAGCATCGACGAGGGCCGATTCGCCCGTCGTCCCGAGGGCGACGAGTCCGGCCGCACCCTTCTCGATCAGCCCGGCGCAGAGCGCCTCCAGGGCGTCGTACGCCACCTCTCCCGACGAGTCGAAGGGGGTGATGACGGGGACGAAGACGCCCCGCAGTTTCACAGCGTCGCTCATCGGGTCGCCGCCTTCGGCGGCTGCCCCGCCGAGCGGGGCGCCTGCTTGCTGGTTCGTTCGCTGCGCTCACTCACGCCGTCAGCGTACCCGTGCCACTCGCCGAGGCCCCAGGCGGTTACCGTGCCCGCCGATGTCGGTCGTTGCCACCCTCGTCCTCGGGCTCGGCACCGGGCTGCTCTCGGGAATGTTCGGCGTCGGGGGCGCGGTGGTCTCCACCCCTGGGATCCGGGCGCTGGGCGTCGGCCCACTCGAAGCAGTGGGGACGACCATCCCCGCCATCATCCCCTCGGCCCTCGCCGGCTCGCTGCGCTACCACCGAGACGGTCTGCTCGAACTCCGGATCGTCGCCTGGGTGGCCATAAGTGGCGCCGCCGCCGCCGTCGGCACCTCGTTCCTCGCCCACGCCATCCCCGGTGACGGCCACTGGCTCATGGTCATGACGGCGGTCATGGTGCTCTGGACATCGATCCGGGTGGCCCGGGCCCAAGCGCCCGAGCGGCGTGCCGCCGCTGGGCCTCGCCGCGACACACCCGGGCGACTGGCCGTCTGCGGTGTGGGGGCGGGCAGCATGAGTGGGCTCCTCGGCCTCGGCGGCGGCGTGATCCTCGTCCCCGCCTTCCTCGAGTGGCTGCACCTGCCCATCAAGCGAGCCGTCGGAAGTTCGCTGGCCTGCGTCGGCCTCCTCGCCGTCCCGAGTGGGATCACCCACGCCTTCCTCGGTGACATCGACTGGGCCTTTGCCCTTCCCCTGGCGGTCACCGTGGTTCCGGGCGCACGCATCGGCGCCCACCTGGCGATCCGTTCGTCGGACCGGGCCTTGCGGATCATCGTGGCCGCGGGCCTGGCGGTGATCGCCGTGGTGTACGCGACCCGGGAGATCACGCTCCTTGGGTGAGGTCCTGGGAGGCCAGAGTGGACCCTCGATGTCGGCGGGCCCGCCGCTGGAACCGGGTGCTCGTCCCGAAGGCAATGATGACCACGGTCAGCCAGGCGGCAGCGAGGGCGTACCCCCCGAGAATGTCGCTCAGCCAGTGCACGCCGAGGTAGGCACGGCTGAACCCCACCACCACGCTCAACATGACGGCAGCCGCCCACACCGTGACCCGGGCGCTCCACAGGCGGAGCACGGAACCGTGCAGGTAAGCCAGGGCCCCGAAGGCAACCGTCGCCTGCACGGTGTGGCCCGAGGGAAAGCCCGGCCCCGCCCCGGAGACGACCGCCAGGTCGATCGGTGGCCGGGGCCGATCGATGAGGTCCTTCAGTACGTCCGTCGCCACGACGGAGCCAACGAATGCCGTAAGGAGGAAGACCGCCACCCCCCAGCGCCCGGTGCGGACAATCCATCCAAAGGCCAGGACTCCGAGGAGGGGCGCCAGGATCGCGACCGACCCCAGATCGGTCACCCACTGCATGAGGTCGGTCAGCCAGCCAACCCGCCGGTCGGCGAACCATTGCGCCACCGGAAGGTCAACGCTCACGAGGTGCGAGTGACGGCTCACCTGGGTCACCACGGTCGCCAGTGCCCAGGTCGTGACGATGAGCATGATCAGACCGACGGTGAGCGACAGCCCGAAGGCTTCGTCGATTTGGAAGCGCCGCCGCACGAACCGGATCGGCCCCGCGAAGTGCCGACGCACGAAGGCCACCGGCGGCAGCGCCGCCAGACGGTCGCCGACCCCGTGCACCCGCTCGGGGTTGCGGGCCACCCACCGCGCCGTCAGCCCGACCACGGCGACCAGAATCACAAGTGCCAGCAGGACGTAGCCCGCCCCTTCGGCGGCATCGGCGACGCGGTCGTACGACTCGCCGGCGGCGTAGCCGAGCGACACGTACATCGTCGCCCACAGGACGGCGCCGGTGGCGTTCCAGACCAGGAACTTCGGGTAGGGCATCCCGCTGATGCCCGCCACGGCCGGGACCACCGAGCGGACCACCGCCACGAAGCGGCCGAGGAAGACGGCCTTGCCGCCCCTGCGGGCGAGATACGCCTCGGCGCGAGCCCATCGCTCCTCGCCGACCTTCTCCCCCAGCCGCGTGCGGCGGATGCGAGGGCCGAAGCGACGGCCGATCTCGTAGCCCAGCGAGTCGCCGACCACGGCGCCGAGCACGGCCACCAGCCACATGAGCCCGAACGTGGCGTTTCCCCGCGCCACGATGAAGCCGCCGACGAGCATGCCCGTCTCTCCGGGCACCACCAGGCCGACCCCGAGCGAACTCTCCCCCGCAGCCAACAGACCGACGGCGGCGTAGGCCCATGGGCCGCCCAGCGACCCGATGGTCTCGAAGAGACGCTCGAGCATTGCCGCGGCAATCTACCCGGCCAGGGCGACGGCCCGGTTGAGGACGGAGTCGAGCAGCGCTGGCGTCAGCCTGCCGGTGAAGGTGTTCTGTTGACTCGGGTGGAAGGAGCACACGATTCGTCGCCCGCCGGCGGTCGCCTCGACGCCGTGCCCGAACCGGGGACGTGGCCGTGCCACCGGCTCGTTGAGATGGGCCAGAGCACGGCAGGCGGCGTCATAGGCGAACTGGCCCAGGGGCACGACCACCCGCAGCCGATCGAACAGCGTGAGCTCGCGCACGAGGAAGGGAAAGCAGCGGTCGCGCTCCTCGGTCGTGGGCCGGTTGGCGGGCGGCGCGCACCGGACGGCGGCTGCCACATAGGCGTCGCGGAGTTCGAGCCCATCGCCTCGGTGGACCGACGAGGGCTGGTTCGCCAGTCCGGTTCGAAAGAGCGACGCAAAGAGGAAGTCACCCGATCGGTCGCCGGTGAACACCCGGCCCGTGCGGTTGCCGCCGTGGGCGGCGGGGGCGAGGCCCAGGATGAGGATGCGGGCCCGGGGATCACCGAACCCCGGCACGGGCCGGCCCCAATACTCCTCGTCGGCGAACGCCGATCGCTTCTCGACCGCCACCTGCTCCCGCCAGGCGACCAGACGCGGGCAGGCCCGGCAGCCGACGATCTCCTCGGTGAGCCTGTTGAGTGCACCTGAAGCGCTCACGAATGGGAGGCTAGGGCCGTGCGGGTCACCCTCATCGTGAATACGACCGCATCGTCGGTCACGCCTCGCGCTCGCGTGGTCATCCAGAAGGCGCTCAGCGCCGACCACGACGTGGAGGTGGTGGAGACGGCTCGCCGCGGCCACGCCGCCCGCATCGCCCGGGGGGCGGCCAAGGCGGGGGCCGAGGTGGTCGTCGTGATGGGTGGCGACGGGACCCTCAACGAGGCCGCCGATGGCGTCTGCGGGACCGAGACGGCCCTCGCACCGCTTCCGGGCGGATCGACCAACGTCTACGCCCGCGCCGTCGGCTATTCCAATGACCCGATCGAAGCCACCGGCGAGCTCCTGGCCGCCCTGGCGCAGAGCTCGCTCCAGCGCATCGGGCTCGGATCGGTCAATGGGCGCCGGTTCCTGTTTCACGTCGGCATTGGATTCGACGCCGCCGTGGTGGAACAGGTCGAACGGCGCTCGTTCCTGAAGCGCCACCTCGCCCACCCCCTCTTCATCTACAGCGCCTTCGCCACGTGGTTCCGGCACTACGAGCACGACGAGCCCCGCATGAGCATCGACCTCCCCGCCGGCGAGGGGCGGGAGGTCTTCGACGACTGCTTCTTCGCCGTCGTCTCGAAGACAGACCCCTATACCTTCCTTGGAAGTCGACCGCTCCACATCGCGCCAGCGGCGAGCCTCGAGAGCCCGCTCGCCCTCACCGCCTTCCGCTCTCTGGGAATGGGCGTCACGATCGGGGCGGCGGCGTCAGCGCTGTGGAAGGGGCGCCTTCTCGGGCGCCATCCAAAGATCCTGACCCGCTCGCACCTCGACAGCTTGGTGATCCGTGGCCACGGCCCCGTCCCCTACCAGGTCGACGGAGACTTCCTTGGGTATGCGGAGGAGCTGCACTTCGCGTACGAGCCCGAGTCAATGACCCTGGTGGTGCCCATTTCCTGACCCGAGGACCCGGCGGGCGACGTCGGGGACGTTGGTGATGATGCCGGCCACGCCACCCGCGGCGAGGCGGGCGATCTCATCGGGGTCGTCGACGGTCCAGGGCACGACGGCCACCTCGAGCTGGTGGCCCCGGTCCACGGCGGCGGCCAGGCGGCCCCCGCCGAGCGAGGCCGCCGCCGGGTGGCTCGCCACGTGTCCCGCGTCGGCGGCGGCCTCGACGGCGGCGACGGCGTCCATGGACGGGACCGTCAACAGCGCGGTGGCAATGGCGGCGTCGAACTCCCGGACCGCTCGCAGTGCCCCCGGGTTGAACGACGAGACGACGACGCGAGATGCCAGGCCGTCGCCCGCCACCATGCCTGCCACCCGCGTGGCCACGGCCTCGTCGGCGTCCCAATCGGGGTCGATGGGAAGGTTCTTCACCTCGATGTTCAGCCACATCCCGTCGCATGCCTCCACCGCCGCCTCCAACGTCGGAACCCACGGTGCAGCGTCCCTGAGCTCGGCCAGGCTGCGCTCGACGATGGGTCCGATGCCAGAGATCGTCGGGTCGTGGTGCACCACCAGCGCCCCGTCGGCCGTCCGCCGCACGTCGAATTCCACGGCGTCGGCGCGCAACGCTCGGGCCTTGCGAAACGCCTCCAGCGTGTTCTCACGCGCCGCGCGCGAGGCCCCGCGGTGCGCAATCACCGCCGGCGGCCGGCCAGGTTCGGGCAACGGTGAAGATGTCACGAGACGGGAAACCCCCTTTACTGACCCGAAGGTCAGGGTTATCGTGCCAAAGCTGGCGACCGGACGCGACACGGCGGCTTTGGCGGCGTCAAGCCTGTGCTGAAGAGCGCCTGTTGCTGAAGAGCGCGCCGACCCGACGAGGCGGAGGTTTCGTGGCCCTCTCCTGGGACCGCACGATCGACTGGGACGACAACGCGTGGCGAGCGCTGGCCTCGTGCCGCGATTCGGCCCCCGACCTCTTCTTCCCCATCGGCGCCACCGGCCTCGCCCTCGATCAGATCGAAGCCGCCAAAACCATCTGCGCCCACTGCCCCGTCGAACCTGAGTGCCTCGAGTTCGCCCTCGAGACCAACCAGGAGGCCGGAGTCTGGGGCGGGACGTCAGAGGATGAGCGACGCCACCTGCGCCGGGAGTGGGTCGCGGGCCGGCGCATCCACGCCGGTGCCACCCGCTAGCCGTTCGTCGACTCGCAGCGGGTAACCCCTACGACTGCGTTCGCACCTGCACGCCCAGCGCGGCCTCGACGGCGGCGAGGGGCGTGAAGGTGATGCGCTCCGTCCCCCCCGGTGCGCACCCCAGGATCGACGAGATCATCCCGTGCGCGACGGCGGCTCCGGTGCCCCCGCTGGGCCAGTAGATCGGGCCACCGCTGTCGCCGGGGTGAGCACAAGTGGCGGCCGCGATCTGGTCCTCGACCTGGATGTAGCCAGCCGCAGGCGACCCCCCGCCCGCCCCCAACGTGTCGCCGACGGTGCCCACCGCGAGGAAGGTCC
>JACPCJ010000106.1:80592-97430 GCA_016179865.1 Actinomycetota bacterium | reverse complement strand
CCACCCGGCGCTGGTCACCGCTCCGCAATCCTCCGCCGTCACCGCCCCGACCGAACAGACCTGGGTGGCGCCCGGTGCGTATCCCCCGGAGAACACGCGGCCCACGGGCCGCTCCTTGTTGAGGTCGTTGACATAGATCGACGCGCTGTGGAGCCAGGGGACGGCGAAGCCCAGCCGATCGACCTGCTGGCCCGCCGCCTCCAGCTGGAGCACCGCCACGGCGTCCACCTTGGTCCGCCACACCGGGACCTGAGGCGCCGTGTCCGACGTCGCCGCGCTCGGCACCGGCTCGAAGGCGTTGCGGAATATAGGCCCGACGGGCTGGACGCGGTGGAGGGCCGTACCGGCCGAGGGCGCGCAGTGCCCGGCGCTCAGCATGATCGAAGTGTCGGTTCCGGCGAGGCGGGCCTGGAAGCCGCTCGTGCACGCTCCCTCGGGCTCCGACAGTTCGAGTTCGAGGCCGGCGCGCAGGGTCGGGCAGTACTGCCGGGAGTCGCAGCGGGCGAGCGTCCCCCGCTGGCCCTCGACCACCGTGACCCACCCGACGCCGTAGCGGCCGACCAGCTCCGCGGCCTGCCAGAACTCCAGGCCCTCGACCTGGACCTCGACGGTGTTGGAATCGAGATCGGGACCCCACGCCGCCAGGTCGATGCCCAGGGCGAGAAGGCGCGCCGAGTCGGCGTCGATCCGGTCGGTCAGCACCGCCAGCTCGTCGAGGGTGTGGTCCACGGACACGACGTCGAGCTGACCCGCGTACGGGAATTGGTCCTGGACCCAGGCAACCCGGGCGTCGTTGACGTCGGTGACCGCCAGGGTGATCCGGTTCTGGTCCCCGTACACGCCCCCGTAGAGGTCCCTCATGAAGCGCGGCGCGCCGAACGCCAGCTGCTCGGCCGCCTCCACCAGCTCCGAACTGGGGACAGCACCGGCTTCGCGCGCAGCGTCCGTCACGATCACCAATGGCAGCGCGACGACCGCGGCGAGAAGCCCGACGAAGGCCCGACGCATCATCCCCGACTCGTTCGCCACCCCGACAGGCGGCTCCTGGCCGCCGAAATCCGGCAAACCCCCCGTCAGCGGACAACCCTCTGTGCGGGGGCTGTCGGCGCCCGTCAGATCGGCTCTTCCTCGGCTTCCTCGGGCACCGGGACGACCAGGTGCACCCACGTGCCGCCGTCGTCCTTCATCTGGATCGACCCGCCCAGCTCGGAGGTCACGAGCGAGTGCACGATCGAAAGCCCGAGGCCACGCGACGACTCCAACGAAAAGCCGGAGGGCAGGCCCGCGCCGTCGTCGCGAATGTCGACGGAAACGGCGTCGTTGCTGCGGGCGAGGGTCACCCACACGTGGTGAAGCTCCGGCAGCGCACTCGACGGCGCGGTCTCGGCGGGGGAACCCGGGGGCAGGGGAAACGCGTGATCGACCGCGTTCTGGATCAGCTCGTTCACCACCACCGCCAACGGGGTCGCGATCTCGGCCGGCAGCTCCCCGGCGTCGCCCTCGACCGAGAAGTTCACGGGTCGATCGGGCGCCAGCATGCTCTCGCGGATCATCCGGACGAGCGGGCGGCAGATCTCGCCGAAGTCGACGGCCTCGGTCACGTCACGGGAGAGCGTCTCGTGCACCAGGGCGATGGAACGGATCCGCCGCACCGACTCCTCGATGGCGAGCTTGGCCTCCTCCGAGGTCAGCCGCCGCCCCTGGAGACGGAGCAACGAGGCGATGGTCTGGAGGTTGTTCTTGACGCGGTGATGGATCTCCCGGATGGTGGCGTCCTTCGACAGCAGCATCCGGTCCCTCCGGCGGAGGTCGGAGACATCACGCAGCAGCAGCACGGCGCCGTCAGGCTCTCCCCGCGTCAGCAGCGGGATGGCGTGCATGATGATCGTGGTCTCGCCGCGCTCACTCTCCTCGGTGACGGGCATGCGCAGGTCGAGCGCACTCGTCACGGGCGCCTCGTCGAAGCCGACGTCGGCGAGGCGCGCCCCCTCAGCGTTGGCGTGGATGCCGACCCGGTGCATGGCGGTCACCGCGTTCGGGCTCGTGAAGCGCACGCGGCGGTCACGATCGATGAAGATCACGCCGTCGCCCACCCGGGGGGCCTCCTGGTCGAGGGCGTCGTCAGAGGGGAACGGGAACCAGCCTTCGGCAACCATGTGAGCAAAGCGCTCGAAGATCTCGAGGTACACCCGCTCCAGCTCGCCGAGCCGTCGGGCAACCGTGGTGGGGCTCTCCCGCGTCATCACGGCCACGACCTCGCCGCCGTGGCGCACGGGGACGCAGAAGCGCCACGTACGCTCCGTCCCTCCGAGGGCTTGCACGCTCCCCTCGACCACCTCGCCGAGGCGGAAGGCCCGGGCGACGAGCGGCCGCTCGACCTCGTCGTAGATCACGCCGACCATGTCGTCGCGGTACATGGTCTGGCCCGTCGTGGGGCGTATCTGGTCGAGCACGACAAAGCGGTGACTCTCCTGGCCCGCCACCGGAGTGAACAGGAGGAGGTCGGCAAAGCAGAAGTCGGAGAGCATGTGCCACGACGCCACCAGCCGCTTCAGGTGAACGATGGCCTCGTAGTCGAGCGCGGTGTGCGTCCGGGCGAGTTCCGGCAGCGTGACAGGCATTAGGGCGCCGCCTTCGGCGGCCGCCCCCATGCCTGGGGCGCCCATTGGCCGGTTCGCTCGCGATGCTCGCTCACGAAGTCCTCGACCCGCAGCGGAATTGGGCGCGGGGACCGAGCGTCGAATCGCATCGCCTCCCTGTACCCGGCCGCCACTGCGTGGGCGACCAGGTCGGAGGTCCGATCGGCCACGAGGTCGACGGTGTGGGCGTCGGAGGCGAGGGTGATGGCCACCCCGGACCGGAAGCAGTCGGCGAGCAGCGGCGGGGCGGGGTAGGCCTCGCCCACCGGCTTGCGCCAGCCCGCGCTCGACACCTCGACACAGAGGCCGTTCCCGGCCGCGGCCTTGACGAGGCGGCCGGCGATCTCGGCTCCAGTCGTCACCGGGCGCACGCCGCCGAGCTTCGGCAGGTCGACGTGGGCGAGGACGTCGCACACGCCGCTCCCTGCGAGCTCGTCGATGGCCTCGACATACGCCAGCCACACGCCATCGGGGTCGCGCCGGTCCCACTCGTCGCGCACCACCTCGTCGTCGAGTTGGTCGAGACCCCAGGCTCCCAGCCAGTGCACTGAACCAAGCAGTACGTCCCAGGGGTGCGGGGCCAGGAGCGAGGCCACCTCGTCCATCCGGCCCGGGTAGAAGTCGACTTCGAGACCGAGGCGGACGACCGCCGCCCCTTCGCCCTCCCCTTCGCCCTCCCCTTCCAGGGCCGACGCCGCCTCGAGGACAACGTCCACGTACTCGGCCAGCGTCTGGGACAGGCGCTCCTCGGCGAGGTACCCGGCCGTCTGGTCGCGGAGCCGCGGGTCGGGATCGTCGCTCCACCACGCCCCGAGGGCGTCCTGCACGTCGGGGAACCGGAACAGGTGCTCGGTGATGGCGATGACGTCCACGCCTTTGCCCGCCGCCGCTCGCGCGTAGGCGCGCACGTCGTCGATCGAAAACCGGCCCGGGCCGCCGTGAGGCACGAGGTGGAGGTGCTCATCGATCATTGAGGAAATGGTAGGGGCCTACAGGCTCCGTACCTGGGCCGCTTCGAGACAGGCCTTGACCATGCCCCCGACGTCGTAGGCGTCTTCGGCCGTGTCGAGCTCCGCCGCCGACGCCCGCGTGGCCGGATCTCGCGGCTCGAACAGAGTGCAGCAGTCCTGGTGCGCCTCAGCGGAGATCTCGAACGTGCCGATGCGCTCGGCCTCGGCGATGATCTCGGCCTTGTCGGTGCCGACGAGCGGCCGGAGGAGCGGCCGCGTCGCCACGACGCCCACGGCGCCGAGATTCTCAAGCGTCTGCGAGGCCACCTGCCCGAGGCTCTCACCCGTCACCACCGCCAGCGCGCCCTCACGCTCGGCCACCGCCTCGGCGACACGCAGCATGAGCCGGCGATAGAGGAGCACGCGCAGCGACGACGAAGCCGCCAGCGTGATCTCCCGCTGCTGCTCGCCCATGGGGATCGACCACCACGGGCGCCGGTACCCGAACGCCTGGAGGCGGGCGACGATGCGGGCCACCTTCTGCTCAGAGCTGCGATCGGTAAAGGGCTGGCCGTGGAAGTGGACGGCGATGGGATCAGCGCCCCGGCGCATCAGTCGCCACGTGGCCACCGGCGAGTCGATGCCGGCCGAGAGAAGCGACACGACGGGCCCGGCGGTGCCGACGGGAAGGCCACCCGGCCCGTCGAACTTCTGTGCCGAAACGTAGGCGCGGTTTTCCACGATCTCGACCCGGACCGTGGTCTGCGGCTTCGACAGGTCGACCCGCTTGTCGAGTCCGATGCGAATGGCCTCACCCAGGACCTCGTTCACGCGCTGGCTCGACGGTCCGAAGTCCGTGCGCGCCTTGCGCGCCCGCACGGCGAAGGTCGCGAAGGTGCTGTCGGCGTCGGCGCGGCGGGCGACCTCGACACCGGCGGCGACGATCATGTCCAAGTCGGCGGGGACCACCCACGCCGGCGCTGCGTTCGCCACCCCGAAGACGCGCAGCACTCGGTCGAGCGCCTCCGGGCCCGGGCTGCGCACCTCGACGCGGCCCGGCACCAAGCGCACGCCCCCCGCCGCCTCCCCGAGTGCGCCGGCGAGATTCCGCTTGAGGGCGCGCTCGAAGGTCGAGCGGTTCCGACCCTTGAGCCCGATCTCGTGGTAGTGGATCAGGAGCACGTCGGGCGGGCCGTGCGCTGGCTCAGCAGTCACACCTCCAGTGTCTCACTGGCCGTCCCGTCCCCGGGTTCTCGAGCAAGAACGCGGGCCCCCGCCTCTGGGCGTGCTCAATCCGACAGCGTGTCGAGGATGCTCAGAATCTGGCCCGCGAGCATCGGGACATCGCGCTCGATTGTGTCCCACAGCAGGTCAAGGTCGATGTCGAAGTAGCCATGGACGAGGCGGTTGCGCATCCGGATGGCGTCCTGCCAGGCAACGTCCGGATGGTGGTCGCGGACCCCGGACGAAAGCCCGTTCACCGCCTCGCCAATGATCTCGATCCAGTGAGTGGCGGCAGCGGCCGCAACAGGATCGTCGAGCCCGTGCCGGCTCGTAACGTGAGTGCGGATCGCATCGACGGCCTCGAGGATGTCGAGAAGTCGCTCGCGTTCACCCCGCTTGCCCCTCACAGGGACACGGACTCGGCCCGCACCCGGTCCTGAAGTCGCTCCTTCACCCTTGTCGAAGCGTCGACAGCACAGCCGAGTAGCTCTTCCAGGTCTCCGATCAGTGCGGCAAGATCGAAGAGGCTCCGGCCTCTCTCCATGTCGACCAGGAGATCGAGGTCGCTGTTCTCGTCCGCCTCACCCGTGGCAACCGAACCGAAGATCCGGACGTTCGACGCGCCATGGCGCGCACACACATCGAGGACTTCGCCACGCCGGGCACGGAGCTCGTCGAGACTCGGCGGCGATCGCAACGCCGGTCGGCCGTCAGCAAGCGTGCGCATGGCCATAAATCGTACGGGAGACGTTGACCCCCAGCCGCGACCATCGCATGACGCCCTGCCGCCGCTCCTTCATCGCGCGTGGGCTCCGATCAGCAGCAGATCAGTCCCTCACCCCTCCACCGCGGCACGCTCGGCGAGGGCGAGGGGCAGCACGCCCGAGGAAGGGTCAATCGACTCGGAAAGAAGGGGCCTCCGGCTGAACCGATCGACGCCACGGTGTTCGTACGTTCACTCCCATGGGCCTTCGCAGGGCGGCGACACTTGCCATCGGCGTTGGGTTGTCATTGACCGCGCTCCCGTTGATCGGCGCCGCGGGAGCCCAGGGCGGAGACGGCGGGCCGTGCTCCGGGCTTGCGCACGAGCTGGCCCCGGGCGAGTACCAGGGGTCGTTCTCACACCAGTTCGGTGGCGAGGGCGGCGCCAACTATCCCTTCAAGGTCGTGTACACCTATTCCGCCCAACTCCGTTTCCGCATCGACGACGACGGGGCCTTCCGCGGCGCCGAGGCGGACCTCTCGGGCAAGTTCGAGATGACCGGGAACATGGCGGGGCTGTTCGAGGGAGCCGGCAGCGAGTCGTTTCAGGGGACCCTCAGCCAGACCGGTGGCGACACCCATTCCTTCAGCCTGGGCGGGGACCTGAGCGGGAGCGGCGGGTTCAACGTGACGGGGCCCAACGAGGGCGGCGGCATCAGCGGCGCCGGGACCGGTCCGTTCACGGCCGCGTTCAAGCTCACGGAGGGTCGGTGCATCGAGGGTGGCGGGACCTGGAACAGCGAGGAGGCCCGCGCCACGATCGATCGGCTCAACGGCATGGGCTTCGCCATCGAATACGGGCGCGGGCACTGGTCGGTGAACGCGAAGAGCAGCGACGTGAAGGAGGAGATGGATCGAGTCCGCGCCAAGGCGGCAGCGATCCCGGCCGAAGGGGAGCAGGCTGGGAACCAGCTCGCTCCTCACGCCAAGGCCATCAAGGCCTTCGACGATCTTCGTGACCAAATCCAGCGCCGCAACCACGCGCCGGCGCTCAAGAACTGCCTGTTGGCGGTGCTCAACGAGGTGTGGGCTGTCCGGGCCAAGGAGTGGGTCCGCGAAGACATGAAGGCGGTCGAGAAGATCGCCAAGTACGAGCGGGGAAAGAAGATTCCCCCGATTCCCCGGCCGGACCTGGTGCGAGCGCGGATCCTCCTCACCGAGGTCGTTGCCCTCGACCGGACTCTCCAACTCGCCGGCTGCGAGCGCGACCAAGGCGTGCTCGAAGAGATCGCCTGGTACGCGGACGAGATCGGCTACCGGCTGGCGCGCGAGGGTCAGTACGGCGCCGCCGCTCGGTGGTCCGGGTGGGGCACGGGCCGAGACGACCGCGCCCTCGGAGAAATGCAAGACGGTGTGAAACGTCAGGCCGACGAGGCCTTCAAGGCGTTGAAGGACTCGCCCAAGCCCAACAGCGAGGCCGAACACGAGCAGACCGCCGAGCTGGCTCGGGCGGCCCAGGCAGCGGATCACACGTCAACCTTGCTCGGCAACGATCCGGGCACGCGCGTCTACGACTACTGCCAGGGCAATCCGAAGTGCTGACCCGCCGGCTGCTCGTCGTCCCGATCATCACCCTGGCGCTGGGGGCGGCGTCCTGCTCGGGGGGAGGTGACGAGTCTGCGCCCCCGACGAGCGCCGTCCATTCGAAGTTGCTCGAGGTACCGCTCGCCGAAGCCAAGGTCACCGGGCTCCGGGTATCCGAGCCGGTGCCCAAGTTCGAGTGGGCAGCGGCCGACGGTGCCACGACCTACGTTCTCCGGCTGGCATCTGCGGGGGCGCCGATCTGGTCATGGATGGGCGAGAAGACCTCCGCCACGCTGGGTGACCCGGCACTCCTGGAGTCGGACTTCCTGCGACCGGAGGACGTCGCGCCGGACACGTCGATCGCCGTCCAGCCCGACGCGGTGTACGACTGGATTGTGATCGCGCTGGCCGGGGACGTCGTGCTCGCCACGAGCGACATCACCCACTTCGTGTGCGACCCGGACTGCCACTCAACCGAGTAGCGCGAGAGCGGCGCTCAGCGAGTTCCCCGTCAATTCTTCATTCGTCGCGCGTGGGCTCCGATGCGCCGCAGATGAGTCCGTCACCCCTCCATCACAGCACGCTCGGCGAGGGCGAGGGGCAGCACGCCCGACGCGGCGATGGTGTCGTGGAAGGATCGCAAGTCGCCTCGCGCCTCCGCGAGGTACGCGTCGCGCATCCGTTCGATCTCGATCGAACCCGTGAGATACGCGGGGGCCTGCGTGGGCCAGGCGCAGTAGCGGAGGACTTCGGCCCGCGCGACGGGCTCCGTCAACCCGGCCCGCTCCTCCATGAACGCCACCGCTTCCTCGACGGTCATCTCCCCGGCGTGGAGCGCCGTGTCGACCACGATTCGGCAGGCCCGGAACAGGCGCATGTCGAGCTGGAGCAGCTCCATCCGGGGGTCGGGGAAGAATCCTTCCTCCCGCATCATCTGCTCGGTGTAGAGACCCCAGCCCTCGGCGAAGTAGGGCGTGCCGTAGACCTTGCGGACGGCCCGCTCGTTTCCGGCGGCCACGGCGAGGTGCCAGTGGTGACCGGGGTAGGCCTCGTGGACGGCGATCGACGGGATGAGCCAGCGCGAGTTCATCGCCAGGCGGGCCTGCACCTCGTCGTCGCTCGCCCCCGGGGGCGGAAAGGGCACGAAGAAGTGGCCGACCCGCGAGTCGGTGAAGGCGGGCGGGCGCATGTAGGACGCCACCGCGAGCATGGGCCGCTGGAAGGACGGCGACGGCACCACCTCACATCGCTCCCCAGCCGGGAAGGTCACCAGCTCCCTCTCGACGAGGAACTCCCGGGCCCGGTTCGTCCACTCCTCGTAGCCGGCCCGCATCTCCTCGGGCGTGGCGCCGTGGTCCTCGTTCGCCTCGGCGATGACGGCGCGGAAGTCGGGCGTACCGGCGATGCCTTCGGCGCGCGCCGACATATCGGTGGCGAGGGTGTCAAGCGCCGCCCGGCCGCGATCCTGCAGGCCGGAGAGTCCGTAGCCCAAGCCCTCCCGCTCCCGGAGCAGCCGCGAATAGCGTTCCTCGCCGAGCGCAAACGACCCGCGCGCACGACCCGCCAGCTCGTCGAGGAACCCGGCGAATTCCAACATGGCCGCCGCCGCGCCCTCCCCGGCCTGAGCGAGCGTCGCCCGCAGACCGTCGTCGCCGACCTCGGCGGGCAGGAACTCACGAAAATACGCAACCCCCGCCTGGCACATCCCGACGGCCCGGCGGACGAGCGGCTCGACGGCCAGGGCGGGGTCGAGGTTGGCGCGGGCGGCGTCGAGCACGGCCGGTACCTCGGCCAAGCGGGCGACGGCGTCGCTGACGAGGTCGGCGTCGGGGCGCAGCCGATGGAGGAAGAGCTGGAAGACGCCATACAGGCACGCGCCGGCGTAGCCGTCGGGGCTGCGCTGCCAGTCGGCCCAGTCGTGGAGGATCATGCGGCCCGAAAGCTCCGACACCGCCAGGGCCCGGTCGATCTGGTCGTCGACGGACACGCCCTCGTCGGAGCAAGCCTGGAATTGAGCCAGCAGCTCCCGCTCGCGCCGCTGGCGGGCTTCGATGGCGGGGGCCGAGAAGTCGCCCAGCCGGTCGTCGTGACCCGGGGCACCCAGGGCGGTGGCGCGAACGGGGTGCTCCTCCAGGTCCCACGCCACCAGCTCGCCGAGGAGTGACTTGAGGTCGGCAGCCGTGCTCACGACGGCCCCTCCGAAAGGGCCCCGTCGGAGAACAGGCCGTCGGAGAACAAACAGGAACCCATGGTGATCAAGCCGGCGAGGTCGTAGATGTCGACCTCGAAGTACGGGATGCACGCCACCACCTCGGGCACCACGGGCAGGGCCCTTTGGAGTTCCAGCTCGCGCTGCGCAACGACCTCGAAGTTCAGGAACGACTCGCCGACCGTGCGCAGGACGCGACCCACGGCCTCGCGGTCGGCGACGGGGCCGTCGCCCGCCGTCTCGGCGACGGCCTGTGCGACCGGCTCGGCGTGCTCGCTCAGCGTCACGGCAGCCCGGTGTCCCCCGGGGTCGCGGAAATAGGCCGGGAGGGCCTTGTTGAGGATCAGCGCCCCAAGGTCGAAGCCTCGGTCGTCGAGCTCCGAGCAGAACAGCTCGGCCTCCCGGAGCGGCGCCGCCTCCAGGGTGCTGACGACGGCGAAGGTGGTGCGGCGGTCGTGGAGAAGACGCTCGACGGCCCGGGCCCGCTCCACGAAGCCGTCGTACATCGTCTGGAAGTTGAAGAAGAACTCGCCGATGTCATGCACGAACTGGCCCCCGAGCACCCGGTCGGCGACTTGGTAGAAGGGCCGGGCCGCGACCTCGAACACCCGCGCTCCCCGCCCCTGACCGGCCCGGTATGGGGCCGTCATCCAGCGCAGCAGGCGCCCACCGAAGAAGTCGGCCATGCGCTTCGGGGCTTCGAGGAAGTCGATGGCGTTGCGGGTCGGCGGGGTGTCGATGACGATGAGGTCGTACTCGCCCGACTGGTGCACCTGGTACAGGCGCTCCATGGCGATGTAGTCGTGACTCTGGACAAACCGGCTCGTGATGTTGTGGTACAGCGGGTTTTCGAGAATGCGGTAGGCGGTGGCTTCGTCGGGGGTGTGCTCGAGCACCAGGGCGTCCCAGGCCTGCTTGGTGTCGAGCATCGCCGCCCACAGCTCGCCGCGTGCGTCGGCCCCGGCCTGCTTGAACTCCTCGTCGGGAATCCGGCGCTCCACGTTGCCGAGGTGCTCGACGCCGAGGGCATCGGCGAGCCGCCGGGCGGGGTCGACGGTGAGCACGAGCACCTTCCCGCCCAGCCGGACGGCGGCCGCGGCGGCGGTGGCGGCCGCCACCGAGGTCTTGCCGACTCCGCCCGAACCGGCGAAGACCACAATCTCCCGCGCCGCCAGAAGGCCGTCGAGCACGTCGACCGGAGCGCTGCGCGCCTTGGTCATCACCGGCGTCCCGCGCCGGTCACAGGCCGAGCTCGTCGCCGAGCGAATCGGCGATCACCCGCGTCACCCGCATCCCGTGATCGCGGGCGAAGACGTACGGAAGGTAGAGGAGGGGCAGGTCGACCGCGTCACGGAGGCGCTGGAGGTGCACGGCGCGGGTGCGGCGGAGGGTCACCGCCAGGCGGGCTCCCTCGAGCACGGCCACGCTGCCGGCGGTTTTCCTGCTTTCCCCGCCCACACCGGTCAGGTCAGCCACGGCGACGTCGAGGGCTTCCGACGTCTTCGGCTCCCGCAGGCTCTCGAACACTTCCTCGTCGGCGTGGGTGAACAGCTCGGGTAGCACCCGGTTCACGATGACCGCCCCCATCGGCACCGACAGCCGCTCCCGCACCTGGCCGACGAGGTCGATGGTCTCGCTGACCGGCATCTCCTCGGGGGTGGCGACGACGTTGAGGGCCGTGATGGCGGGGTCGGAGAGCAGGTCGATCATCCACTCGGTCTGGTTCCGCACCGGCCCGACGCTCACGAACTCGCGCATGGTCTCGGGGGCGCCGAGCTGGGCCACGATGTGGCCGGTGGCGGCGGCGTCGACGAGGACCAGGTCCCACGGGGCGTTCCCCCGCAGCGACTCGCGCACCTCGTGGGCGATCTTCCCGATGGTGAGAATCTCCTTGACGCCGGGGGCGGCGTTGGCCACGAAGTCGAAGGCCCGGGCCACGGGGCCGATCCGGCCCATGACAGGTACCCGGAGGTGGATGCGGAGGTATTCCCGGAGCGACGCCTCGGTGTCCATGGTGATCACGTGGACACCCCGGTACACCTCGACGGGTTCGAAGCCCACCGGGCGGTGCTCGAAGAAGTCGGTGAGGTTGCCCTTGGCGTCGACCTCGACGACGAGAACCCGCTTCCCCTGCTCGGCGGCCAGCAGGGCCAGGGCCGCCGTGACGGTGGTCTTCCCGACGCCACCCTTCCCGGTGACGACGAGAAGCCGGCGCGAGAGGAGGTCGGGGTTGCTCACGCCCGTCGCCCGCGGGTCGATCTCAGGCCGCGGGCTAGGTGTTGAACCCGACTTGGCGGCTGTGGTCGCCACCCTCGATCTCAACGTAGGCGAGCTTGTCGAACGACACGCCGACCCGGATTCCCCGCTTGTCGGTGAACCAGAGGAAGGGCTCCTTCCCGCTGATTGCCTTCTCGATCTCCTTGGCCACCTCGTCGAACGTCCCGTCCATCTCGAGGGAAAGCTCTTTCGGGGCGTGGGTCACACCAATCCGTACATCCAATTTGCCTTGCTCCCTCGTCCGTTCCGGTCTCGGTCGCCTGTCGCCGGGCACCCCTGAGGGGCCCCACCCGGCGCCAGCTTGCCTTGCTCCCTCGTCTGTTCAGTCTCGGTCGCCTGTCGCCGGGCACCCCTGAGGGGCCCCACCCGCGCCAATTTTCCCTCGCAGACTAGGGCGTCGGGGCGGTGGCCTCGGCCTTGAAGGCGGCGCGGGCCTCCCTGGTGTCGTAGTCGTGTTTGGTGGCGTCGGCTTCGGACGCCAGCGCGCCGCGCCCTGAGGCCCACGGCGTGCGGCGCTTGAAGACGAGCCAGAACAGGGCCACGGTCAAGAAGGCCACGGCGCTCCACTGGCTCCCGGTCAGGCCCGTTCCGTGGGTCTCGTCGATGCGGAAGAAGTCCTCGACGACCCTCCCGACGCCGTACCAGACGGTGAAGGCGAGGGTGAGGAAGCCGTCATAGCGGGGCCGGCGGCGCAGCCAGAGCAGGAATCCCAACAGGAGAACGGCGGAGACGAGGTCGTAGAAGGCGGGCTGGTGGACCACCCCGCCCGGGCCGGCGATGCACGGCGACCCCGTCTCGACGCTCAAGGGCGGGCAGCGGTACCCGAGGAAGAAGTTGGTCTCCTTGCCGAGGTGGTCGGCGATGGCGAGGTCGCCGATGCGCCCGACGATGATGCCAAAGGCGAGGCCGGGGACGACGGCGTCCATCACCCTCCAGAATGAGATGCCGTCCTGGCGCATCTTGGTGGCGGCGGCGGTGATCGCCCCCGCCATCCCCCCGAGGAGGCTGATGCCACCCTCCCAGACCTTCAAGATCTCGAGGGGGTCGTCGGTGTATTCGCCGGGGTGGTTGATGACGTAGGCGAGGCGGGCCCCGACGATCGCACCCACCGCTCCCCGCACCAGCATCGTGTACACCTGGTCGGCGTCGATCCCGCGCCGGGCGGCGCCGGGGAGCATGAACAGTCGGGCCCCGAGGAGGTACCCGACGGCGATGCCGAGCCCGTGGGGGGAGATCGAGAACGGCCCGAGCTCGAGGTTGACGATGGGGTCGTAGTTGAGCAGGGCGCCCAGGACGGAATGCGTCGACGCGATCACGCGCGGAATCGTCGCACACGCCGCTACAGGATCTTGAGTTCGGGGTGGGCGATGCGCCGGGGCCCCATCTCGTCGACCCGGGCGGCGATTCCCGCGAACGCCTGCGCCGCTTCGCTGTCAGGCGCGGCGACCACGATGGGATGGCCGTCGTCGCCCCCCTCGCGCAGGGCGGGGACGAGTGGGATCTGCCCGAGCAGTTCTACGCCCAGATCGTGTGCCAGATCGGCGCCGCCACCCGAGCCGAAGATCTCGTAACGCTTGCCGTCGTCGCCGGTGAACCACGACATGTTCTCGACGACGCCGACCACCGACAGGCGCACCTTGTCGGCCATGCCCGCCGCCCGCTGGGCCACCCGCTGGGCCGCGACCTGGGGAGTCGTCACGATGATGACCTCGGCCCGGGGAAGGAACTGCGCCATCGAGAGCGAGATGTCCCCCGTCCCCGGAGGCATGTCGATCACCAGGTAGTCGGGCTCGCCCCACCACACGTCGGTCAGGAACTGCTCGAGCGCCTTGTGCAACATCGGGCCCCGCCAGATCACCGGCTGGTCCTCGTCGGTGAAGAACCCCATCGAGATCAGACGCACCCCGTGGGCCCGAGGGGGCACGATCAGCTCGCCGACGATCGACGGGGGTCGGTCGACGCCGAGCATGCGGGGCATCGAGAAGCCCCAGACGTCGGCGTCGAGCGCCGCCACCTGGTGCCCGCGCTGGGCGAGGGCGATCGACAGGTTGGTGGTGATCGACGACTTGCCCACCCCGCCCTTCCCCGACGAAACCGCGAGGACTCGGGTGCGAGAGTCGGTGAAGGGGTTGACCCGCGCCTGGCCGTCGCCCCAGGGCCGCAGCCGATCGGATAGGGCGTGGCGCTCGTCTTCGCTCATGGTCGTGAACCGGGCGTCGATGCTCTTCACGCCTTCAAGGCCACTGAGCGCCTCCCGGATGGCGTTCTCGAGCTCGGCGGCGTCCGGTGCACCCTCGATGGGGATCCCGATCTCCAGGTCGACGGCGCCCCGCTTGGCGCTCGCCCGCCTCACCATCCCGAGGTCGACGATTGACCGGCCCAGCTCCGGATCGTCGACGCCCCGCAGCGCTTCCATCACCTGCTCGTCGGTGGGCATCGAGGCCGGTTCCTTTCTCCTGCCCGCAGGCCCTCGAGGAGGCACGTCGGGGATTTCCACTATCCGCGTAGGTAGAATATCGACGTGACCCGCCCGTCCTCTCCCCCGGCCGACGCTCCCGAAGACCCCGGTTCGGCGACTCCACCCGGCGCGACATCTACCTCTTCGCCCGGGACCGCAGTGAGAAGGCCGGTGAGGTTCCGGGCCTCGGAGTCACGGCCGCCGAGGTGGCCGACGAGTTCTCGCTTCACGCCAACGTCGCCCGACATCACCTCGACAAGCTCGCCGCCGGCGGCTACCTCACCGTCGCCCTCGCTCGCCAGGAATCGGCCGGCCGGCCCTCGAAGCGGTACCGGGCCGTAGCCCTCGACAACACCCTCACCTTCCCACCCCGCCGCGACGCTCTCATCGGCACGCTTCTCGCCCGGGCCCTCGAGCGCCTGCCGATCGACGAGGCCCGCGATCTCGCCGAGGAGGTGGGCTTCGAGTACGGCCTGCACCTCGCCGCTCAGATGTCGCCATCCGAAGGGCAGCGATCTCGCAAGGCGGCGATGGCGGCGGTCGCCGACGCCCTCACCGCCCACGGCTTCGCCGCCCACGCCGACGCCCGGGGCGGCCAGCTCACGATCGTCAACGAGCACTGCGCCTTTGGCGCCGCCGCCCAGGAGTACCCGCACGTGCTCTGCGCCGTCGACCGGGGCATGATCCGGGGCATGCTGGCCGGCCTGTACGGCGAGACCGACCCCCGGTTCGTGGAACGCCGTCCCGAGGGCGACGACCACTGCGTGGCCACCGTCGGTTAGGGACGGCGCTGGGAACTCGCCACTACTTCGACCACGCCTCGTCGTCTCCCCTCCGGCCTCGCGCGCTCGAGGCCATGCTCCCCTACCTCACCGAGCACCACGCCGACCCCGGGCGGGTCCACACCGAGGGCCACGCCACCCGGGCCGCGGTCGAGGCCGCTCGCGAGCAGGTCGGCGCCCTCTTCGGCGCCCGCCCGCGCGAGGTCGTGTTCACGTCGTCGGGCACCGAGGCGGTCAACGCCGCCGTCTTCGGTGCCATCGCCCGGACAACGGCGGCGGGGGTACCGGCGCCCGCACTCGTCGCCACCGCTGTCGAGCACTCGAGCGTGCTCGACGCGTGCCGACGGGCGGGCGTCGAGGTGGAGTTGGTCCCCGTTGACGGGAGGGGCCGGGTGGATCCGAGCGAGGTCGTCTCCGCCCTCACCGACGAGACGGCGCTCGTGAACGTGCAAGTCGCCAACCACGAGGTCGGGACGCTCCAGCCGGCGGCCGAGGTGGCAGCCGCGTGTCGCGACCGAGGCGTCCTCTGCCACGTCGACGCCTGCGCGGGGGCGGGGTACGTGCCCGTCGCGCTCTCCGACCTTGGCGCCGACCTGGT
Organism: Actinomycetota bacterium; assembly: GCA_016179865.1. GTDB lineage: Bacteria > Actinomycetota > Acidimicrobiia > IMCC26256 > JACPCJ01 > JACPCJ01. The sequence goes on along the minus strand of JACPCJ010000106.1, from coordinate 82,007 downwards.
CTCGGTCACCGCCCACAAGATGGGCGGCCCGAAAGGGGTCGGGGCGCTCCTCGTGCGGAAGGGCCTGCGCGTCCCGCCCTTCATCGTGGGCGGCGCCCAAGAGCGCGGCCGGCGCGGGGGGATCGAGAACGTCCCCGCCATCGTCGGCTTCGGCGCCGTGGCGGAGGAGGTCGCGGGCTCACTCGGGGCCGAGGCCACGCACCTGCGAGCCCTCACCGACCGGCTGCTGGCCGAGATCCCCGCCGCGGTCGCCGGCATCCGGGTCTACGGCAACCCCGCTGACCGGCTCCCCAACCTGGTCTGTTTCGGGGTGGAGGGTGTCGAAGCCGAGCCCGTGCTCCTGGGTCTCGACCGTCGCGGCATCGCCGCCCACTCGGGCTCGTCGTGCGCGAGTGAGACCCTGGAACCATCACCCGTGCTCGCCGCCATGGGCGTCGACGCCGAGCACTCGCTCCGGATCAGCGTGGGATGGACGTCGACCGACGTCGACGTCGACGCCGTGCTCGCGGCCCTCCCCGAGGTGGTGCAAGGCCTCCGCGACCTCCGCTCCTAGCACTCTCCCTCGTTCTTGGGTTCTTGGTTGCGCTCCCGGCGCAACAAGGAACCCAAGTTCGCCGGGGTCAGCAGAAGAACCAGTACCAGGAGTCGCGGCCGCGGGCCGTCTCGTAGGTGTCACAGGTGGCGTTGTAGGCGCCGTTCACGACGCCGTCGATCGTGCACTCGGTGCCGGCCTGCCCGGGCAGCACGCACCAGGCGGCGTCGGCTTCGCCGGGAGTGGCGGCGGGTAGGGCGAGGGCGCCGAGGGCGGCCGCCACCATGAGGATGCGCTTCATGCCCTCTCTTACGAACGAGCGGGCCCAACCTCGCGCGTGTGTTCTTCGTCCTCATTTCGCCGGCGGCGCCAGAAGGGCACGAGGAACCAACCCCCGCCGACCAACCCGAACACCCCGAGCGCCACGAGTCCGGCAAGGAAGGCGGCCAGGGGCGTCCAGCCTCCGTCACCGCGGAAGGCCGCTAGATCGCTCCCGTCCCGAGCCCGGCGCTCGGAGGACGCGTCGGCATCGGGGAACCCGCGGGGACGCTCGTCGTCGGGGAGCGGGCCGGTGCCGATCCAGATGGCGACGTGCTCGACCGACTCCGACCCGTCGGACCCGCCCGGCGAACCGGTGTCGTCGGAGCCGCTCCCGGCGCTCGTCGTCGGCGTCGTTGGGGCAAGAACCCCTCCCGACGTCGTCGTGGTCGTCGTGGGTGCGGGTGCCGTGGTGGTGGTCGGGTTCACGGTGGTCGTGGTGGACGGCACCGTGGTGGTGGTCGTGGTCGTGGTGGTCGTGGTGGTCGTGGTCGTGGTCGTCGTGGTCGTGGTGGACGTGGTGGCGGTGGACGTGGTGGTGGACGGGCTCGACGAGCTGGTCGTC
>JACPCJ010000106.1:0-80550 GCA_016179865.1 Actinomycetota bacterium | reverse complement strand
CGTCCCCCAGGGCAGGCATGGTCGTGAGGTAATTGCCCTGGGTGCCGTCCGAGGCAACGCTGGCCCGGATCGTCGTCCCGGCGACGGTGTCGCGCACGAACACGTCGTCCTGGGCATTGGTGTCGCCGGCGACGAGGTTGGTCGACTTGGATCGGAACGCCACGTAGCGACCGTCGCGGCTGATGGCCGGATAGAAGTCCCAGCCGTCACTGCCGCCCGTGTCGCTCACCCGGCTATTGGTCCCAGTCTGCATGTCCCTGACGAAGATGTCGGCGGCCGCGGTGTCGGATCCGGGCACCATGTTCTGAGCCTCGGACTGGAAGGCCACGTACCGGCCCGTCTCGTCAATCGCCGCCCGCTCGGAGTCACCCATGAGGGCGACGCCGTCCCACGGCTCGCTGACCCGGACGGTGGTACCCGTCTGGCGGTCGTGGCGGAACACGTCCCGCGACAGGTTGGTGTCGCCCGAGACCAGGTTGGTGGCGTCGGACTCGAAGACGACGTGGCGCCCGTCGGCCGAGATGGCGGGCAGCGTGGACTCGCCGTTCCCCTGGCTGCCACCGGTGGGCACGCTCACCCGGGTCACGGTGCCGGTCTGGGTGTCCTTGACGAACACGTCGCGCACGTCGTTGGTGTCGCCGGTCACGAGGACGGTGGCGTCGGACTCGAAGGCCACGTAGCGCCCGTCGGCCGAGATGGCCGGCGCAGACGACCCGTCGTCGGCCTGCACCCCGAGCGACGACGTGCTGACCCGCGTCGTCGTCCCCGCCACCCGGTCGCGGACGAAGATGTCGCTCCGCAGGTTGGTGTCGGTCTCGGGCAAGGTCACGAGGTTGTCGGCGGTCGATGAGAAGGCCACGTAGCGGCCATCCGCCGAGATGGCGGCGGCCCGGCTGTCGTTCTCACCCGGCCCCTCAGCGCTGGACACACTCACCAGCTCCAGCGTGCTGGTGTTGCGGTCGTACACGAAGACGTCCCACATGTCGTTGGTGTCACCGGCGATGAGATCGTCGGACCACGACTCGAAGGCGACGTAGCGAACGTCGTCGCTCACGGCGGGGGCCATGCTCCACGTGTTGCCGCCGCCGGTGAGGGTGACGCTGATCTGCTGGGTGGTCCCCGCCGCCCCGGCCGGGATTCCGCCGATCGTGCCAACCGAGAGGAGCGTCGGGACGACGAGAGTCACCGCCGCGGCGGCGCGGGCGACTGCCCTCCGGCGCGTCGAACCTGGGTATTGCCTGCGTGCGCGCTCCATCGAACGGGATCCCCCCTCAAGGGATTGTCGTCACGAACAGCGCGCGAATTGACCGCTCTTCGCGGTTTGATGGCCGGATTTCGACCTATTCAGGCGATTCTTCAGGGTCCCGGCGCCGGCGCCAGAAGGGCACGAGCAACAGGCCCAGGCCGCCGGTGAGGAAGGCCAGCACGGCGAGGCCCCCCACCATGCTGAGGGCGGCGATGGCCACGATCGGGGCGGGCGAACTCCAGATCGACCTCGACAGCACCGAGGCTCCGTCGCCCTTTCTGACGTCGGACTCCTCGTCGCCTTCCCCGACTCCCTTGCCGTCGCGTGCCAGCTCGACCTGGATCAGCGGCGGAACGGCAGTCACCGACGTGGAGCCCGAGGGACCGCTCGTGGTGGTGGTGAGCAACGGGATGGTCGGCACCGTCACCGGAACGGGCAGCGGCGACGTGGTGGTGGTGGTAGTGGTGGGCGATGTCGTGGTGGTGGTGGTGGTCGTGGACGGCGACGTCGTGGTCGTCGTAGTGGTCGCCGGCTCGGTCGTCGTCGTGGGCGGAACCGTCGTGGTGGTCGTGGTCGGCGGGACCGTCGTCGTCGTGGTCGTCGTGGTCGTGGTGGTGGTGGTCGTGGTGGTGGTGGTGGTGGTGGAGGAGGAGGAAGTGGTGGTCGACGGGGCGGGCGCGTCCAGATCGATCACGAAGGCGTCCGACACTGCATTTCCGTCGCCGGACACGAGATTGGTGGCGACGGACTGGAATCCGACGTCAAGGCCATCGTCAGCGATCGTCGGGTTGGTGCTGGCGCCGTTGGCCTCATCCCAAGCCGCGCTGACACTCGCCCGGAAAGTGACGGAGGCGTCGATGTCGCGAGCGAAGACGTCGTTGACCCCGTTGGTATCCGATCCCACGAAGTTCGTCGCCGCCGACTCGAAGGCGACGTAGCGCCCGCTGCTGGAGAGGCTGGGCTCGATGCTCGCACCGTTGCCCTCGCTCCCGGCGCCGTAGACGCTCACGCGGATCGTGGTTCCGGTGGTGGTGTCTCGCCGGAACACGTCGGTGGCGCCGTTGGTGTCGCCCGACACGAGGTTGGTGGCGTCGGATTCGAAGAGTACGTATCGACCGTCAGAGCTGATGTCGGGGCTGCGCGAGGCGCCGCCCGTCGCCTGAGCGTCGGCGCTGTCGACGCTGACCCGGGTCGTGCTCACGGCCCCGGCCTCGTCGAAGATCCCGTCGGCGTCGGTGTCGCGGTCACGCAGGAAGACGTCGTCCTGCCCATTCGTGTCGCCCGACACGAGGTTGGTGGCCGACGAACGGAAGGCCACGTAGCGGCCGTTGTCGCTGATGGCGGCGTACCGGCTTTGGCCGTTCACCCCTTCAGATCCCTCGCCACCGTCGGTGGAAACGCTCACGCGTTTGGTGCTGACGGCACCGACCTCGTCGTAGGTGCCGTCGGCGTCGGTGTCGCGGTCGCGGACGAAGACGTCGAAGTCGCCGGCGATCTCGCCGTCGAGTTGGGCGGCAGAGTCAAAGACCACGAAGCGCCCGCTGGGCGTGATCTGTGGGCGGAAGCTGCTGTCAACCCCCTCGGTCCCCGCCGTCGTCACGCTCATCCGCCGGGTCGTCGCGCCGGTGCGGTCGCGTACGAAGATGTCGAAGAAGTCGTTGTTGTCGCCGGTCACCAGATTGCTCGAGACCGACGAAAAGACCACGTACCGGCCGTCCGGCGAAACGTCGGGCTCACGGGAGCCCGTCGCCGTACCCGGGGGAACACAGACATCGCACTCAACATTGCCGTCCGCCTGGCCTTCCCCGTCGGTGATGCTCACCCGCTCCGTGGTTGCCCCGGTGACGTCCCGGAAGAAGATGTCGTCCACCCCGTTGGTGTCACCGGCAACCAGGTTCGTGGCCGCGGAGCGGTACACCACGTATCGGCCGTCCGATGAGACGCTCGCCTCGGTGCTGGTGGCGTTGCCCTCGGTGCCGCCGGTGGCCACGCTGGCCCGGCCGGGAGTCCCCGGATACGCCGATGACACCCCCGGCTCGTACACGAGGACGGCGAGCGGGGCGATGAGGGCAAGCGCGACGAAGCCACGTAGCGCGGGCCCGCGGAAGCGGGCGGCACGGCGTGGCGCAGTGCGCTCCATGCACTCCTCCTCCCCGGAGGAGTGTCGTCACCGGCAGCGCATGACTTGAACCGGAATGCCGAGTTGCTGGCGGTTTCTAGGAACGTCGAGTGCCGTTTTTCTCGTCCCTACTGGGGGCTGTACACTTGAATAGTCAATCACCTACTGCAGAAGACACTGATGAACCTCGCTGCCCCCTCTCACGTCGTGACCAGTTCGCTGGACGGGCCGGTGCTCGCTGCCCTCGCTCGCTCCGCCCGTCCGGCGTCAGGCCGGGAAGTCCATCGGCTGTGTGGCGCGGGGTCACCGGCGGGAGTCCACAAGGTTCTCCGGCGACTCGTGTCTCAGGGCATCGTGCTCGCTGACGCCCGAGCCGGAATCACGCTCTACTCACTCAACCGCCGGCACCTGGCCGCTGAGGCAATCGAGGCCATCGCCCGGATTCCGGAACGCCTCATCGACGCCATCCGAGCAGCCATCGGGTCTTGGGAACGAGCACCCGAGCACGCGTCGCTCTATGGGTCGTTCGTTCGGGGGACGGGCGACGAGCTCAGCGACGTCGACCTTCTGCTGGTACGGCCCGAATCGTCGGGCGGGGTGTGGGAGCAGCGCGTGGTCGAGCTTCAGGAGACCGTGTCGAACCTCACAGGGAACGGCCTCTCCGTGCTCGAGTGGACGATCGCGGAGTTGCTCGCCAACCGGAACACGCCCCTCGCCCGGTCAATCGAAGCCGAACACCTCCACCTCGCCGGGCGCCCGCTCTCGATGCTCCTCCGGGGCGAGCGATGAAGGCGTCGCCCTGCGACCGGAACGAGGCGCGCTTCCGAATCGACCAGGCACGCGGGCACCTGCGACAGGCCGAGGAGGCGGCCGCCAGCCGCGTGGGTCGGGCGTGGCCCAATGTCGTGGTGTCGGACGCCGTGCTGGCGGGCGTCGCCGCCGCCGACGCCGTCTGTTGCGCCCGGCTTGGGCAGCGGACCGCGGGCGAGAATCACCAGGACGCGATCGCGCTCTTCCGCCAGGCGCTCCCGCAGGACAAGACACCACTGGCGACCGTTCTCGGACGGCTCCTGTCGGTCAAAACGCCAGCGCAGTACGGCGGCAAGCCCCTCTCGGCGACCAAGGCCGCCACGGCACTCAATCAGGCGACGAGGCTGGTGGAGGAGGCCGGGGTTCTCCTGGCCTGACACCCGTCAGCCCGAGCGCTGCGCCCGCAGGAGGTTCAGCGCCGAGCCGGCTCGGAACCACTCGATCTGCTCCGGCGACATGGTGTGGGTGGTGGTGGCCTCGTCGGTCGAGCCGTCGGCGTGGCGGAGCACGACCGTCACCGGCCGGCCTGGCGCCAGGTCAGCCAGGCCCACCACGTCGACCTCGTCGTCGACCTGGACCTTGTCGTAGTCGGCGGGGTCGGCGAACGTGAGCGCCAGCACCCCCTGCTTCTTGAGGTTGGTCTCGTGGATCCGGGCGAAGGACCGGGCGATCACGGCTCGCCCCCCCATGAACCGGGGCTCCATGGCCGCGTGCTCACGCGATGATCCCTCGCCGTAGTTCTCATCCCCGACGGCCACCCACTCGATGCCGGCGTCCTTGTAGGCCTTGGCGAGCGCCGGGAGCGCCACCTTGGCCCCGTCTCGCACGTCGACGCCCTGGCCGTGGTCGCCGGGCGTGAAGGCGTTGTTGGCCCCGATGAAGAGGTTGCCGGAGATGTTTTCGAGGTGGCCCCGGAAACGCAGCCACGACCCCGCGGGGCTGATGTGGTCGGTGGTGCACTTCCCCTCGGCCTTGAGCAACACCCGCAGGCCCGTGATGTCGGCGCCGTCCCACGCCGGGAACGGATCGAGGAGCTGGATGCGCTCCGACTCGGGGGACACGCGCACGTCGACGGTGCTCGGGTCGGCCGCCGGCGTCACGAACCCGATATCGCTCTCGTCAAACCCGGCCGCGGGCAACTCGTCGGCGACCGGCGGCTCCAGCCTGACCTCCTCCCCCGAGGCCGCGGCCAGCGGCTCGTGGATGAAGTCCCAGTCGAGCCGACCCGAGAGCGACAGCGCCACGACCGTCTCGGGGGAACCGATGAAGGCCATGGTCTCGGTGTTGCCGTCGTTGCGGGCGGGAAAGTTGCGGTTGTACGAGGTCACCACCGTGTTGCGCTCGCCGGCCACGATGTCGTCACGTTGCCACTGGCCGATGCACGGGCCGCAGGCGTTGGCCAGGACCGTGGCTCCGATGGCCTCCAGGTCGGCCAGCAGGCCGTCGCGCTCGACGGTCGAGCGCACTCGCTCCGAGCCCGGAGTGACGAGGAGGGGCTTGGCCACCGCCAGGCCCCTGGCCTTCGCCTGACGGGCTACGTGAGCCGCCCGTCCGATGTCTTCGTACGACGAGTTGGTGCACGAGCCGATCAGGAAGTACCGCACGTCGGTCGGGTAGTCCTCGCGCTCGGCCTCCTCCTTCATTGCCGACACCGGACGGGCCAGGTCGGGAGTGTGGGGGCCGACGAGGTGAGGCTCGAGCGTGTCGAGGTCGAGCTCGATCACCCGGTCGAAGTAGCGCTGCGGATCGTCGGCCACCTCGGGGTCGGCGCACAGGAACTCGGCGTGGTGATCGGACAGCGCGGCCACCGCTTCCCGGCCCGTGGCCTTCAGGTACATGGCCGAGTGCCGGTCGTAGGGGAAGATCGAGGTGGTGGCCCCGATCTCGGCTCCCATGTTGGTGATCGTGGCCTTGCCCGTCGCCGAGATCGATTCGGTGCCGGAGCCGAAGTACTCGACGATCGCCCCCGTCCCGCCCTTCACGGTCAGGATCTCGGCGACCTTCAGGATGACGTCCTTGGGCGCGGTCCAGCCCGAAAGCGCGCCGGTGAGGCGAACGCCGATGAGCTTGGGGACGCGCATGTTGAACGGCCAGCCGGCCATCACGTCGACGGCGTCGGCGCCCCCGACGCCGATGGCGATCATGCCCAGGCCCCCGGCGTTGGGCGTGTGGGAATCGGTTCCGATCATCATCCCGCCGGGGAAGGCGTACTGCTCCAGCACGACCTGGTGGATGATCCCGGCCCCCGGCTTCCAGAACCCGATTCCGTACTTCGCCGAGGTCGCCGCCAAAAAGTCGAAGACCTCGTCGTTGACGTCGAGGGCCGTCTTCAGATCCTCGGCCGCCCCCACCCGGGCCTGGATCAGGTGGTCACAGTGCACCGTCGTGGGCACCGCCACCCTCGGAAGGCCCGCGAGCATGAACTGGAGGAGGGCCATCTGGGCGGTGGCGTCCTGCATGGCGACACGGTCGGGCCGGTAGTCGCCGTAGTCGACGCCCCGATCGAGACCGAGAACGGCGGGATCGTCGGCGTGGGCAAACAGCACCTTCTCGGCCAGCGTCACCGGCCGCCCCAGCCGTTCCCGCGCCACCCGGACCGCTTCAGGGAAGCGGCCGTAGGCCCCCTCGATCAGCTCGATCGGCGTGCTCGGCCCCACGGTCTCAGCCATGTCGATCTCCCCTCGCTCTGGTACTGCCGACTCTACGACTCGTCCTTCCCGCCGATCCCTCGACGAGGCGAAGCCCGGCCGGGCCCTCCCCGGTGTGGGCCACGCCGGGCAGTTCCACCTCGAAGCACGTCCGGTGGGCGGGGTAGCGGTGTTCGGAGCACAGGACGGGCTGGCCACCGGCGTCACTGGTCACCCGGTGGCAGACGAGGATCGGTGACCCCTTGGCCACCCCGAGGTGGCGCTCGTCGTCGGTGGTGGCGGGCTCGGCGGTGATGGTCTGCACGGCGCTTCCGAGGGCGGCGCCCTCGCGGGCCAGCAGCTCGTAGAAGGTGGAGCGCTCGACGTCGGTCCGGCTGAGGGCCGCGCCCACGTGAGCCGGTACCCATACGGTCACGATCCCGAACGGCTCCCACCCCGTCTGCTTCTCGCGGCGGGCGAGGTTGCGGCGGCGAACCCGCAGCACCTCGGCGCCTCGCTTCTGGCCCAACGCTCGGGTGACGTCGTCGGGCGGGGTCTCGAACCCAAACTCCAGAATCTCGCGCCGGGCATCCACGCCCGTTGCCGCGAGCGCTGCTTCGACCGTGGGGAAGCGACCCAAGGCCTGACGGATGGGATCCACGGCGGCGTACCAGCCGCTGCCCTTCCGGCTCACCACCAAGCCATCGGCCCTCAGGTGCTCCAGCGCCCGCCGAATGGTCGCCCGGCTCGCCCCGAACCGGATTTGGAGCTCCGCCTCGCTCGGAAGCGCTCCGCCCGCGCCGTACCCACCCGTGCCGATCAGGCGGCGGAGTTCTTCGGCGACATCGAGGTACCGCATACTTGTATTGTACTTGTATTAGTCAGGTCGAGACAAGTAGCCCGTTAGTCGAGCGTGACGACGGCCTTGCCCACGACTTCCCGGTTGATGAGGGCGTACAGGGCGTCGGCCGTGCGCTCGAGCGGGAACGTGTGCGACACGTGCGGCGCGATCGCGCCCTCGTCCCACCACCGGAAGAGTTGGTCGAAGTCGTCCTTCGCCTGCTCCGGCCACTGCATGGCGTACGCCCCCCAGAACACCCCGACCACCTGGCAGCTCTTCAGCAGGATCAGGTTGGCGGGCAGGTCGGGGATGTCGCCGCTGGCGAACCCGATGACCAACAGGCGGCCGCCCCAGCTGATGCACCGGAGCGACTCCTTCATCACGTCGCCGCCCACGGGGTCGTAGATGACGTCGGCACCGGCGCCCTCGGTGATCTCCTTCACGGCGTCCTTGAAGGAAGCCGCTTCCCGGTAGTTGATGATGTGGTCGGCACCTCGCTCGCCGGCGATCTTGAGCTTCTCGTTGTCACCACCGGTGGCGATGACGCGCGCTCCGAGCGCCCGACCGATCTCCACTGCGGAGAGGCCGACACCCCCACTCGCGCCGTGCACCAGCAGCCACTCCCCCTCGGCGAGCGACGCCCGTTTCGCGAGGGCGTACACCGACGTGCCGTAGGTCATGCCCAGGGCGGCCGCGCTCGTCCAGTCCATCGAGTCGGGGATCCGCATCACCGACGGGCCGTTCGCCACCACTTCCTCGGCGAAGGCGCCCACGCCCGTGACGCTCAGCACCCGGTCACCCGGAGCGACACCCTCGACCTGGGGGCCGACCTCCAGCACCTCGCCCGCCACCTCGCCCCCGGGCGAAAACGGGAAGGGCGGCTTGAACTGGTACTCGCCCTTGATCATGAGGACGTCGGGAAAGTTCACCCCCGCGGCGTGCACCCGGATCCGCACCCCCGCGTCGTGTAACGGGGGCGGATCGACGTCCTCGACGACGAGGCTCTCAGGCGGGCCGTACTCCTTGCACAGAACCGCTCGCATTCTGGCTTTGCTCCCTCGGCCGTTCCGGCCTCGCGCGCCTGTCGCCGGGCACCCCTGAGGGGTCCCCGCCCGGCGCCAACGGTCGGACAGTATCGGGGAAGAGGCGTGGGATCGTCTTCGGCATCCGCCCGCGGAAATCACGAATCATGCGCAGGAGATCCCACCAACGGGCGGTTGGGAGCCAGCGCGACCGGCACAGCAGCCACGGACCTTCGACGGCGAACTCGAATTGCTTCGGTGTTCGCTGAAGCCAGTCGATCATGGAGGGCGCCAAGAAGGCGAAGGCGAAGCGCTCGTCGTCGCCGCTCACGTCGAAGCGGCGGTTGAAGTCGTCCGACTCCACCTCGATGTCGCGCCACCCGAGGTGCCCCCAGGTTCGTGACCACGGGTTCTCGCGGGTGACCGAGAGCTTCGGGCAGTCGGCATGGCGCAGTTCGATGGCGGCGCAGGTGAAGTGGTCTTCCACGTCCTGGCCCCGCAGCTCGTAGCCGTTCCAGAAGTCGAAGACCCACACCTTGTCGTCGCCCCACTCCCCCACCCACACGTGGTCGAAGCCCTGCCACTCGCCGGCCCGGAAGATCGGGAACGGCAGCGCGTACAGGTTGAACTCACCCGGCTGGGCCCGCCGGAGACCGGCACGCTCGGCGATTCGCTCGACGTGTTCCTCGTCGCGGCGGTGCCGCTTCACCCGCCGGACGGCCGAGGTGACGATGAAGCCAATGACGAGGGCTTCGGCCAACGCAATGCTGATCAGGACGTAGGGCGCCGTGTCCCACGCCAGGACTCCCACCATGAGCAGACCGACGAGCCCGATCACCTCGAGACTCGGCGGGTTCGCCTCGGAGTCGGGCTTGCCCACCCGCCACGGGAGCGCGCCGATGAGATCGAGCCAGTTCACGGTGGACACATCGGCACGTTTCGCCCCCGGCTGGAGGCCGCGGCCTCGTTACACGGCGGCCGGTGCCGGTCCTGAGCGAATGGCCTCCTCGATCTCGAAGTACTCGGCCTCGTCGATGCGCATGACCGCTGCCACCACGTTGGACGGGAAGGCCTGCACCCGGCGGTTGAGGTCCCGCACGTTGGCGTTGTAGATGCGCCGGGCGAGCTGGATCCGGTCTTCGGTTTCGACGAGCTGGTCCTGGAGATCGGCGAAGCGCTCGTTCGCCTTCAAGTCGGGGTAGCGCTCGGCAAGAGCGAGGAGGTCCCGCAGAGAACGCACGAGACCCCGCTCGGTTGACGCCTGGCTCCCCGGCGGCCCGGCGTCCCCCGCTGCCGCGGTGCGGGCCCGGGTCACCGCCTCCAGCGTCGCCTGCTCATGGGCCGCGTAGCCGCGGACCGTTTCCACGAGGTTGGGGATGAGGTCGTAGCGGCGTCGCAGCTCCGTGTCGACGTTCGCCCACGCCTCGCGCACGTGGTTCCGCTGCGACACGAACCGGTTGAAGGACACCGCGCCGCCGAGCAGCAGCACAACCAACGCCACCGCCGCCACGAGAAACGCTCCCGACGCGTTCATCCCACCAGTATCGGCCACCCCCCTCCGAACTTGGGTTCTTTGCCTCGCGTTGGTGTGAGAAACGAAACCAAGAATGGAGAGACCGAGGGTCAGTCGGTGGCGCGCTCCATGACGCTGACGGCGTCGATGGTGTCGCCCTTCTGCACCGACAGCGCCACGTCCATCCCCTCGATCACGTAGCCGAAGAGGTTGTACAGCGGCTCGAGCTTCCGCGTGCAGTCGTCGATGCAGATGAAGAACTGGGATCCGTTCGTGTCGGGCCCGGCGTTGGCCATGGCCACGGCTCCGAGCGTGTACTCACCCTTCACCGGCTCGTCTCCAAACTGGTATCCAGGCCCACCGGTCCCGTCGCCTCGCGGGCACCCACCCTGGATGACGAACTCGGGCACCACACGGTGGAAGGTGAGTCCGTCGTAGTAGCCGTCCCGGGCGAGAGACACGAAGTTGTTGACGGTGACCGGCGCCAGCCCCGGGTCGAGCTCCATCAGGATGTCGCCGCGGCTGGTCTGGAGCCGCACCTGGAAGATGGCCTCGGTGTCAATCTGCATGGGCGGTGGCTGAGCCATCAGGGTGTCCCTTCTTCAGTCGGCGGTTCGTCGATCTCATCGAGAACGATCTGGGCATCCTCGGCGTACTGACCCTCGGGGGCAAGTTCGAGATACCTGGCCAGAGCAGCGCGCGCTCCCTCTGGATCGTCCTTCCCTTGCACGAGCACGAGCGCCCGGAAGAAGTACGTGTCGGCAAAGGCCGGGTCGGCCAGTTCCGCCTCCTGCAAGCGCGAGAGCGCCTCGTCGACGAGCCCGGCGTTGAACACGACGAAGGCTGCCTTGGCGCGCGGTTCGGCATCGCCGGGGTCGGCAGCCGCCGCCTCGTCGTACAGCCGCAGGGCGTCGGCAGCTTCGCCGCGCGCCAGCAGTTCGTCAGCCTGCGACAGCGGGTTGCGGATCTGCTCGTTGCCCGTGACGGTGTCGCCCGGAAGCCGCTCGCCGAGTGAACGGGCCAGCAGCACCGCCGCCACCACGGCGAAGACGACGACCCCAGAGACGATCCACCATCGGGTTCGGTCGGGCGGCGGCTCGGGTGCGGACTCGCCGTCACCAGACCGCACCCCCAGGACAGCGGCGGCCCGGGCTGTGTACTCGTCCCTCAGGAGCTGGTAGTCGGCGTCGTCGAGATTGCCCTCGGCGCGCTCGCGATCGAGGTCCTCGATCGAGCGGAGAAGGAACTCGCGCTCCTCGTCGAGCCAGGTCGCGGTGAGGTCGTCGGCGCCTGCGCTCACGGCTCGGGCCGTTCCGAGCGCGCCCGCTCCACCCGTCCTCGCTCGTCGAGCTCACGCTCCACGAGCGCCCGATCGTCGGCCGTCGGCTGGGCGGGGGCCTGGCGCCGCCAGCGCCGGAACGCCGCCGCCAGGCCGGCCCCGGCGAGCACCAGCGCCGCCACCGGGACCGCCCACACCACCACGGCGACGCCCGACCCGCGGGGGCGGAGGAGAATCCACTCGCCGTAACGGTCGACGTAGGCGGCCTTGATCTCGGCGTCGGTCTCCCCGGCGGCCACCCGTCGGGCAACGTCTTCGCGGATGGCCCGAGCCGTGGAGGCCGGGCTGTCGGCCACCGATAGGCCCTGGCAGGTTGGGCACCGGAGCTGCTCGCTGAGGTGTTCGACCCGGGCGCTGGCAGAGTCGTCCGTACCGTTCGACCCGGCGGCGACCACCAGGGCGGCGACGGCGAGCATCCCGGCCGCCACCAGAGACCACCGACCGAGCCTCATCCCCCGCCCCCCGACGGCCGCTCCCCGCGGGCCAGGGCGAGCATGTTCTCGAGGTCGTCGATGCTCACCCGCCCCCGCTGAAGCGCGGCGATGCGGCCGTTGGGCGCCACGGCGAATGTCTCCGGCTGGCCCGTGGTGCCGAAGTCGACCGACGCCCGGGCGCTGGGATCGAAGGCGACCGTCCAGGCCGTCCCGTGGGTCTCGACCCACTTGCGGATGGCCGACTCGCTGTCGTCCCGCACGATCCCGATCATCTCGAAGTCGCTCTCCCCCGCGTGGGCGGCGTAGAAGGCCTTGAGCGCCGGCTCCTCCTCCTTGCATGGGATGCACCACGAGTTCCAGAAGTTGATGATGACGGCCTTGCCGTCGAGCTCGGCCAGGGCGACCTCGCCGCCGTCGAGGGTGGGCAGAACCAGGTCGGGGACCGGGTCGCCGAGAAGGGCCGTCCCCCGGTACTCGGCGGACTCGCCGTCGAGCCCGAGCGCCAGCACGACGGTGAAGGCGAGGAACGCCACCAGCACGGCGCCGGCGGCGAACAGAGCGATCCGGCGGCGCTTCATCGGGCCGCCTCCGTCAGCGTTCTCGAGCGAGATTCCCACGCATCAGGGGGAGAACCTTCTCGAGAAGCGCCGTCGCCGGGATGCACCGCTCGCCGTCGCCGAGTCGGCCACACCGCCGCCGCCGTCCCCAGGGCCATGACCCCGCCCCCGATCCACAGCCACAGCACCATCGGGTTCACGGCGGCACCGATGGTCACCTCCTCGGTGTCGGTCGGCGAACTGACCAGCGTGAGGTAGAGGTCTTCCGCCAGGCCCGTCCGCACCGAGGGCGTCCCGATCGCCTGGGTGGCGTTGGGGAAGATCTGGACGGCCGGCTCGTAGACGCCGAGGACGTCGCCCCCGCGCGCCACCTCCACCCGAGCCGCCACCGTGCGCTTCTGGGGCGTCTCGGTGACCTGACGGCCGACGAAGGTGAGCCGGTACCCGTTGAGCGTGGCCGACTCGCCCTTCGACAGGCGGAACTCGCGCTTGACCCCGTACCCCTGCGAAGCGGCCAGCGCCACGGCGACGATCACGACGCCCACGTGGACGATCAGGCCACCGTAGAGGCGCCGGTTCCCAGCCGTGACGTCCCGGAGGGCGCGCGCCGGACCCGAACCGTCGGCCCGCATGCGCGATCGCACCGCGGTGACCACCTGACGGACGATGCCCCCCACCGCGAAGGCGCCGAGGCCAAAGGCCAGGATCTGGGCGACGCCTCGGGCGCCCGCCAGCGCCAACCCCAGCATGGTCACGGCCGCGAACCACGCCGGCCCAGCGAGGCGCCGGCGCAGGACGCCTGCGCTGGCGACGCGCCACGGGAGCGCCGGAGCGACGGCCATCAGGAAGAGAAGCGCGATTCCGATGGGAACCGTCATGCGATCGAAGTACGGCTCGCCCACCGAAAGCTGGCGGCCGTTGAGGGCCTCGGCCACCAGCGGGAACACCGTCCCGAGGAGAACCACGAAGGCGAAGCCGGCGAACAGCACGTTGTTGGCGAGGAAGGCACCCTCTCGCGACACGGGCGAGTCGATCTGCCCCGGCGCCCGCAGGCGGTCACCCCGCCAGCCGATGAGCCCCACCCCGGCGGCGACCACCACCCCGAGAAAGCCAAGCAGCGCCGGCCCGATGGCCGACTGGGTGAAGGAGTGGACCGAGTTGATGACCCCGGAACGGGTAAGGAAGGTGCCCAGGATGGTCAGGGCGAAGGTGGCGACGAGGAGCGACAGGTTCCACACCCGGAGCATCCCCCGCCGCTCCTGCACCATCACCGAGTGGAGGTAGGCGGTGGCGGTGAGCCAGGGCAGGAAGGAGGCGTTCTCGACCGGGTCCCACGCCCAGTACCCACCCCACCCGAGGACCTCGTAGCTCCACCAACCGCCGAGGATGATCCCGGTAGTGAGGAAGCCCCAGGCGATCAGCGTCGCCCGCCGGGTGGCCACGAGCCAGCCTTCACCGAGGCGCCCAGTCACGAGGGCAGCGATGGCGAACATGAAGGGCACCGTGAAGCCGACGTACCCGAGGTAGAGCATCGGCGGGTGGAAGGCCATCAGCGGGTGGTTCTGGAGGAGGGGGTTGGGCCCGGCGCCGTCGGTCGGAGTGGGGCCGCCGACCAGATGGAAGGGGTTGGCGGGGCCGATCATCAGCCCGAAGAAGAAGGCCGCCACCACCAGGCCGGTGAGCGTCGCCCACGCCACCAACGGATCGCCCGCCCGATCACGGAACTTGCGCGCCGCAAAGGCCAGGTAGCCGCCGAGGACCAGGGCCCACAGCAGGATGGATCCCTCGAGGGCGCCCCAAAGGCTGGCGATCGTGTACAGGAGCGGCGTCGCCCGGGCGTGGTTGTCGACGACGTACTGGAGCGAGAAGTCATGGCTGACGAGCGCCCATTCCATGGCGCCGGCGGCGGCGACGGCCGCACCGACGACGACCCACACGAACCGGCGCCCGGCGACGAGAAGCCGCTCGTCGCCCCGGCGCAGCCCAAGGGCCAAGACGGCGACGCCGAGGGCCGACCCGTTGAGCCCGACGGCGACGGCGAGGGTACCGAGCCCCGCCTTCATCGGCCGACGCCCCTTCCCCGTGTCTGTGTTGCGTTAGGGGTGCATACGCGCCGTAACGCGACACAGACGCAGGAATTCGGGGTCATGACGCGGGCCCCGACGTCGTCGTCACCTCGGGCGGGCGGTACTCGTTCCCGTGCCGGATCAGGATCCGGTCCGATTCGAACGTCGCGCCCGCCTTGGCCCAGCGCCCCTCACACACCACCGGCACCTCGTCGCCAAACAGTTCCGGCGGGCTGCCCCGGTGGATGACGCTCACCGTGTTGGCCCCGTCGGTCACGTCGAAGGTGACCCCGTCCGCCGTCTCCTCGACCGACCCGGTCACGACCTCGCCCGCCAGGCGGAAGCGACCGTCCTCGCCGTCGGCGAGTGCCGCCAGGGCCTCGGTCGGTGTGCGGAAGTACTCGATGTTCGAGCGCAGCGGCCCGGCCACGAGCCACGCCACCGCTCCCAAGCTGGCGGCCAGCGGGAGCACGTAGCGAAGGCGCAGCCGGCGGGTCAGGGTCACCGGTCGTCGGCGAGCGTGCGCCGGGCCCGGCGAGTTCGGCGAGCGACGTCGAGCGCGTAAAAGAGGAGCACCCCACCCGTCAACACCCACCCGGTGACGACGTATCCGGCGTTCTCCATCACGCCCGTCCGCCACCCGTGACCGGGGCCGGCACCGGGGTGGCCACCGGGGCCGCCACCGGGGCGGCCTCCGCACGTCGCTCGGCGACGGCCACGTCGAGGACGCGCTGTTCGAGGCCCTCCTCCATGGCGGCGAGGCGGCACCGGCGCACGAGCAGGTAGGCGTAGGTCAGCGCAAAGGCGACCATCCCCCAGAGCAGCGCCACCAGCATGTCGCCGCTGATCTCGGGATCGAGCCGCCCACCCGGGAGCAGGGTGCTGTCCTGATGGAGGCTGCGCCACCACTCCACCGAGTAGTGGACGATCGGGATGTCCGCGAACGCGACCAGCGCCGCCACCGCGCACCGGCGGGCCCGGGCGTCGGGGTCGACGATCACCCGGCGCAGGGCGAGGTAGCCGAGGTAGAGGAAGAACAGCACCGCCGTCGACACCAGCCGGGCGTCCCACGTCCAGTAGACGCCCCACACCGGCCGGCCCCAGAGCATGCCCAGCACCAGCGTGAGGCCGGTGAACACGACGCCGAGTTCCGCCGAGGAAGCGGCCAGCCGGTCCCAGCGCGGGGCGCGGGTGCGGCGCCACAGGTAGAGGGCCGACGCCAGGGACGTGACCCCGAAGGCGACATAGGCCAGCGTCGCCGTCGGCACGTGGACGTACATGAGGCGCTGGGCGTCACCCTGCACGGCGTCGGGGGGCGCCACCCAGAGGCCGAGGACGGCCAGGACGGCCAACGAGCCCAGGGCGAGGACGCCGAGCACCGGGGTCAGCCAGGTCCGCGTGGTCGCCGTCTCCTTCATGATTCCTCCAGCAGGGGCCCGAAGGCGATGACGCCAAGCGCCGTGTACATCACGGCGAACGCGGCCATCACCTGCACCCAGGGCCAGGCGTCGGAGGGCACCCCGTTGAGGGCTGCCTCCCACGCCCGCGTCGCCCCCAGCATGACGGGCGCCACGACCGGGAGCAGCAACAGAGGCAGGAGGGTCTCGCGCACCCGGAGCCCGGCCGCCAGCGCTCCGTAGACGCTACCGGCGGCGGCCAGCCCCGCGGTCGCGAGCCCCGCGCTGAGCGCCAGCAGCCACACCTGGTGGGCGTCCACGTCGTAGAGCACGAACAACCCCGCGGCGAGCACCGCCTCCAGGGCGACGAGCTGGGCCGCCACGCCGGCGGCCTTGCCGAGGTAGACGGCAGCCGGGTCGAGCACCGAGAGCCGCAGCCCGTCGCGCGCCCCGTTCTCGGCCTCGACGGCGAAGGCGCGGGACACGGCCAGCAGCGCGGCCAGGAGTACCGCCACCCAGAACAGCCCGGGCGCCACCCGGGGCAGGAGGCCCCGGTCGGGGTCGAGGGCGAACGCGAACAGCAAGAGCACGAGGCCGGCGAACGGCAGGACCTGGTTGGTCGTGACCCGCGACCTTCCCTCGATGCGCAGGTCCTTCCCGGCCACGAGCAACACCGATCCCGCGAAGCGCCGCATCAGACAAGCGCTCCGGTCGTTCGGGAGCGTGCAGGCCTCGGTTCGTGGTCGAGTACACCGCTGGCGGCGTAGCCGCCCGCCATCGCCACCTCTCTCGTGGCGAGGGGTCGGGCCCGCTCCAGTTCGTGACTCGCCATCACAACCGTCACGCCCTCAGCACCGGCCGCCCCGATCAGGTCGTCGAGCACCACTCTCCCGGCGGCGTCGAGACCGGCGTGGGGCTCGTCGAGCAGCAGCAGGCGCGCCGGACGGGTCGCCACCACGCCCAGCGCCAGGCGGCGGCGCTGGCCGGCGGAAAGGAGCCGGTGAGGGGTGTCGGCCGATCGGATCAGGCCCACCCGTTCGATGGCAGCGTCGGCGGACTCGACGGATCCTCCGGCGGCGCGGGCGTGGAAGCGCAGGTTCTCCCGGACGGTCAGGTCCTCGTAGCAGAAGGTCTCGTGCCCGAGGACGGCCACGTGGCGGCGCACGGCCCGGCGATCCTGACGCAGGTCGTGACCCAAGACCTCGGCGTGGCCTCCGGTCAGCGGCGCCAGCCCGGCAAGGAGGCGAAGGAGGGTGGTCTTGCCGGCGCCGTTCGGGCCCGTGAGCAGAACAACCTCGCCCTCCGCGACGTCGAGATCGACGCCGGCGAGGGCTGGGTAGCGGCCGAGCACGGTGACGGCCGAGCGGAGGTGGGCAACGAGGGGCTGCAGCGGGATTCCTCCCTGGAAACGACCCACCGAGTACAGCGCTGCAGACCGGCGGGCAGGGGAAAAAGTCTACGGACGCTCCCCCGAGGGGGGCGAACCGCCAGCCGACCGCTCCCCGCGGGAGCGCCTACGCCGTGCCGAATCCTGGGCTTTCTTGCCCGGGCCCGGGCCCGGGCTCAGGCCGGGCCTATGCCTATGCCTATGCCTGGGCCTGGCCGGCGTGGTCGTCCTCGTCGTCGTCCTCTTCACGACGACGCCGCGCCAGTCCGAGGGGGAGCCAGCGGGATGCCATCGCCATGAGCCCCACGATCGCCCCGCCGATGACGCCGCCGACGACACCCGCACCCGTGCAACCGGTGCTCGTCTCGACGTCCGCCGCCAGGGGCAGCTTCTGGTCGCCGGCGAGAGACAGCCGACCCCGGTCACGCGAGTGGTCCTCGGCGTTCGAGCGAGATCGTTCGGACCCCCTCAAGGCCTGCTCCTCCCGTCCCGAGACCTCGTCATCCGCGGTTGCCGGTCTCGTCGTCGTGGTGGTGGGCGACGAGGAAGGCACCGTCGTCGTAGTAGTCGTCGTCGGATCGGTGACGGCCGTGGTGGTGGTGGTCGTCTCGGGCGGTGGTGGTGGCGGTGGTGGAGGAGGCGGCGTTGTGGTGGTGGTGGACCCGCCCCCGCCGCCACCGGGCGGGACTTCATACGCCCCGGCGTCACACGCGCTCGTCCCGTCACCATTTCCGTCCGCGGGACGGGCCTCACCCCGCTGGTCGGTGGTCACGTACGCGGAGCAATCGCCAGCGAGGTCGATGGCGGGGCTGGAATTCCCAAGAGAGCGCGTCTGGGTCGCCCCCCCGTTGTCGGCGAGCGGATCCAGCATGGGATCGGTGCTCGATCGGTCGGACGAGCCCGAGAGCCCGCACGAGCTCCCCGAGTCGACGTTGCCGCCGCCGGAAATCACCGGATCGGTGCACTGCGGCTCGGTATTCCCCGACACGATGGTGCCGGTCAGGCTGAGCGTCGCCGACGCCGTACCGACAGCGCCCGACCCCGTGTTGCCGGCGACCGTCGCATACCGCAGGGTCACCGACCCGTGCCCGGCGTACACCCCCGGAGTGTCGTCCGAGCTGTTCCCAGAAATCGTGGAGTTCGTGACCGTCACCGAGCCCTGGGAAAGGTGGAGCCCCGCGCCCTCGCCCACCCAGATGAGGTTGTCGGAGGAGGCGACATTCCCGGAAACGGTTGACCCGGTCACCGCCACGTTGCCCTGGGCGTGGGAGAGCGCCCCGCCGTCCGATCCTTGAGCCACGCCGTGAGCGGTGTTCGACCTCACGGTCGAGTCCACGAGCGAGATCAGGTCGTATCCCCCGTCGATGCCGCCTCCATTCGCCCGGGTCGCACCCCAGGCTTCGTTCCCATCGATCAGGGATCGCGTGATCGTCAGGCTGCCGCGGGCGAACTCGATACCACCACCCTCGGCGCTGTCCACGGTGCTCGTGGCGTCGTTGTTCGAGATCTCCGAGTCCGTGATGCTCACCGCCGCCGTCGCGTTGACCTCGACCCCCCCGCCCGACGCGTCGGCAGTCACGGAGCGGGCGGCGTTGTCCCTCACCGTGGTGTTGGTGAGCGTGAGGGCCCCGGTCGAATTGTGCTGGATGCCGGCGCCGGCGCTGACCCCGTTGCCGCCGGCGAGGGTGAGATCGTCGAGGGCGAGCGCACCGCTGACGGTCTCGATGACACGGTCAGGAACAGCGCTGGCGTCGATGGTCGTGACGGTCTCCCCGTCGCCCCGGATGGTGATGGAGTCGCGGACGTCGAGGTCTCCGCTGACGCTGAAGTCGTCGTCACCCCCAAGGTTGAAGATCGTGAGACGGTAAGTACCGCTGGAGAGCTGGATCAGATCGGATCCGGCCGAGGCGTTGGCGGCCATGACTGCCTCGCGGAGGGAGCAGTCGGCGTCGCACGCGCCGTCGGCGGTGTCGGCGGTCTTGGTGACGGTGTAGGTCGCGGCGTAGGCGTTGTCGGGCAAGACGAAGACGGCCGTCGAGACCACAGCCGCGCCGGCGGCCACGGCCGCCAGGGCTCGATTTCGCGCGCCCGACGCGCGCACCTCTCCCACGGAACGTGGTATCGGCGTCGTGCCGGCTGGGATTGAGTAAGAATTGCCGGAATTAGCCAGTTATCGACGGATCTGGCGAAGGATCGCAGGGCCCAGTCCGAACAGCCCCAAAAGACCTACAAGGGCGCTTGGACCACCCGTTGCGGGGAGCAGGCCACGCCCCTCGACGTCGGTCGACGAGGCGCCCGCCGGCCCCCGGAACTCCTGCTCACCCCGGTGTGAGAATCGTCACCGTCCCCCCACGAACTTTGCTTCTCTACCCCGCTATGTGACGGGCGAAGAAGCAACGACCGGGGTCACCGGCCCGTGAAGCTCGGCGGCCGCTTTTCGTTGAAGGCGGCGACGCCCTCGCGCAGGTCGTCGGACGCCACCGTTTCTGCGATGAGCCCGGCGATCTCGGCCCGGCCGGCGTCGCCGAGCGCCGAGGCGGCGGCGACCAGGTTGAGTGAACGCTTGTGGCCTTGGACCGAGAGCGGCGCCAGCTCGGCGATCTCCTCAGCCCAGGAGAGGGCGTCGGCGAGCGCGTGTTGGGCGACGCGATGCGCGAGGCCGACCCGATGCGCGTCCTCGGCGGCGTAACGGCGGCCCGTGATGAGCATCTCGGCGGCGTGGGCGTGTCCGACGACCCGGACGATGCGCTCCGTGCTGGCGGCCGAGATCATGATGCCGAGGCGCGCCGCTGGGATGCCGAACACGGCCTCGGGCGAGGAGACCCGCAGGTCACACGCCACCGCCAGCTGGGTGCCGGCCCCGAGGGCGGCCCCATTCACAGCGGCGATGACCGGGAGCGGGTGCTCGGCGACGGCGTCGAGGAGCCGTTGGAGCACGTCGTGGAAGGGATCGGCGGGTTCGGAGGGCTGGTGCCCGTCTTCAAACCTCGTTCCGAGGTCGGCGCCGGCGCAGAACGCCGACCCGGCACCGGTGATCACGAGGGCCCTGAGGCCGGCCTGGGATTCGAGGCGCTCCCGCAGCGCGTCGCAGTGCTCGGCGTCGAGGGCGTTGCGCCGCTCGGGGCGGTTGATGGTGGCGAGGCCGACCGCGCCCCGCTCTTCCCAGTCGATCGACATCGGGCCGTCTCGGACGACGCTCTACGCGTCGTCGATGAGAGCGATGAGATCGCCCTCCTGCACCTGCTGCTCGGGCTCGACGTGCAGCTCGGTCAGCGTCCCCGACACCGGTGCCTCGACGGGGATCTCCATCTTCATCGACTCGAGGATCACCAGTTCGTCGCCCTCGGCGACCATCTGGCCCACCTCCGCCACCACCTGCCAGACGTTGGCCGTGATCTCGGCCCGGACCTCAATGCCCATGCCGGGGCACACTACGCGACGTGGCCCGAGTTCTGGTGACCGGTGGGACAGGAATGCTGGGACGGGTGCTCGTCCCCGCCCTCACGGAGGCGGGCCACGAGACCCGAGTGCTTTCACGCCAGGACCGCGCCGACTGCGCCCGGGGCGACCTGCGGACCGGCGAGGGGCTCGAGGCGGCGCTTGAGGGCGTCGAGGTGGTCGTGCACGCGGCCACGAGCCCCTTCCGCAAGAGCCGGGCCGTCGACGTCGAAGGAACCCGACGGTTGCTCGACACGGCCGCCGCGGGCGGCGTCGAGCACGTGATCTACCCGTCAATCGTCGGCGTCGACCGCCACCCCTTCCCGTACTACCGGCGGAAGTGGGAAGCCGAGCAAGTCGTGGAGGCGGGACACGTTCCGTGGACCATCGCTCGCGCGACCCAGTTCCACGACCTCCTGGACACCGGGCTGCGACCCGTCACGCGCCTGCCCGCGGTTCCCGTCGGGCGGGGCTTCGTGTTCCAACCCGTCGACACCGCGGAGTACGCGGCCGTACTGGTGGGCCTGGTCACCGCCGGGCCGTCGGGGCGGGTTGCCGACACGGGTGGCCCCGAGGTCCGTGCGTTCGCCGACCTCGTTCGGGCCTGGTTGCGCTCCCGCGGCAAGCGCCGCCCGATCGTCTCCCTTCCCGTCCCCGGCCGCATCGGCCGGGCCTTCCGGGACGGCGTCCACACCTGCCCTGACCAGGCCGTCGGCACCGTGACCTGGGAGGACTTCCTAACGGTCAACTACCCCCGGCCCCACCTCGGTTCGTGACCTTTAGGGCTCTAGGAGGTCAGACGGGGAGCACACCGTGCTTGCGCCACGGGCGGTCGACCTGCTTGTCGCGGGCCACCTGGAGGCCACGCCAGATGGCGTGACGGGTCTCGGCGGGGTCAATCACGTCGTCGATGCGGGCGTGGCCGGCGGCGATGTAGGGATCGATCGTGCGACGGATTTCCTCGGCCATCTCAAGGCGGCGCTGAGCACGCTCCTCCTCGTCCTCGATGGCCTCGAGTTCCTTCCGGAAGATGATGTTGACGGCGCCGTCGGGACCCATGACCGAGATCTCGGCCGTCGGCCAGCCGACGATGTAGTCGGCCTCGTAGGCCAGCCCGTTCATGACGAAGTAGCCGGCCCCGTAGCTCTTGCGGAGCACCACGCTGACCTTGGGCACCGTGGCCTCGGAGACGGCGAACAGCATCTTGGCGCCGTGACGGATGATCCCCTGCTTCTCGACCGCCGAACCCACGATGAAACCGGGGACGTCGTGAAGGAACACGAGCGGGATGTTGAAGGCATCGCACAGCCACACGAACCGGGCCGCCTTGTCGGCGGAGTCGACGTCGAGGGCGCCCCCCAGCACCTTGGGCTGGTTGGCGACGACGCCGACGGGATGGCCGCCGATCCGGGCCAGCACGGTGACGAGGTTCTTGGCGAACTCGGGCTTGATGGCGAGGTAGTCGCCGTCGTCGACCACGGCGGCCACCACCTTGTACATGTCGTAGGCCCGCCGGGGGGCCGTGGGCACGATGTCGTACAGCTCCTCGGTTCGCCGGTCGACGGGGTCGGTGCTGGTGACCGACGGCGGCTGCTCGCCGTTGTGGGCCGGGAAGTACGAGAGGTACTTCCGCACGATCTCGAGGCACTCCTTGTCGTCGGCCACCTCGAGGTCGGCGCAGCCCGAGATCTTCGTGTGCACTTCGGAGCCGCCCATCTCCTCCTCGGTCACGTCCTCTCCGACGGCGGCCTTCACGAGGTGACGGCCCCCCAGGGCCATCGACGAAACGCCCTTCACCATGGGAACGAAGTCGGCGAGGGCGGGGATGTAGGCGGTGCCCGCCGCGCAGTGGCCGAGCATCGCCGCCACCATCGGGACCACCCCGCTCATCGCCACCTGCTCCCGGAACAGGGCCCCGGCGCCGGCGAACGTGGAGCCCGCCGACTGCTGGATGCGGGCGCCGGCCGAGTCGAGCAGCCAGATCATGGGGACGCGCTGGTGCAAGGCCAACTCCCGCATGCGAGCCACCTTGAACTCGCCAACGGCTCCCATCGACCCGGCCATGACGGTGAAGTCGTAGGCGGCGATGGCCACCCGGCGGCCGTCGATCTCGCCTACGCCGGTGACGCACCCGTCGGCGGCCAGGTGCCGGTCACCGAACCCCGGGTCCATGTGATCGGCCAGGAGGCCGTACTCGACCCAGGTGCCGCGATCGAGGAGCAGGTCGAGCCGCTCCCGAACGGTGAGCTTGCCGAGCGAATGCTGGCGCTCGATCCGCTCGGGGCCTCCCATCCCGAGGGCATGTTCACGCCGCTCCTTGAGATCACCGACGAGGGGGCCCCAATCGTGAAGGTCGCCGCCCCCCGGAGAGACCGGGCCTTTCGATTCCGTCATGGTGGGCAGACTACCGGCGCCATCCCGACGCCGATCCTTCGAGGGCAGCCCCATAGGCTGAGCGCCCCATGACCGGCTCGGTCATCACCTTCACCGCCCTCCTCGCTCTCCTGACAAATGTGGCGTCGGTGGCCGTCGTGGCCGCACTCGTTGCAGGAAGGGGCCGCCACTGGGCGGCGTCGCTGCTCAGCGCCGCCGGCTCCGAAGCAATCCGCCTCGGGGCGTTGGTGGCAGGGGTCGCCACCGCGGGGTCGCTGTACTTCAGCGAGGTCGAACACTTCGTGCCCTGCGAGCTGTGCTGGTACCAGCGCATCCTCATGTACCCGCTGGCGGTGATCCTCGTGGTGCGCGGCGACCGCGGCGTGCGGCCGTACGCGCTCACCCTTGCCGTCATCGGCCTTCCGATTTCGCTGTACCACAACCTCATCGAGCACGTGCCCCGGCTCGCCGCCGAGGGCGCCTGCGACCTGGCCGCACCCTGCACAGCACCCTGGTTCTGGAAGTTCGGATTTATCACCCTCGCCTACGAGGCTGGGAGCGCCTTCCTCTTCGTCGGGCTGCTGATGATCGCCCTCGGCCGCCCCGCACCACTGGAGAGCCATGAGTA
Organism: Actinomycetota bacterium; assembly: GCA_016179865.1. Classification (GTDB taxonomy): domain Bacteria; phylum Actinomycetota; class Acidimicrobiia; order IMCC26256; family JACPCJ01; genus JACPCJ01. The sequence goes on along the minus strand of JACPCJ010000106.1, from coordinate 56,753 downwards.
ACAAGCGCAAGATCCGTCCCGTCAAGCGGCCTGCCAAGCGAAGGAGGGTCAGCCCCTTCACGCTCGCCGTGGCCGTGGTCGTCCTCGGTGGCGTCGCCGCCGTCGTTGCCGGCCTCGGCGGAGACGACGTGTCACTGGAGGGGGTCACAGCGCCGGTCGAGGCCGGAGGATCCGTCCTGCCCGAGTACGCAGCGGGCGGGAGCGACGACGCCGTGGGTGACCCCGCTCCAGCGGTCTCCGGCGAAGACTTCGCCGGCTCGCCCGTCGTCCTCCCCGGCGACGGCCCCCAGGCCATCGTGTTTCTCGCCCACTGGTGCCCGCACTGCCAGGCCGAGGTCGAGGCCCTGACCGCCTACCTGGCTGACCACCCCACCCCCGAGGGCGTTCGGCTGGTCAGCGTCTCGACCCTCGTCGCCCCTCGGCGCGGGAACTTCCCTCCCGACGAGTGGCTGGACAAGGCCGGCTGGCCCCTACCGGTCCTCGTCGACGATGAAGACTCGTCGGTGGCGACGGCCTACGGCCTGTCGGGCACCCCGTTCTGGGTGTTCGTCGACGGTGACGGCACGGTCGCGGAACGGGCCAGCGGTGAGATGGCGCCGGAGGCGCTCTTCGCCCGGCTCGAACGTCTGGCCGCCGGCAGCTGACGCCACCCGCCGAGGCGCCGCGCTACGCGCAGTCGGCGCAGCGACCGACGAGGTCGAACCGGTGGTGCTCCGCCGCGAACCCGGTCGCGCCGGCGACCTCGTCGAGGGCCTTTTCGAGCCGCCGCTCGAGGGACGGGGGGACCGAGAAGTCGGTAACCGATCCGCACCGCGAACAGATGAGGTGGTGGTGGTGGTCTTCGGTCAGCTCCTCGGTGAGCTCGAAGCGGGCGAACTCGTCAGTGGTGACGATTCGGTGAACCACCCGGGCCTGTTCGAGCAGGGCCAGGTTCCGGTAGGCCGAGCTCTGGGGGACACCAGGGCACCGCTCCAGGAGCTCGGGGATGGTGAGCGGGCCGTCGGCGGCCTGGAGCGCGTCGACGAGGGCCCTCCGGTTGCTCGTGTAGCGCTGGTCCTCCCGGCGCAGGCGCGCCGCCGCCAGGACGTGAAGTTCGGCGGTCATCGCGAACTACCCTACCGGATCTGAGAATTGCTGAGAACCGACGCACTACACTTCGCCAGTGGAGCCGCGAGCAGGAACGATTCCCAGTCCCGATCCCGCCCGTGCCGGCGCGGTACGCAGGCTGCGGCGCCTCAACCGCCTCACCATCTGGTGGAACGTCGTCGAAGGGGTGGTGGCGGTCAGCGCCGGGATCGCCGCCGGGTCGGTCAGCCTGATCGGCTTCGGCCTCGACTCCGGCATCGAGGTGTCGGCGGCGCTGGTGCTGGCGTGGCGACTGCATCAGGAACGCCGCGACGAGTGCATGGAACCCTTCGACCGCCGCGCCGTCCGCCTCGTCGCCCTGTCGTTCGCCGCCCTCGCCGCCTACGTGGTGTTCGAAGCGACCCGCGACCTCGCCACCGGCTCGGAGCCGGAGGCGAGTACGCCGGGGATGATTGTGGCGGCCCTCTCGCTCGCGTTCATGCCCTGGCTCGCCCGAGCCAAGGCGGCGCTGGCGCCCGTCCTCGGATCCAGCGCGGCGGTCGCCGAGGCTCGCCAGACGATGCTGTGCGCGTGGCTGTCGGCCATCCTCCTGGTCGGCCTGGCCCTGCGCGCCGGCCTCGGGTGGTGGTGGGCCGACCCGGTGGCGGGCCTGGGTATCGCCTTCTTCGCCGCCCGCGAGGCGCGAGACGCCTGGCACGCCGAGAGCCTCGAGGACACCTGCTGCGCGTGACCGCTCCGAACTTGGCCTCCCTGCCGTCGCATGAGGCGCGCCCATCCTCTGTCGGGGAGGCCAAATTCGGAGGGGGTCAGTGGGTGTGGTGGTGGGGGTCATCGATGCTCACGGCCCGCTGCCCGTCACCGGGCTCGGCGTGCAGCAGGTGGGCGCCGTAGGCCTCGAGCAACCGCTCGTCGGTGAGCACCTCGCCGGGCGAGCCCTCCGCCACCACCCGCCCCCCGAGAAGCAGCACGTGGTCGGCCCGCCGGGCTTCGTCGAGGTCGTGGGTCGTGATGACAACCGTCCGCCCGCTCGCCACCTCCTCCTCGATGACGACGTCGATGGCCTCGTGCGACGGGATGTCGAGCGCCGTCACGGGCTCGTCGAGGAGGAGCACGTCCGCCTGCTGGGCCAGGCCCTGGGCGACCAAGGCGCGCTGGCGCTGTCCGGTCGACAGCTCACGCAGGTGACGTCCGGCGAGGTCGACGATGTCGAGGCGGGCCAGCGCATGATCCACCGCCTCGCGGTCGTCGGGTCGCCACCGCCCGATGAGCCCGCGACCTCCGTAGCGGCCCATGGCCACCACCTCGCCGACGGTCACCGGAAGCACTCGGTTGACGCCGGCGGTCTGGAGGACGTAGGCGACCCGGTCGTGTGCGTGTTCCGGGGCACCGCCCAGCACCTCAAGGGTGCCGGAGTGCGGACGGACCAAGCCCGCCAAGGCATGGAGCAGGGTCGACTTCCCCGAGCCGTTGGGGCCGATGACCGCCGTCACGCACGCGGACGGAACCTCGAAGTCTGAGGATGCGATGGCCACCCGGGGGCCGTAGGCCACGACGAGGCCGCGCGCGCGAGCAACGGGATCGGAAGCCTGGTTGGCGACAGATTGCGCGGCCGAGCCTGCGGTCATATCCTGATTCTAAGAATGATTCCTATTTTCGACAAGCCCGATGGACTGGTTCCTCGACGCCTTCCGCACTGACGACGCCCGTCGGGCACTCGTCGCCGCCCTCCTCGTGGTCGGTACGACCTCGCTCGTCGGGACCTGGGTGGTCATCCGGGGCCTCAGCTTCATCGGCGATGCCTTCGCCCACGGCGTGCTCCCGGGCATCACGGTCGCCTTCCTGATCGGGATCGACCCGACGCTCGGCGCAGCGGCGGGGGCGCTGGTCATGGTGGGAGGAATCCACCTCGTCACCCGCCGCACCAACCTCGCCGAGGAAACCGGGGTGGGGCTGCTGTTCGTGGGGCTCCTCGCCCTGGGCGTGGTGATTGCCTCCAGGGCCGGGATGGAGGCCGAGGAGCTCGGCGAGATCCTGTTCGGCGACGTCTTCGAGATCGGCGCCGGCGATCTCATCCTCGCCGTGGCCGTCCTGGTCGGGACGGCCATCGCCGTCGCCGTGTTCTACCGACCCTTCCTCGTGATGGCGTTCAACGAGCAGAAGGCCGAAGTGCTCGGGCTCCATCCGCGCGTCGCCCACCTGGCGCTGTTGGTGCTGGTCGCCGCCGCCGTCGTCTCGTCGTTCCGGGCCGTGGGCACCCTGCTCGTGTTCGGGCTCCTCGTCGGGCCACCGGCCACGGCCGCGCTCGTCGTGCGCCGGGTGCCGGCCATGATGGCGACGGCCGTTGCGCTCGGATCGGCGTCGGCGGTCGCCGGGCTGGTCATCAGCCATCACGCCCGCACCGATGGCGGGGCCACGATCGCGGCGACGGCGGTGGCGGTCTTCTTCGTCGTGCTCGTTGTGCGCGAGTCGGTTCTGCCGTTCTTCCCGGCGTACGGACGGCGTGAGAGAGCAGAAGCGAGCGCGGGCTAGCGGCCCTTCCACTCCGGAGGGCGCTTCTCCACGAAGGCGGCGATGCCCTCGGCCGTGTCCTCGGTGTAGGTGGTGACCGAGAGCATGGGCTGGAGGTAAGCGAGGGCGTCGTCGGCGGTCATGTCGAGCACTCGGTAGAAGGCGTCGCGACCCCAGCGCATGATGACCGGCGACTTCGAAGCGAGGGTGGCGCACAGCTCGTCGACAGCGCCGTCGAGCTCATCAACCGGGGTCACCCGGTTCACGAACCCGATGCGCTCCGCTTCGGTGGCACCGACCCGGCGCGCGGTCATCATCAGCTCCAGCGCCTTCTTGGGCGGCATGGAGCGGAGCAGGGGCACGGTGATCATGTACGGCCACAGGCCGACGTCGATCTCGGGGGTGCCGAACTGGGCGTCGTCGGCCGCGATCACGAAGTCACACGCCAGCGCCAGACCGAACCCCCCGGCCAGGGCGTAGCCCCGCACCCGAGCAACGGTCGGCTTGCCGAGCGACCACATGTCACGGAAGAGCGCCGCGAGTTCTCCCCGCCCCTCGTGGACGTCGGCCGCGCTCGGGTTCTCCCCGATCCCCCCGAGGTCGGCCCCGGCACAGAAGGCCTTCTCGCCCGCCCCCGTCAGCACCAACACCCGAACGGCGTCGTCGGCCTTCGCGCTCGCCATCGCCTCTCGCAGGCCCGTCATCACGCCGTACGACATCGAGTTGCGGCGTTCCTCGCGGTTGATCGTCACTCGCGCCACTGCGCCGTCGACGGCGTATAGAACCTCGGCACTCGCATCGTCAGTCACGGGTCCGTATCTATCAGAGACGCCGGCGGTACGGTGGCTGTTGGCGCCGGGCGGGGACCCCTCAGGGGTGCCCGGCGACAGAGGGGTGCCCGGCGACAGGCGAGCGAGACCGGAACGGACGAGGGAGCAAGGCAAATTGGCGCCGGGCGGGGACCCCGAAGGAGGCCCGGCGACAGGCGAGCGAGGCCGGAACAGCCGAGGGAGCAAGGCAAATTGGAACTGATCGCCGTGGCGATCGCGCTCGGCGCCTGCACCGCAGTGGTCGGCCAAGGCCGCCTTGGGCGTCTGGCCGACGCTCGGGTGCGCTGGATCGTCCTCCCGCCACTCGCCCTCGCAGCCCAACTCGCCCTCGGCCTCTGGTCTCCAACCGACGGCTGGCCCGAGTCGGCCGGCCTGGCCGTATACCTCGGCTCCTACGGCGCCCTCGTCGTGTTCTGCGCCCGGAACCTCCGACTCACGGGCATGTCGGTGGTCTTGATCGGTGTGGCGCTCAACACCCTGGTCGTCGCCGTCAACGGCGGCATGCCAACGCGTTTGCCCGAGGATGCCAGTGACGTCCGGATGCGCGAGCTCGAGGAGTCGGTCACCCACGTGCCCGAGAACGACGCCGCCGCCCTGCGCTCCCTGGGCCAGATCGTGCTCCTGCCCGAGCCGATCGACCGGGCGATCAGCTTCGGCGACCTGATCCTTGGCGTGGGCCTTCTCGACGTGATCTTCCGGGCGTCCCGCCCGCCGCGGCGACGAGGTGGGCGGCTACCCGCGATGGCTCACGAGGGCCCGCCGGGTGACGACGCGGGCCAGGGCGGCCACGACTCGTCGGTCAGTCCCGTCTTGAGCTGACGGGCGACCTGACGGGCGAGCCGACCCGCCGAGCTCGATCGTCGTCGCCAGCGCCAGCCGGGCCCGCGACGGGTCGCCGCCGGCCACTTCTTCGAAGGACGCCGCCGCTCTGAGCACGCGGGCCGCCAGAAGTTCCTCGTCGGTGAGGGTGACCGGTTCCCCCGCCATCCCGGCCACGAGGCCGGCCGGGCGGGAGAGACGCTCCTCGTCGGCCAGCACGCCGACCGTCGCGCCCGCGACTTCACGGGGCCCGCGGGAGGTTCCGGGAGGATCGTGATCGTCGAACGTCACCGATCCGAGCGCGTGCAGGAGGGCGGCACGCTCCAGGTCTTCGAGCGCCGGAGCCGAGAGGCCAAGCATCCGACCCGTGTCGACGCACAGCTCGGCGACGCGGCGAGAGTGGCCGGGGCGGGCCCGGCCCCCCATCTCGGGGACCACGGAAAGGACGTCGATGGTCTGGTCGTACGTCCGCCGGATGGCGTGCAAACGACCGAAGGCCCACCTCGCCGAGAGCGCGGGGACGGCGAAGACGACCAGGGCCCACAGGCCCATGCCGCCCCGCCCGTCGACCCCGGCGCTGCCGATCGCCGTGAGCACCCCGCTCGCCGCCACGGCGAAGAAGGCGCCGTGGCCGCGGGCGCCGTGGAAGGACCCCGCCCGCCGCAGCCGCCGCTCGGCAAGTACCAGGGCGAGGAGCGACGCCGCCGCAGCCGTGGCCGGCAGCGCCGACGCCGCCAGACCGCCGCCCCCCCGGAGGAGGCGGTCCGCGCCCCAGAAGACTGCCCACGCCGCGGCGGCGGTGGTGGTTCTCGCCCCCACGGTGGACGCCCAACTCCGGAGCGACGCGTGGCGAGCCAGGATGGCGGCGGCGCCCGTGGCTCCGGCGGTGGCGAGGAGCGTGGGGGCGAGGCCCGCCTCGGCGACGAGCGGCACGAGCACCATCAGCGAGAGTGGAAGGGTGGTCTCGTCCATGAGCTCGACCACCAGCAGTTCACCAACCACGAGCGCCGCGCCGAGGGCTGCCACCCGGCCCCAGTCGCCGGTCGTGGTGAGGGCGACCGTGACCGCCACCAGGGCGGCGAGCGCCAGAACGAGCGAAACGTCGGCGCGCAGGCGCGGTGCACCGGGGTCGCTGACGCGGCGCGCCGGCGAAACCGAGATGTGCGTGGTACTCACGCGTGACGCTCCGGCACGCGGGGTGGCGCGTTCGGAGCCAGGTCACCGAGACCCGCCGAGCCGGGGCCCCGCACGGGAGGCTCGGTGTCGAAGACGACCACTTGCTCCTCGTGGCCGAGCCCGTGGCGTTCTTCGCGCCGGTCCAGTGCCCGGATGAGGGCCTCCACGCAGGCCGGGTGGAACTGGGTGCCCGCGTGCCGACGGAGTTCAGAGAAGGCGACCGGCTGCGGCAGAGCCCGGCGGTAGGGGCGGGTCGAGGTCATGGCGTCGTAGGCGTCGGCGACCACGATCACGTAGGGCTCGATGGGATCGGTCGGCCCGCGGGCGTCGTACCGCGCATAGCGGGGCGAAGCCGACGTGGCGATCGGTCGCAGGAAGTCGATCCGGCGCAGGAGCTCGACCGACACCGCCTCATGCAGGCGTACCCGCTCGTACTCCTCGGCGGTCAGGCGGTCGGGCTTGCGCAGGAGGTGATTGGAGACCACCAGCTTGCCGACGTCGTGCATCAGCGCCGCGTACCGGAGCCGCTCCTGGCGGATCTCAGAGAGGCCGAGCTCCTCTCCGATGTAGCGGGCGTACGTGGCGACCCGTTCGACGTGCCCGGCCGTGTACGGGTCCTTGCGTTCCAGCGTGCGCACCAGCGTCCGAAGGGTCTGCTCGTGGGCGTCACGCAGGGCCAGGTATGAACGGAAGGTCTGGCGGGCGACGAGCACCGGCGCAACGGCCAACGGAATGATGAGCGGCCCCGTCACCAGGTAGACCCACCCCAGGCCGGTGCCGATGATGGCAAAGGGGATGTACTGCGCGTGGAAGGGCGACAGGCTGGCGAGGAACTCGCGCGCCGGCCGACCCTGGTCGAGGGCCAGCATCGGCACCAAGAGCGCCACATTGAGGCCGAGGAACACGAGGCCGGCGGGCACGGTGGCGAAAAGGAACGCGGGCACCGACGGGTGCGCGGCGGGGTCGAGCACGGCGAAGACGGCGGCCGCCCCCGTTCCGGCGAGCAGCAGCATGGCGCTGTTGAAGATGACCCGATCGAAGCGGGCGCCACGAAGGTCGGGAAGGTAGAGCCCGCCGAAGGCGGCGACCAGGGCGCCGGCCCAGTACGTGCCGCCGACGCCGAGGGCGTATACGGCGGCGATCACGGGCACCATGAGCGCGGATGCGGTGGCGCCATTCGGAAGCCGGACGCTGATCAGCTCGGCTCCCATGGCAACCAGAGCGAAGGTCGCGAAGGCTTCCATATTGGAAATTCCCGCGCGCGCGATGAACGTGGCGACGACCCCTGCGGTGGCCGTCACACCCGCCAGATACCAGCGCTGTGACGGTATGCTTCCCTCTCTCAGCCCATCCCAGGAACTTGGTTTCGTTTCTCACACCAGAGCGCAGAAGAGAAACCAAGTTGGTGTGGGCGATGAGATGCGACGACCTCTCCCGTCACTCCCACCGGTAGCCGAGGCCACCGGTGGCAAGGGAAGCCACGATTACCGTCGCTACGGCTGCGAGCCGGACGAAGGCTGTTCTCATGGACACCCCTCCTTGGCGGTTGATCACTCCCTGCGTGTGGGGGCAATCCGCTCCGCTGGTATGGGGTCCGCTCCGCTCCGGGCACACCGAATCGGTTCATATCGAATCCGAAACGGGGGCCCGGGCGAGGCCCTGCCGGCTCCGCCCGCGGCGATCCGCGGCGCGTCAGGTTGTCAAGCTCATCCGCTTCGTGTCCCGCGCACCTCCCTGCCGTCCGGCACCCCACCCCCGTGGTTCGCGTGGGTGGCGCGCCGAGCCAGCGTCTTGGTGGCCAGGCCCTGGGCCCGAACAGGCCCACTCCGCCCGCATCCATCCGTTGCCGTCGATGCGGTGAATGGAGAGTCAAGCGGTTCGGAGGCCGCGAATCAAGTGGTTCCCGAGAATTTCTCGGACATGGACTCCCGCCGCATTGGGGAAATGCCACGCATCGTGACCTTCATGATCACACCTCAGGATTGCGGGGTGATTTCTGGGCGTCCCCTCACGCTGCGCGCGCGACCCCTATGCTCCGAACACGTATGGAGGGCGCGGAGGGCACGGGAGGTGTGGACCTCGAGGAGGTCGAGCAGGCGCTGTGTCGGCTGCCCGACGTCACGGGCGTGCGCATCGTGGGCGAGGGCGAGCAGCCCACCGAAGTGCACGTGCTGGCGCGCCCCGGCAAGCCGGCGAAGCAGATCGTGCGCGACATCCAATCGGTGGCGCTGGCTCGCTTCGGCCTCGACCTCGACCGTCGCATCGTCTCGGTCGTACAACTCGAGAGCGATCAGGTCACCGACGAGCGCGAGCCCGACGCCGGCGTGTCACCACGCCCGGCCATCACGGGCATCACCGCGGAGGCTTCGGGCCTGCGCACCCTCGTCCGCGTCACGCTCGCCATTGAAGAGATCGAGGCCGTGGGCTTCGCCGAGGGAACCATCGCCTCGACCGCGCGCCACCGCCTCGTGGGCGCGGCGACGCTCGACGCGCTGCGCCAGCTCGTCCCCGCCGCCGAGTGCCTCGACGTCGACAGCGCGCAGATCGTGCGGGTCGGGATCAACGACGTGGCGGTGGTGACGGTGGTCGCCGTCGTACCGCCGGAGGAGCAGATCATTTCCGGCTCGGCCGTGGTGCGGCTCCACCAGGAGCAAGAGGCGGTGGCCAAGGCCGTGCTCGACGCCATCAACCGCCGCCTTCCCCGCCTCGGGTAGCTCCGCTCTATCGTCGTCCCGTGGCCCCCACGGCGGTGTTCGTCTCGTTCCGCCTCGGCGGCACCGACGGCGTCTCCGTCGAGGCCGCCAAGTGGGAGTCCGCGCTCGCCACACTCGGCTTTCGCACCCGGCGGTTGGCCGGCGAGATCCTCGATGGAGGGCGGCGCGACGACGCCATCGTCCCCGAGCTGGCCCTTCCCAGGGGACCGGATGGGAACGTGGACCCGCCCCCCGTCGCCGTGGAGGCCGCCCTCGAGGGAGCCGACCTCGTCGTCGTCGAGAACCTTCTGTCGCTCCCCCTCAACCTTCCCGCCGCCCGGGTCGTGGCGAAGGTCATCGCGACGCACGGTCGGGTCATCCTCCGCCACCACGACCTCCCGTGGCAGCGGGCCGAATACGAGCACGTCGACGAGCTCCCGCCCCGCCTCGAGCACGCCCTCCACGTGACCATCAACGAGCTGTCCAGCCGAGAGCTCGGGGACCGGGGGATCACCGCACACCTGGTGCGGAACCACTTCGACCTCGACCCGCCTCCGGGAAACCGCGACCAAACGAGGGAGGCGCTGGGGCTCGACGACGGCGACCTGCTCGTGCTGCACCCGGTGCGCGCCATCGCCCGCAAGAACGTGCCCGGGGCGCTCGCCCTGTGCGCCGCCCTCGATACCCGCCTGCCCGGACACCGGATCCATTACTGGCTCCCCGGCCCGGCCGAAGACGGATACGGGCCGCTCCTCGACGACTTGCTGCGCGGCACCCGCGTCGGGGTGATCCGCGCCGCGGCCCAACCCGTCGGTGATGCCTACGCCGCTTGCGATCTCGTCGCCTTCCCCTCGACGTGGGAGGGGTTCGGCAACCCCGTGATCGAGTCCGTCGCCCACCGGCGGCCCCTCGCCGCCGGTGACTACCCCGTGATGGATGAGCTGCGCGGGCTGGGCTTCGAGTTCTTGTCGGCATCGGACCCCGAAACCCTGGCCGCCGTGCTCATCGGGATGCGCGACGAGTCGGCGACGCTGGAGAAGAACCTCGATGTCGCCCGCCGGCACCTTGCGCTGGAACTGCTCCCCGGCCGACTCCAGGAACTCTTCGATCTCGCCGGGTGGACATGGCCCTAGACGCCCCCGTCTTCGTGCTCGTGCACAGCCCGCTCGTCGGGTCGCTGACGTGGACGCTCGTGGCTGAGGAGCTGCGTCGGCGCGGCCACGACGTCGTGCTCCCCCGCCTCGACAACCCCGACTCCACCCCCGGCACCCTCTTGCACCACCACGCCGAGCAGGTTCGCCAGGCCGTCGAGGCCCACAGCCGGACGGCACCGGTCGTGCTGGTGGGTCACTCGGGGGCGGGGGCCGTGCTGCCCGCCGCCGGGGACACCCTGACCAACCCGGTCGTCGGTTACGTCTTCGTCGACGCCGGGCTGCCGGTGAACCGGGCCACTCGGTTCGACGACGCGCCACCGGAGTCCGTTCAGCGGATCCGCGGCCTGGCCGCAGACGGGCGGGTCCCGCCCTGGGCGGAGTGGTGGAGTGACGCCGTGCTCGCCGCCCTGGTTCCCGACGAGACCTTGCGCGACCGGTTCGCGGAAGAACTGGAGCCACTCCCCCTCCGGCTGTTCGAGGAACCGATCGCCGTGCCGGCGTCGTTCCCGGACGCGCCGTGCGGTTACCTGCTGCTCTCGGCCGCTTACGAGGACGCCGCCTCCTCCGCCGGGCGACGGGGATGGCGGGTCGTCAGCCTCGACGCTGGGCACCTGCACATGCTTGTGGCGCCCCGCGAGGTGGCCGACGCTCTGGAAGCCCTCTCTCGCCACCTGACCTCGGGGCGTGCCGCATCATCCGATCGCATCACGGTCCAGCGCGCTCGCTACGCGGCCTGGGCGGAGACGGGACGGCGGGTCGGCTTCGGCGCCCTGGCCCTGGCCGTCCTGCTCTTCGGCGTCGCCCTGTACTGGGACCTCCCAGCCTGGACCATCTCGGCCATCATCGGCTGCCTCGTGGTGGCCAGCGTCAGCCTGCTGCCGTCGATGGTCATCGGCTACGGCGTGGCCGCCGCCGAACGTGAGGACCGGGAACGAGGCTCCGGCCTCCATCCCCGTTCTTGACGGTGGATTCCGCGGTATGCGCGGAATCCACCGTCAAGAAATCGGGGCTGCCGACACGCAGGGGACGCCTTCGCAGGAACTTGACCAGCGGGTCTAGGCTTCGCCGGCAGATGAATTGGCACGCCGCCCAGGTCGGCTACGTCGTCGCAACCATCATCATCGCCGCCGCGGTGCTCGCGGCATCGGCGTACGTCATGTCCAGCGTGACCTGGAGCGATCGCTGGGCCAAGCGCCCGCGGTAGCTCGGCAACGAGCGACAGAGAATAGGAGCGAACATGCCCAAGGCCGCCGTACTCCCCGCCCTCAACGAGCCCATGGAGTTGCTCGACCTCGACCTCGAGGCCCCCAAAGCGGGCGAGGTCAAAGTCAAGATGGCGGCGTCGGGCGTCTGCCATTCCGACCTGTCGGTCCAGAACGGCACCATCCTCCTGCCCACCCCGTGCGTCCTCGGCCACGAGGGTGCGGGCGTGATCACCGAGGTCGGCGAGGGTGTGACCAACGTCGCGCCCGGCGACCACGTCGTCCTCTCCTTCGTGCCCCAGTGCGGCACATGCTTCTTCTGCGCCCGGGAACAGGGTCAGCTCTGCGAGGCCGCCAACATCGCCCTGGTCTCGGGCGGCCTGCTCGACGGCACCCCCCGCTTCAGCCGTGACGGGAGCCCGATCTTCCAAATGTCGGCCTGCGGCACGTTTTCGGAGGAGACGGTGGTGCCGGCGATCGGCGTCGTGAAGATCGATCCCGACATGCCCCTGAAGCAGGCCGCTCTCATCGGCTGCGGCGTGCTGACCGGCGTCGGCGCCGCCCTCAATACCGCCCGGATTCGCGAGGGCGACACGGTGGCCGTCGTCGGCTGCGGAGGGGTCGGCCTCAACGTGATCCAGGGCGCCAAGCTGGCCGGCGCTGAGCAGATCATCGCCGTCGACATGGTGGAGGGAAAGCTCGAACTCGCCCAGAAGTTCGGCGCCACCGACACCGTGAACGCCGGGGAGGGTGACGCCGTGTCCGGCGTCATGTCGCTCACGCAGCAGCGGGGCGCCGACCTGGCCTTCGAGGTCATCGGCCTCAAGGCCACCATCGACCAGACCATCAACATGACCCGGCGCGGCGGGCAAGCCATCCTCGTCGGCGTACCCAACATGGAGGTCATGATCGAGCTGCCGGCCTTTCTCGGGCTCGTCGTGGCCGAGAAGAGCATCAAGGGCTGCTGGTACGGGTCATCGAACGTGGGCACCGACATCCCGAAGCTCGTGTCGCTCTACCAGGACGGGAAGCTCATGCTCGACGAGCTGATCTCCCGCGAGATCGACAACGGCCAGGTGAACGAGGCCTTCGACGCCATGCAGAAGGGCGAGGTCGCCCGCTCCGTGATCGTTTACGACTGAAGACCGCGTCCCCGACAAGGAACAAGATGCGCTACCGCAGGTTCGGACAGAGCGATCTGGTCGTCTCGGAGGTCGGTTTCGGCGCCTGGACCCTCGCCATGGGCTGGTGGGGGGAGGTGGAAGACCCGGCCGGGTTGGTTCACGCCGCCCTCGACTCCGGGATCACGTTCTTCGACACCGCGCCCGTATACGGCGAGGACGGAGCGGGCGAGGAGATGCTGGCCAAGATCCTCGGACGCACGCGTGACGAGATCGTGCTCACCACCAAGTGTGGATACGACATCTCGGCGCCCCGCATCGCGCCCGGACACTCCGAGCGACCGCACGACTGGAACCCCGCCGGCGTCCGGCGCCAGCTCGAGGAATCACTCCGCCGACTCCAGACCGACCACATCGACCTGTACCAGCTCCACAACACCACCATCGACCCGATTCGCGCCGACGACCTGTGGGTCGAGTTGGAGAAGATGAAGGCCGACGGGTTGGTGCGCGAACTCGGCGTGGCGCTGGGGCCCGCCATCGGGTGGGTCGACGAGGGGGTCGAGGCCCTCGCCGAGCGACCGATCGTGTCGCTCCAGACGGTGATGAACATTCTCGAGCAGGAGCCCGGGCGCACGTTCCTGGCCCAGCCCCCCGTGGAGGAGGGCCGCGCCGGCATCATCGCCCGGGTGCCCCATGCGTCCGACGTCCTCACCGGTGGCGTCACACCCGAGACCGAGTTTGCGCCCGACGACCACCGCAGCCACCGTCGCCAGCAGGAGCTCCTCGACCTGCTCGACAAAAAGACCCACGTCGAGTTTCTCGCCGGCCCCGACATGGGGCGCACCATTGGTCAGGCCGCGGTCGGTGGCCTGCTCGCCTTCGCTGGGATCACGACGGTCCTCCCGACGTGCACGACCGAGGCGCAGGTTCGGGAGTACGCGGCGGCGTCCGACCTCCCCCTGACCCCGGAAGAGCGCGCCCGCCTCGACGAGGTCTGGGACGGCGGGTTCGACGGCTTCGTCCCCCGCATCGAGCCCGTCTTCAAGTCTTCTGTGTGACGCTTCTCGAGCGAGTTTCCCCCGCGTCACGTGGGGAACTTGCTCGAGAAACGGGGCCGGCGTCGATCTAGTAGATAGGTCGGCGGCGGATGCGGTGGCGGACCCGCTGCTGGCGACGGGCGAGCAGGGAGTGCCGGGAGGCGAACTGGGCCGGGTCGGGTCGCGCCGACTCGTGAGGGCGCTGAAAGCCCGGCGTCTGACGGCGAGGTCCATTGCTCACGGGCACCAGATTCGACAGCCCCCCGCCGTTCCTCCTGCTTGCCTACGCACAAAGGACAAAGGAACAGTGGTCGCGCGCCGTCAGCGCGACAGGTACGCGGGAAGCATCCCTTTTCTCACACCTGATCAGGGGGTGGCGAGAGGCCCAGGGCCCGAGCGGCCCTCTGAGCGGGAAACAGGGCGGATCCCCCGGAGGCCGTACCACGCCAGCTCAGAGAGCCACGACGCCAGGAGCGAAGGATCGGTTTCGTCGCCGGTGGCCTGCCCGCTGACCACGCGCCGGCTCGTCGCCTCGGCCATCCCCACAACGGCGTGGGCCAAGGCGAGTCGCTGCTCCGGTGCGGCATCCACGTCGATGAGGCCCGACACGACTTCGGCCACTTCGGACACGACCCGCTCGGCAACGGCCGCGAACTCACGGTCGTTGCGTACCGAAGCGCCAAAGAGGAGCCGGAACGCAGCCTGGTTCTCGGCCACGAAACGGAAGTAGGCCCGAAACCCGCGCTCCACCTGCTCCCGCCCGGTTCGGGCCCGGCCCGTCTCCTGGCCGATCTCCTCGACGAGGCGCAGGCCGACGTCCTCCAGCAGCTCGACGTACAGGGCGCGCTTGTTCGCGAAGTGCTGGTACAGGACGGGCTTGGTGACCCCGGCGGCCTCGGCCACGTCGTCCATCGACGTGGCGTGGAAGCCGGTGGCGGCGAACACGCCGCGGGCGACGCGGAGGAGCTGGCGCCGGCGGTCGTGGGCGCGCAGACGGACGCTCAAGGGGCGATCAAGTGATGTGGATTCCGGAGATGGCACGGGCGATCACGAGCCGCTGGATCTCCGACGTGCCCTCGAAGATCGTGTAGATCTTCGAGTCGCGGTGCCAGCGCTCGACGGGGAAGTCACGGATATAGCCGTAGCCCCCGAGGATCTGGATCGCCCGCTCGGTCACCCACACCGCCACCTCGCCGGCCTTGAGCTTGCTCATCGAGCCCTCGGCGGCCTCGAACTTGCCGCCGTGCTTGGCCATCCAGGCGGCCCGCCACACGAGCAGGCGGGCGGCGTCGATCTCCATCTTCATGTCGGCCAGGTTGAAGGCGATCGACTGGTTCTCGATGATCTTCTTGCCGAAGGCCTCGCGCTCCTTGGCGTAGTCGAGGGCAAACTCGTAGGCCGCCCGGGCGATGCCGAGGGCCTGCGAAGCGACGATGGGGCGGGTGGCCTCGAACGTGCTCATGGCCGCCTGCACGCCGGTCTTCTTGCCCTCCCGGGCTCGCCCCAGCCGCTCCTCCAGCTTTTCTTCCCCGCCGAGCAGGCACTCGGACGGGACGCGGCAGTCGTCGAGCAGCACCTCCCCGGTGTGGCTGGCCCGGATGCCGTGCTTCTTCTCCTTCTTGCCCGCGGCCAGGCCGGGCGTACCGGGAGGAATGACGAAGCTGGCCTGACCCCGCGACTTCAGCTCGGGGTCGACACTGGCCACCACGATGTGCACGTCGGCGATACCGCCGTTGGTGGCGAACACCTTCTGGCCGTTCAGCACCCAGTCGTCCCCGTCTTTGACGGCCTTGGTGCGGAGGTTGGACACGTCGGAGCCGGCGCCGGGTTCGGTGACACAGAAGGCGGCCAACTTGAGATCGCCCGGGGTGCCGAAGCACTCGGGGACCCAGGTCATCACCTGCTCGGGCGTGCCGTTACCAGCGATGGCGGCCACGCCGAGGCCGGTGCCCATGAGGGAGAGGCCGATGCCGGCGTCACCCCAGAACAGCTCCTCGTTGACCACCACCATCATGAGCCCGCTGGGCTCGAGGAACCACGTGCCGAAGGAGTCGGCGGAGTAGAGGCCGATCTTGGCCGCCTCTTCGATGACGGGCCAGGGCGTCTCTTCCTTTTCGTCGTACTCGTGGGCGACGGGGCGGATCACCTCTTCGGCGAACCCGTGCACCCAGTCACGGACCTCGACGACCTCGTCGGGAAGCTGGAGGGAGAACTCGGCCATGGCACGCTCCAGGTCGCGGGCAGCAGGCCTCCGGGCTCCGCCACCGAAGTTACTGATCAGTAACTACTATACCGGCGCCGACCTCCCCGTCTCGCAAACCGGGCCGTAGTGTGACGCTCGTGAAGCCGCACGATCTCGTGCCCGACTTCGACGCCGTCGATGACGAGGGCCGCACCGTGCGGCTCTCGGACTTCCTTGCCCTCGGGCCGGTCGTCCTGTTCTTCTATCCGAAGGCCATGACCCCGGGGTGCACAGCCGAGGCCTGCCACTTCCGCGACCTCGTCGACGAGTTCGCCGCCTTCGACGCCACGCCGGTTGGCATCAGCGCCGACGCCGTCGACCGGCAGGTGGGCTTCCGCGAGAAGTACGGGCTGAACTTCCCGATCCTTTCCGACCTTGACCAGCGCGTCGCCGACGCCTTCGGGGTAAAGCGCTGGGGTCCGCTGTTGAACCGGCGGATGACCTTCGTCATCGACACCGACTTCCGGCTCCTCGACGTCATCAAGAGCGAGACCCGCTTCGAGACGCACGCCGACGAGGCCCTGTCCGCCCTGCAAGCGCACAAGGGCTGAGTGAACTTGGCTTCTCGCCCCGCACCCTGGGGCGGGGCAAGAAGCCAAGTTCGGACGGGGTCATCAGTCGAAGCGGAGAGCCACGACCGGGTCGAGCCGCGCCGCCCGCCGCGCCGGGCCGAGCGAGGCCACGACCCCGGCGACGAGCGCCAAGAGGAGCAGGAACGGGAGCAGGCCCCACGGCCAGTAGAAGTCGACGGTGAACCCGAGTGACGCGCCGAACACCTGGACCGCCACCCTGGTGAGGATGAACCCGAGGGGAAGCGACAGAACCCACGCCGCCAGCATGAGGGTGGCGGCCTCGGCCAGCACCATGGCCCGGAGCTGGCCCCGGAGCACGCCCGTCGAGCGGAGGACCCCGATCTCGCGGGTGCGCTGGATGACGCTGACGATCAGCGTGTTGGCGAGGCCGAGGATCCCGATGATCACGGCCACCAGAAGGACGGCGTAACCGATCCCGAAGAACCCCTGAAGCTGGCTCCGGGCGAAGGCCTTCACGTCCTCGGCGCTCTCCAACTCGAAGTCGTAGCGCCCGCCGAGCGTGTCCTTCAGGGTTCGCCGGACGCCTTCGACGGCAACTCCTGGCTCCACGTCGATGAGGTACCCCATGGGCTCGTCGGCTCCGAAGTACCGCGCCCCGTCGTCGAGGTTCACCACCAGGGCGTCGTTGAATCCGAGGACGGTGAACGTGCCGGCGAGGGTGAAGTCGCGAGCGCCCTTCAGCGTCTGCACCCGTACCCGACCCCCGACCTCCACGCCGAGGTCTTCCGCCTGCGGCTCGCTAAGCAACACCTGCCCGCCCCGGGCAAGGCGGCCGCGGGCGTCGCGGTCGCCGCCGTCGGCCCAGGGGAAGCTCGACACGTCGAAGTACGTCTCGGGGTCGATGATCAAGAGAAACTCCTGACCGAACGACGACCCGTCACCCTCGAGGATCTCGACGAAACCGACCCGCGTCTCGGAGACAGAGCGGATGCCGTCGACCGCGCGCAGCCGATCCTCGAAGTCGGCCGAAAACGTGTTGGGGGCGCTGACCACCAGGTCGCTCCCGAACTGGCGGTCGACCACCTCGTCGAGCGAGTTGGCCATCGAGGCGTTGCTGGATCCGATGGCGATGATCGCCGCCAGCACCACCATGACCAGGGCCAGGGTGTACGCCGAGCGGCTGCGCTCCTTAACCAGGTGCATCACGGCGACGTCTCCCACCCCCCGGCCCGCCCGTGCCGTAATCCGCCCGAGGACACGGGCCAGGGGCCGGAGGACGGCCGGGGTGAGCAGTACGGCCCCGAGCATGATGAGGAGCAGGCCGAAGGCCTGCACGAGGATGCTGCCGCTCACGAGGGTCAACGTGACCCCGACGACGAGCAGCGCGGCTCGTGGCACCACTCGGATGCGGTCGTGGCCGTCGACCGCCTCGTCGCGCATGGCCGCGACGGGGCTCAGGCTGGCAGCGCGGCGGGCAGGGATCAGCGAAGACACAAAGGAAACGCCGGTCCCGAGAGCCACCGCCATGATGGCCGGCCCCCAGGGGTCCTCGAGGGTGACCGACCCGACGTCGATCAGGGAGTTCACGAGGCCCAGGCTGAGGAGCGACAGCGCGTACCCCACACCGAGACCGGCGAGGCTGGCCACGACGCCGAGGAGGACGGCCTCGCCCAACACCAGGCGCCGGACCTGACCCGGCTGGGCACCGAGGGCGCGGATGGTGCCGTAGAACCGAGTGCGCTCGGCCACCGCCACCGAGAACGTCAGGAAGATCAGGAAGGCGCCCACGAAGAGGGCAATGGCGGCGACGATGGTGAGTGCCCCCTGCACGCTGGCCAGGAAGTCCCGGAACCCAGAGGCGAGGTCGGCCGCGTCGCGCACCACCGCGCCGCCGGGGAGGCGACCGGAGTGGGCGTCGACCCACTCCCCGGTATCGACGCCGTCGCCGAGGACCAGGTCGAGCTGGCTCACTTGGCCCGGTGCGTCCTGAATGGCACGGGCCGTCTCGATCGTCGTGTAGACGACCCGGCCGCCGTTGGCGATGGCGGCCCCCTCGTCCGCCAGCTCTCCCACGATGCGGACACGCTGGCGGCCCTTCGCCGTCGCGAGGGTGACGTCGTCGCCCACCCGGCTCTCGATCACCGGCGTGATCAGCACCTCCTTCCGGCCCGGCTCCGGAAGACGCCCGCGGGCGAGCACGAAGTTGTGGACGGCGGATGCCTGGTCGAAGTCGAAGCCGTGGACGTCGATGTAGTCGCGAAAGTCGATGTCTTCACCCCGGAGTTCGAACGAGCTGCGGAACATGAACCGCTCGACCGTCCGCTCCACGTCGGGATCCCTCTCCACGGCCTCCACGGCCCGGGGGTCAAGCCCGCTGTCGAAGGTGCCCGACGGATGCACGACCACGTCGGCGTCGCCGGTGAAACCACTCACGAAACGGTCGAGCGCTCGTGAGGTCGCACCGCTCGTCAGCACGACAGCGAAGACAATGCCGACCCCGAGGGCGATGCCGAGGGCGGTGAGCGCGTAGCGGCCCTTCCGTCGCCGGAGGCTGCGCTGGGAGACGGCGGTGAGGGACCTCACTCGCGGGCCGCGTCAGTGCACGGCCGAGCGCGCGGGCCCGGCCGCTCCCAACTCCTGGAGCCACTCCAGGACGGCTCGGCCCCGCGACTCGTGAGTGGGGTCGGCGGCCGCCTCGCTCGAGACCTGTTCGGAGACGGTCAGGTCGGCAGCAAAGGCCCCGTCGCGCAAGAGGTGCACCTCGTCGGCGTGGGCGGCAATGAGCGGGTCATGCGTGACCATCACAACCGTCTGGCCGAGGTCCTGCTGAGCGGCGACCAACAGTGCCAACACGCCGAAGCCCGTGCGGAGGTCGAGGTTGCCTGTTGGCTCGTCGGCCAGGATGATCGACGGCTCGGACAGCAACGCCCGCCCGATGGCGGCCCGCTGCTGCTGGCCCCCCGAGAGCTGGTTGGGGAGCTTGTCACGCTCCCCGTCGAGACCGACGAGGTCGATGACCTCGTCGACCCGGGGGCCGTAGGTCTTGGGCGCGATGCCGCTGATGACGGCGGGGAGGGCGATGTTCTCGGCCGCCGTCAGCACCGGCACCAGGTTGAAGAACTGGTACACGATGCCGATCCGGTCGCGGCGGAGCAGCGTCCGCTCCCGGTCCGAGAGGTCCGAGAGGGGCACGCCGTCGACGTGAACGTCGCCCGCCGTCGGCGTGTCGAGTCCGCCGAGAAGATGCAGGAGGGTCGACTTGCCCGATCCCGACGGGCCCATGATGGCGACGAACCGACCCGGGCTGACGGCGAGGTCGACGCCGTCGAGCACCCGCTGCGCCATCCCGCCCTCACCGTACTCCTTGATGAGCCCGCGGGCCTCGAGAATGAGCTGATCCGCCAAGTCCCCGACGCTACCGGGGCGTCAGCCGGAACGCGCGGGCGCCGCGTTGAGGGTGGGCTGGGCGCCCCGGACCAGGCGGCCGGGGAGGGCTCCGGTCGGCTCGCCTTCGCGGAAGGTGACGGTGCCCGAGCACACGGTCGCCGTGTAGCCGCGGGCACCCTGGGTGAGACGCTTCCCTCCCGCTGGGAGGTCGTGCACGATCCGCGGCGGGGGAAGTTCCAGGTTGTCGAAGTCGATCACGTTGAGGTCGGCCTTGAACCCGGGGGCCACCAACCCCCGGTCGCACAGACCGACGGCCTCGGCCGTCTCGCGGGTCTGCGCTCGCACCACCCATTCCAGCGGGAGTCGCTCGCCCCGGGTGCGGTCGCGGGCCCACAGCGTCAGCAGGGTGGTCGGGAAGCTGGCGTCACAGATGGCCCCGCAATGGGCCCCCCCGTCGGACAGCCCGAGCACCGTGTGCTCGTGCAGCATCATCTCCCGGGCGGCGTCGAGGTTGCCGTGGGCGTAGTTGAACAGCGGGTAGTAGATGAGCTCGTGGCCGTCGCGGGCCAAGAGCATGTCGTAGACCACCTCTTCGGGCCGCACCCCTCGGGCCTCGGCGATGGCCTGGGCGCTCTGGTCGGGAGCCGGCTCATAGTCGGCAGGGTCACCGAGGGCGAACATCTTGTGGAAGCTCTCGGCGAACTGACGGAAGGGCCCACCAAAGGCGGGTTCTTCCGAGAGGATCTGGGCGCGGGTGTCGGGGTCCGACATCCTCGCCACCTTCTCCGCGAGAGGGAGGAGGTGGAGCGGCCCGTATGACGGGTGGGCGACGAAGGGATGCAGGCTGGCCTCGAGGCCCAGCATGACGCCGATGGCTCGGCACGCCACCTGGGCCGTCACCTTCATTCCGTCGTCGTTGGCTTCGTCGATCCGCTTCAGAAACTCGCGCCAACCATCCGGGACGGCGTCGTGCTGGCTGAGCGACACCGAGAGCGGGCGCCCCGTCGACCCGGCCAGCTCGCGAATCATGGCGAACTCGCCCTCGAAGTCCTCGAAGTCCGACACCAGCTCGAACACCCCGGCGCCCACATCGGCGAGGGCCCGCCCGATCCCCCACAACTCGGCGGGAACGGCGCCGAGCGACGGTGTGTAGTCGCCCGCGCTCGTGCGGTGGCGCACGGTGCGCGAGGTGGTGAACCCAAGGGCGCCGGCGCCGATCGCCTCCCGGGTCAGGCGGGTCATCTCGTCGATCTCGTCCGCCGAGGCGTCCTCCCGGGCGGCCCCGCGCTCTCCCATCACGTAGGCCCGCAGCGCCCCGTGGGGCACCTGGGCGCCGATGTCGAGCGCGTGGGGCACCCGCTCGACGGCGTCCAGGTACTCGGGGAAACTCTCCCACTCCCAGGTGATGCCCTCGGCGAGGGCGGTGCCGGGGATGTCTTCGACCCCCTCCATGAGGGAGATCAGGAAATCGTGGTGGTCGGGGCGGATGGGAGCGAAACCCACCCCGCAGTTGCCCATCACCACGGTGGTGACGCCATGGAGAGACGACGGCGTCAAGTACGGGTCCCACGACACCTGGCCGTCGTAGTGGGTGTGGATGTCGACGAAGCCGGGGGTGACGAGGAGCCCGTCGGCGTCGATCTCCTCTCGGCCCGGCCCTGTGACCCGGCCGACGTCAGCGATGACTCCCCCGTCGATGGCGACGTCGGCGCTGAACCGGTCACCGCCGGTCCCATCGACAACCGTGCCCCCGCGGATCACCAGGTCATGCATGCCGGCGCCCCCTCCCGCGTCGTTCGTCTGACTTGACCTGCGGGTCAGGATAGGACCCCTGTACCGTTTGCACCATGCCTACCTCACACACCGACGGTCCCTGGCTCGACGACGCCTCCTCGCTCGTGGACGCCTTCCGCTCCGGCGAGCGCTCGCCGGCCGAAGAACTCGAGGCGTGTCTGGGCGCCATCGAGGCGTCGGAGCTGAACGCCTTCTGCTACGTCGCCACCGAGGAGGCCCGCGAGCGGGTAAAGAACGCCGACCCCTCGCTCCCATTCGGCGGGGTTCCGGTCGGGATCAAAGAACTCGACCCGGTTCCCGGCTGGCCCCACACCGAGGCGTCGCTGGCCTTCAAGGACCGCGTCGCCACCTACTCCAAGACGTGGTTCGACCGGCTCGTCGCCGCCGGCGCCGTCCCCGTGGGGCAGTGCACGGCGAGCGAGTTCGGCGGCCTCAACGTGAGCGTCACCAAGATGCACGGCGTCACGGGCAACGGGTGGGACCCAACCCGCACCGCGGGAGGTTCATCCGGCGGCAGCTCTTCGGCGGTGGCCGGCGGGTTGGTGCCCATCGCCAGCGGCGGCGACGGGGGCGGGTCGATTCGGATCCCGGCCGCCTTCAGCGGCCTCCTGGGGATGAAGGGCACCGCGGGACGCATCCCCCGGGGCCCCTTCTGCGAGATTGCACCCCTGACCGTCGTGCTCGGCTGCCAGTCGCGGTCGGTGCGCGACGTGGCCCGGTGGTACGACGTCTGCGCCGGCCACGACAGCCGTGACCCCTACAGCCTTGCCAAGGTCGAAGGCTGGGAGCGCGACCTCGGCAGTCACGACCTCGCCGGCAAGAAGGCGGTGATCGCCCCCGACCTCGGGTCGGCGGTCGTCCGCCCCGACGTCGCCGAGATGATCGTCGCCGCCGGCGAGGCGCTGGCCAAGGATCTCGGTCTCGAACTCATCGACGTGCCCGTCAAGCTCCCCGGCCTCGGGGTCGAGTGGGCCATGGCCAACCTGTCGCAGCTCCTGCGAGAGCTGAAGGACCTGTATCCCGAGTGCGAACCCGACCTCACCATGGAGATCGCCTTCGGCATGAAGCTGGCCAGTGAGCACTACAACCTCGAGATGGCGGCCCGGGTCGAGGAGCAGCGCATCGAGGCCAACGAGACGATGGCCGCCGTCTTCGACGAGGCCGACTTCATCATCGCCGCCACCAACCCCGACGTGGCTTACCCGGCTGAGATTGGCCTGAACCTTCGGGTGGGCACCCAGCCCGTCGGCCCCGAGAACAACGGTGCCCTGACGATCCCCGCCAACATCGTCGGCAACCCGGCGGTGTCGATCCCGGTCGGCACGCTGCCCCCTATCGGGGAGGACGCAACGCCGTCGGGAACCCCGCTCCCCGTCGGCATGCAGATCATTGGGCGCCACCTCGAGGACGCCCTCCTCCTCGACCTCGCGCTCGCCGTCGAGCGGGAACGCCCATGGCCCAAGGTGGCGCCCGGCGCTCCTCGCTGATTCCTGTGTGTGAGTGCCCGGTTGCGGATTCCGCAACCGGGCACTCACACACCGCAGGAGGGCCGCCGGCTCAGGCTCGCACCGGGATCGCCGCTGGCAGTCGACGTGGCCAGCGGGCGGGGACCGCTGAACTGCCAGGCGACGCGGCCCAGGCGAGCCCGAGCGCGACGGCCGTCAGGAGCCCGGCCGCGGCCAGCACCAGCGGCCGGGGCAGGGAGGCCGGGGAGACGTCCGTGCCCGGCTCGCGCACGCCGACGTCGGGTTCGGCGTCGCGCACCGCCATGACACGGGTCGTCGGGAGGAACCGACCCCTGCTCCCGTCACCGGTTCGCGGCCCGGGCGTGGTCACCCCCACCGGCCCCGAACTCGGACCGGCGGCCGAGGGAGCAGGCTCGACGGTCGACGACGCCGGCGACGCCGCGGAACTCTCCGGCGCCGTTCCCGCTTGCCCCGAGGGGTTGGTCGCGGGGCCGGACGGCAGGGTTCCCTCGTTGCCACCGCCCGAACCGGGGTCGGGGTTGGGCTTCGGGTCGGCGGGGTCGTCGAGCAGGCCACTGACGGTGTCCTGGACGCCGTCGACGACCTGGTTCACCGCGTCGGTAGCAGTGGCGACGGTGTCGTCGACGGTCAACTGGGCGCCGTCGACGGCGTCGTTCACCGTCTGGCCCACGTCGCCCACCGCGTCACCAACGCCGGCTCCCGGGTCGGCGAGTTGCGCCCGGGCCGGCGCCAAGGCGCCGACCCAAGCCGTCAGTGCCAGTCCACCTGTTGCCACCGCTGCCATCAGTCGTGTCCTCCGGGGTGTTCTCATGGAATCGCCTCCTGTGTTCCGCCAATGTGGACGCCCGTCCACGAAGGAACACGCAGCACGCGGGGCGCGGTGGCTCGCGAGCCGACAGGTGTGCGAAGACGCGCCCGGTTCGCGCCGGGTGGCGCTATCCGAGGAGGGGCGCGGCCAGGCCGCCGACGAGGTCGAGGAGGGGCGCCGTGACCGGCGCCAAGTCGTCGACACCCCCCGCACCCGGGATGGAGGCGGGGTCGGGTAGCGGGGGCAGGGCCGGCAGGGGGACGTCCACTCCTGGAGTCGGGGGAGCCACGACGGGTGACGTGGTCGGGGCCTCCGGGGCGGGGCCGGCGACCGAGGGGCCGGGGGTTGAAGCCGGGGTGGGCGGCACATCTGGGGACTCGGGAGGCTGGAAGCTGATGAGCCGCCCACCCACGGGGATCTCGGGCGCCACCGCCGGGTTACTCGCAACCGGCTGGGCGTGGGCAGAGGAGGATTCGGGCACTGGGTCGGGCGCGGCGCTGGACTGCGGAGGCGCCAGAGCTCGCGAGTCGGGGTCGACCACCTCCGATGCCCGCCCGCTGGGTACGGCCATCCCAAGGGCGAAGAGCGCCGCCAAGGCACCGGCCACGCCGGGGCGCATGGCGGGGATCGGGATTCGCGCCCCACCCGAGCGCAGGGCGTACCCGAGGCGCGAGAGTCCACCCCCGGCGACCTCGGGCCAGAGGCCCCGCCAGCCCTCGTACCGGGCACGGAACGCCGCCCGGGCTCGTCGGAGGGCCGACTTCACGCCTTCCGTCGTCGTGTGCCCTTCCCTGGCGATAACTCCACAGGGCAGGCCGTCGACGTGGTGCTGCCGCAAGAGTTCCTGCTGGCCGGTCGGCAGGTTGGCGAGCGCCTGTCCGATCAGATGGGCGCGGGCGCGGTCTTCAGCGGCCGCGTCCGGCCCTGGCTCTGAGCTCGGGAAGTCGGCGCCCTCGATCGGCACGACGGCGACCACGCAAGCCCGGCGGTGAACGTCGTGACAGACGTTGCGGGCCACGTGGGCGAGCCACGGCCAGGGGTCGCGGGCGTCGTCGCCATCCGTGTCGAGGTGCAGGCCGATGCGGTAGGCACGGAGGAAGGTCTCCTGAACCACGTCGTCGACGAGGTCGCGTCGGGCCACGAGCCGGCGCGCCAGGCCGGCGACCCTCGGCGAGTGCTCCGCGTAAAGGCGTGCGAAGGCCCCCTCGCCGTTCCACGACGCCAGGGGAACAGCCATCTGCCTTCCTGTTCGGCGCGACCCCGCGATTCATGAAGAGCCCCGGCCGCGGGTTCGCCCGCCTCGTGCCGGACGGGCCCGATAGCGTCCCTCCCAATGGAAGCGTGGAGAAACGGTCGAATCGCGTGAACGGCGACGACCTGCGGCGGCGACTCCAGGCCGGCGAGCCCGTGCTCATGCCCGGGGTGTGGGACGCACTCTCGGCGCGGCTCTGTGCCGCGGCCGGCTTCGACACCGTGTTCCTCTCCGGCTACAGCGTGGCCGGGACCCAGCTCGGGCTTCCCGACCTGGGCTACCTCACCCAGGCGGAGATGGCGGAGGTTGCCCGCCGGGTCTGCCGTGCATCGCCCGAGACCATGGTCGTCGTCGACGGCGACACCGGCCACGGCAACGCCCTCAACACCATTCGCACCATCCGGATGTGGGAAGACGCCGGGGCTACCGGGATCTTCATCGAGGACCAGGTGTGGCCGAAGCGGTGCGGGCACATGGAGGGCAAGGAGGTCGTCCCGCGGGAGGAGTGGCTGTCGAAGCTGCGGGCGGCGGTCGAGCATCGCGAGCACCTGTTCATCACCGCCCGCACCGACGCTCGTGCCGCCATCGACCTCGAAGAGGCGATCGAGCGGGCCCGCCTGGCCGCCGACCTCGGCGTCGACGCCGTCTTCGTCGAGGCCCCCGAGTCGGTAGCCGAACTCGAGAAAGTGGCGGCCGCGGTGCCCGGGGTTGTCCGGGTCGCCAACATGATCGAGACGGGCAAGACGCCCCTCCTGACTCCCTCCGAACTGCACGACCTCGGTTACGACCTGATCGTGTCTCCGCTCTCGGGGCTGTTCTCGATGACCAAGGCTCTGAAGGAAACGCTGGCCGTCCTGCGGGCGGAGGGGACGCTCCGCGATCACCTCGACCGGCTCGTCACCTTCGACGAATTCGGTGGCGCAGTCGACGCCCCCCATCACTTCGACCTCGACCGCCGGTACCGCTGAGGTCAACAATCCCGGCGCTCCCTGCGCTGGCACCGCCACCATCCGTGATCGCGCCACGTCTCGCGCGCAGATTCCGTCACGCCACGCGAACTCGTGCGTCGAGAGGGGGGAAGGTGACGCGGGTGTCACCCCGAACGGGGAGCACCAGCGTCGCCCGGCCATGCACGGGCGGGGGCCCGTCACGAATGGGGAGGTCGTGATGGTGAAGGGGCGGTTGCGCGTCGCGCTCGCGAGCGCGCTCACGATGGTCGTTGCTGTTCTGGTGCCGAGCGAGGCGCAGGCGGCGTGGTCACCCGAGACGGGGTCATGGCCAACCTTCCGGCACGACCTCGGCCACACCGGTCAGGCCGTTGGCACGAGCGCCTTCACCGCCGGCCAGGGCGGGTTCGCGCGCCTGAAGTGGCAGCAAAACATCGCCTACCCAGTGCTCGGACCTCCGACGGTCGCCGACCTCGACAACGACGGCACGCCCGAAGTGGTCGTGAACTCCAGCGACGTCGCCGTGCAGATCACGCCGCCCAACCCCCCCAGCTTCGAGTTCCACCACAAGGTCGAGGCTCGTGAGGGCACCGGCGGGGCGGTCGACTGGGCCCAGGACGAGGGCGACAGCTTCATCTTCGCCATCCCCGGCGACAACGCCGAGATCGACAACGACAACAAGGGCGAGGTCGTCTACATGAAGGGCAACCCGCTCCTCACCCCCGACGACGAGCGCCTCATCGCCCGATCACACACCGGCGCCCAGCAGTGGACGTACCAGGACAACAACTGGGACGACCTCGGCGAGCAGATCGTCGGCATCCTCGGCGGCGTCCACGCCGCCAACACCGACGGCGAAGCCACGAACCCCGAGGTCGTGTTCGGAGCCGACGAGGCGCTCCTCTCCGTCAGCCTCGGCACCCAGGAACCCGGATGCCCGAACGCCGGCGCGCCGAGCGCCGAGATCGAGGCCCAGAGCATCAGCTACTTCGTGCACGGCCTGAACGGCGAGGGCGGAAGCGCCACCGAGTCGTGGCAGTTCTCCCGAGGGGACGCTCTGCTTGCCTCGACGCCCGTCATCACCGACCTGAACGGCGACGGGAAGAACGACGTCGTGTTCGGTTCCGGCGCACCCGAGGGCATTCTCCTTGGTGAGTGTGAGGTCCACGTTTCGGTGGATGGCACCGCCGTCGACGACAAAGTCGTTGCCCTCTCCGGCGCCAACCCCGGCCAGATTCTCTGGGAGAAGGAGATCAATGACCCTGCTGATTCCGGTGCCCAAGACCCTGCCCGCAGCGCAAAACCCGGACCGCAACGTCCTGATCGCACTCAACGGGCGGACGGGCGCCGAGCTCTGGCGCCTGGAGCTGAAGCCCGCCACCATCAACCCGCTGGCCGCCGCTGATCTCGATGGCGACGGGCAGCCCGAGATCGTGGCCCAAGTCGGGAACCGCCTGGCCACGTTCGACAACCGGACGGGAGCGAACCACTGGGCATCCCAGGGCAGCGACCCGCTCCGGGGCGTCGCCTACGAGCGGGACCTGACCGCTGCCGGCGTGTCGATCGCTGACCTCGACTCCGATGGCACCCTGGAGATCGCCACCATCCTCGAGGGCGACCCCGAGACCGGCACCCCGGCCTCGGAGCTGCTCGTGGTGAGTGCTGTGGACGGAGCCGAAGAGTGGCGCCAGACGATCACCGGCGACGCCGCCAGTGGCGGACCGCTGATCGCCGACGTCGACGGCGACGACGACCTCCTCGAGATCGTCGTGGGGACCGGCTTCTTCACCGTCACCGACTCCGAGGCCCATACGGGCAAGGTGTTCGTGTACGAGCCGAACGCGGCCGACCTTGTGGTCGACAGCGTCACCGTGATCGGGAACGGGATCGTCAACGAGCCCCAGACGGTGCGGGCGACGGTGCGCAACGCCGGGACGCGCGACGTGACCGGGGCCGCCTTCCGTCTGGCCGACGCCGGCGCGCCCGTCGGGGCTGACCAGACGGTGAACCTCGCCGCCGGCGCGTCGGCGACGCTTGACTTCGGATGGACGCCGGCGACCTTCGGCAACCACTCGCTCCGGGTCACCGGCGACCCGGCCAACGTGGTGCGGGAGCTCAACGAGGAGAACAACGACCGCACCGTCACCTTCCGCGTGAAGGTGCGGCCCACGGCCAACTTCACGTTCTCGCCGTCGTCACCCGACGAGACCGCAACGGTGCAGTTCACCGACACGAGCACCGACCCTGACGGGTCGATCGCGGCCCGTGCCTGGAGCTGCTCCGACGGGTTCACGTCGAGCGCCGCCAACCCGACGCACAAGTTCGCCGACGGGGCGACCTACTCGTGCACCCTCACCGTCACCGACAACGACGGCCTCACCGATGGCGAGACCAAGAGCGTGACGGTGAGCCACGTGGCCCCGGTGGCCGGGTTCACCCAGGACGACGACGGGACCGGGGTGGTCCAGTTCACCGACCAGAGCACGCACCCGAACGGCCCCGACGCGCCGCCGACCGGCTGGGCGTATGCCTGGGACTTCGACAACGACGGGACGGTGGACTCGACGGCCCGCAACCCCCAGCACGACTTCGGGTCGAGCCCGAGCTCGTCGACGGTGAAGCTCGCGGTGACCGACAACGACGGCCAGACCGACGACATCGTGCGCACGCTGCGGTGGCCGCTGGCCGACTACTCGTTCTCGCCCGCGTCGCCCAACGAGACCCAGACGGTCCAGCTCACCGACACGAGCACCGACCCCGACGGGTCGATCGCGGCCCGTGCCTGGAGCTGCTCCGACGGGTTCACGTCGAGCGCCACCAACCCGTCGCACAAGTTCGCCGACGGCGGCAGCTACACGTGCGATCTCCGGGTGAGCGACAACCACAATCTCGACGACACGACGACGAAGACGATCACGGTGGCCCACGTTCCACCCGCGGCCGACTTCGACGTCGAGGTCATCGAGCCCGGTCAGGTGCAGTTCACCGACACGAGTACCCATGCGAACGCTGCCGACGCCCCGCCCACCGGGTGGACCTACGCGTGGGACTTCGAGGACGACGGGACCGTCGACTCGACGGCCCGCAACCCGTTCCACGACTACGGCGTGGAAGAGGGCGAGTTCGACATCCGGCTGCGGACGACCGACAACGACGGCCAGGTGGACGAGGTGGTCACGACCATCGACGTGGGGCTCATCAACCAGCCGCCGACGGCCAACCTGGCGTACTCGCCGCTACGACCCCGGGCGGGCGAAGAGATGACCTTCACCGACCTGAGTAACGACCCCGACGGCCAGATCGTCAAGATCGAGGTCGAGTGGGGCGACGGCACGCCCAACACGGTGAAGACCGGGACCGACGTGGCCGGGTCGCGCCTGAAGCACACCTACGTGGAGGGGCACCGCGACTACCGCATCATCTGGACGGTGACCGACAACCGGGGCGCCACCGACTGGAGCCCGAGGGGCGTCCACGTCTGCCAGCCGCCCTTCGAGCTGGATCTCGAACTGGGCCACATCCGCTTCCAGGCCTGCCCCGAGCCGATCCAGATCTGACGGGAACCCGCCCGCAGCAGCTGTGTGAGTATCTGGTTGCGGGATCCGCAACCAGATACTCACACACGATCAGACGCCGGCGCGGCGGCGGGCGCGGGCGAAGAGCGCCAGGGTCGCGCCGTGGAGGAGGTCTCCCACCTCCTTGGGAGCCTTCCCTGCGAAGGCCCGGGCATGCGTTCCTTCCAGAATGATCCCGAGCCGGTAGCAAGCGAGGACCTCGTACCAATTCGCGGCGGTGAGATCTCGGTTGCTGCCCTGCGCGTACCTCGCCACCAGCTCCTCCGGCGCGGGAAAGCCGCCCCACGGCTGGACGGTCAGCATCATGGCGCCCGGGTCATCGTCGGAAGCGGGCCAGGTGGCGAGGAGCTGTCCGAGGTCGACCAGGGGGTCGCCCAACGTGCTCAGCTCCCAGTCCACCATGGCGAGCATCCGGTGCGAAGTCGGGTCGAAGAGGACGTTGGCCAGGTGGAAGTCCCCGTGAATCACCCCGGGCGCTGACGGCTCCGGCCGGTTGGCGTCGAGCCAGTCCGCCACGGCGTCGACCCCGGGAATTTCGGGGCCCGGGTACCCCTCCAGCTCCGAGTACGACTCGAGCTGGCTCCGCCATCGATCGACCTGGCGCTCCAGGTAGCCGTCGGGCTTACCGAAGCCGTCGAGTCCGGCGGCCAGGAAGTCGACCCGGTGGAGGGCGGCGATGGCGTCGGGCATCTCGAGGCCCATGGCGTGCCGAACGGCCGGGTCACCGGCGTGGAGGGGCGGGAGCGCGGTCGTGGGGTTGAACCCGTCGACGGGCTCCATCAGATAGAAGGCGGCGCCGAGGACACCTTCGTCGGGGCAGCCGGCGATGAAGGCGGGGTGCGGCACGTCGCTTCCCGCCAGGGCGGCGAGCACCCTCGCCTCACGGCGCATGGTCTCGTCGCTGTTGGTCCGTTTGTGGATGGGTGGGCGACGGAGGACGTACTCACGTTCGGCCCGCCGGAAGCGAACGAGGATGTTCTGGGTCCCGCCCGTCAGCAGCCGCGCGTCCTCCACCGGGCCACCGCCCAGACCCTCACCGTCCATCCACTCGGCCAAGACGTCGAGGTCAACGCCGGCGATCATTGGGTGGTGATGGCGGCCTGAGCCTCGGCCTCCGCCTCGGCCTCGGTCAGCTCACCCCGCGGCTCGACCTCGACCACGACCTCGCTGAGCCCACCCGTGAAGCGGAACGGTGCGACGAACTCGTCGCTCACGGCCGGGGCCAGCCCCCTCCCGCACGTGAGACCGTGGCCGGTAAGCGAGAAGCGCGTCCACGTGAACCGCGGGATCGAACCGCTTCCGACGACCTCACCATCCACGACGAGGTCCACCTCGCCGGACCCGTGGTCGCCGGGGCGGAACTGGAAGCCCACCACGTGGTGACCCGGCGCGAGCGGCTGGGGCGACGCCACCCGGTGCTCCTCCAGCCCCGAGAGGTTGTGTACGTACCGGAGGGTGGAGTCGACGACGTAGAAGGCCCACCCGCCCAGGTACGAGCCCTGGGCGAGGATGACGCCCTCCACGCCACCCTCGGGGACGTCAATCTCCGCCGTCACGCGGTGCCAGCGATTGCGCACGTTGACGGCGACGAACTCGGGCACCATCCCCCCGCCGGGCCGATACACGTAGCGGTCGCGCGCCGCCAGCCCGTCCGGCCGGTCGAAGATGAACTCCGAGAAGGGGCGGTTGTCCAGGGGCAGCACATCGTGCGCCTCGGCCTCTCGCCACCACAGCTCCACCATTTCCGCCAGCCTCTCGGGTTGCTCGGACGCCAGGTCGTGGCACTCCGATGGGTCGGCGCGCAGGTCGTACAACTCCCACTCGGCCCGGTCCAGGCCGGGCTTGTCATCCTGGATGGGGTGGTACGTCACGGCCTTCCAGCCGTCGTGGTAGATGGCCTGGCAGCCGAACATCTCGTAGTACTGGGTCACGTGGTGCTCGGGGGCCGCCGGGTCGGTGAGCGAGCGGAGAAACGATGTCCCTTCGGCCGGAACCTGGCGCACGCCGCGGATCTCGGCCGGCGGCTCGATCCCGATGGCCTCGAGGATGGTGGGGGCGAGATCGATGGCGTGCACGTACTGGCGGCGCAGCCCGTCGCCCCGGTCGCCCCCGGCTCCGGCCATGCGAGCCGGCCACGACACGATGAGCGGGTCGGCCACTCCTCCCTCGTGCGTCTCGCGCTTCCAGCGGCGGAAGGGGGTGTTGCCGGCGACCGTCCACCCCCAGGGGTAGTTGTTGTGGGCCCGGGGCCCCCCGATCTCGCCGATGCGATCGAGGGCCTCTTCGACCGTGCGAGGCAGGCCATTCCACAGCCGCACGTCGTTGATCGAACCGGTCGGGCCACCTTCCGAGGAGGCCCCGTTGTCGGAGAGCACCATCACCATGGTGTTGTCGAGCTCTCCCGTCCCGGCCAGGAAGTCGAGGAGGCGGCCGAGGTGGTGGTCGGTGTGCGAGAGGTAGCCGGCGAACGCCTCCATGTAACGGGCATAGAGCCGGCGCGTGCCCTCAGGAAGGTCGGCCCACGCCGGCACCCAGTCGGGCCGGGGTGACAGCTCGGTGTGGGCGGGAACGATGCCCTCGGCCACCTGACGGGCGAAGGTCCGCTCCCGCCAGGCGTCCCAGCCGTCGTCGAAAGCCCCCGCGTAGCGCTCGATCCACTCCGGGGGCGCGTGGTGGGGCGAGTGGCACGCGCCGGTGGCGAACCAGAGGAGGAAGGGCTTGGCCGGGTCAACCTGGCGCAGGTCGCTCACGAACTCCACGGCCTTGTCCACCAGGTCTTCGGTGAGGTGGTAGCCCTCCTCGATCGAGCGGGGCGGGTCAACGAAGTGGTTGTCGTAGACCAGCTCGGGGGCGAACTGGTGGGTCTCGCCCCCGTTGATGAAGCCGTAGTAGCGCTCGAACCCCCGACCCAGCGGCCAGCGCTCCCGCGTCGCCCCGAGGTGGGTCTCGTCCTCGGGGGTCAGGTGCCACTTGCCGACGGCCCACGCCGCGTAGCCGTGTGGAGTGAGCATCTCGGGGAGGAACCCGCACGACCGGGGAATGCGCGCGTGGTAACCAGGGAATCCCGCCGCCAGCTCGATGATGCGCCCCATCCCACAGGTGTGGTGGTTGCGCCCCGTGAGCACGCAGGCGCGGGTGGGCGAGCACAGGGCCGTGGTGTGGAAGTTCGTGTAGCGCAGCCCCGCGGCGGCGAGGGCGTCGAGGTTGGGGGTGGCGATGTCGGAGCCGAAACACCCGACCTGGGCGAAGCCCACGTCGTCGAGCACCACGATCAGGATGTTCGGCGCCCCCTCGGGCGGCCGGACCGGGTTGGGCCACCACGGCTCGGCGTCCCACCAGTAGCGCCCGATCCGGCCCTCGAAGTGGTCCTCCATCAATCCTCCCTAACGGTCAATTACCCCCGTCCCAGCACCGGTTCGTGACCTTTACGGTCCCTACCGGTAGTCGGGGTTCGCGAAGTCGAACCGGCACCCGGCGTCCCAGCTCGCCCGCTGGTTCCCGTGGGCGGGAATGCCCCCGGCGTCCTTGATCATGCGGGCCAGGTGGAGGAGGTTCCAAGTCAGGAAGGTGGTGTTGCGGTTCGTGAAGTCGTTCTCGGGTCCCCCCGAACCGGGGTCCAGGTAGGAGGGGCCGGGGCCCGCCTCTCCCAGCCACGCCGAGTCGGCCTGGGGCGGGATCACGTATCCGAGGTGCTGGAGGGAGTAGAGGATGTTCATGGCGCAGTGCTTGGCGCCGTCCTCGTTGCCGGTGATGATGCAGCCGCCGACCCGCCCGTAGTAGGCGTACTGGCCCTCGTCGTTGAGCATGTGCGAGTTCCCGTACAGGCGCTCGATCACCTTGGTGCAGATCGACGACTTCTCACCCAGCCAGATCGGGCTGAGCAGGACGAGGATGTCGGCGGCCATCACCTTCTCGGCGATCGCCGGCCAGTCGTCCGTGGGCCAGCCGTGCTCGGTCATGTCGGCGTAGACGCCGGGGGCGATGTCGTAGTCGACGGCGCGGATGGTCTCAGTGGTCACCCCGTTCTTCTCCATGATGGCGATGGAGAGGTCGGCCAGCCCCTGGGTGTGCGACGGCTCGGGGGACCGCTTGAGCGTGCAGTTGATGTAGAGCGCCGACAGATCGGAGAAGTCCCATCGGCTCTCCGAGCACATCTGCTCCTGCATGGTGTTCAGGGCCATCGAGTCCCCCTCGTCAGTCGGGCAGATCGTCGAGCCGGCGGCGGCCGGCAAATCCTTGGCGAGCGTCGTGATACCAACCGATCTGGTCCTCACCCTCGAGCCAACAGAGCAGGATCGCCCCGTCGGGCGCGAGCGGGAAGTCGAGGAGGAGGGGCGCCCACCCCTTCACGTCGACACCGTGGACGCGGAACAGGTCCAGCACCTCGGCGAGGCGGGCGTCCATCCCCTTCAGGTCGGCCAGCGGCACCGACTCGTCGCCTTCTTCGTGGGCGTGGACGGCGGCCGTGAGGTCGGCGCGCAGGGCAATCAGCTCATCGATCGCCGAACGCAGTTCGACCAGCAACGCGTCCGCCTCGGCACGGCTGAAGACGGCGTCCCCCACGAGGCCGCAGCGTATGCGGACCGGTGCACTGCCGCGGTTGAGACGTTCAGACCGGTGGGTGGGGGTTCTCGGGCGGGCCGTCGGGGAAGCTGAAGATCATCATCTGCGTGGCGTAGGCGATGAGGCCGCGCTCGACGTCCCACATCTCCATCTCGAGCGATGCATACCCCTCGCCGGCGTGGCGGGCGCGGTTGCGGGCGAGCAGCCACTCGGCGGTGGCGTCCTGGAACAGGTGGATGGTCAGGTCGGCGCTGGGCGCGAACCACATGGGCTGCCCGGGGCCCATGCGCTCCCCCACCGCCCCGGGCATGGTGTCGCACAGGGCCACCACGGCGAGGGGATCGAGGGTGCCGTCGTCGCGCAGCGGTGGCTCGTCGAAACGCATCCAGTAGCACCGCTCAGAAGTGCCGTCGGGCTCCCATTCCTCGTCCCACCAAGGGTGCCCCCGGGCGATCCGGCTCTCGGCGTGGTGCCAGAAGGTGGCCGACGCCCACGGCTGCTCGCGCTCTTCGATGTCGCGGTTGCTCGGACAATCCTCGGGCGGCGGGACCTCGGGGATGGAGAGGTCGGTGAACTCGAACCCGGGCCGGGTGGCACCGAAGACGGCCACCGCCGTGTGCCCGGCGTCCGCGCCCTGCGGGCGAACGGTGGCGATGGCCTGGGACGCCGCCTTGCCGCGTCGGAGGACGGCGACGTCGATTTCGACCGGGCCGGGTGGCACCTGAGCGGCGAACACCGTGGTAACCGACCGGAGCTTCTGGTCGGGGCGAGCGAGCTCCATCTCCATGGCCCGCAGGGCCACGGCGGTCACGATTCCCCCGTGGGGGAGGATCGGAGCTTGCCAGTTCTCGGTCATCACCGACCGGTACCGGCCCGGACCCGCCGGATCCGCCTCCGGCGTCGTGTCTCGCTCGAACATCGTCACGTCAGCCACCGCGGCGCCCCCTCGTCTCGCTGGGCCACCATCCAAGCACGGGGGTGTGACCGCAGACGCGTGAATTCCGCCACCCTTGCCTTCTCGCTCAGCCCAGGCGCACCCGCAGCGACTTCAAGCCCCGGAACGGGCCCGCCGTCCACCAGCCGTGGTCGTCTTCCGCGGAAGACATCTCAGGCCAGCGGCGGAGGGTGGCACCCACCAGGATCTCGACCTCGGTGCGTGCGAGGGAGGCGCCGAGGCAGAAGTGGGGGCCGAGGGCGAACGAGAGGGGCGGTGGGTCGGGGGCGCGGGTGACGTCGAGGCGTTCGGGATCGGCGAAGCGGCGGGGGTCGCGGTTGGCGGCGGCGAGGAACACGAGGACGGGTTCGTAGGGGCCGATGGCCTCCCCGGCGACTTCCATGGGCTCCACGGGCACCCGGCCCACGAAGTGCGTCGGGGTGGCGAAGCGCACGAATTCCTCGGTTGCCCGCTTGGGGTCGTCGGCGGCCGCCGCGCGCTGGGCCGGCTCGGCGCGGAGAAGGGCGGCGAGGCCGTTGGTGAAGAGGTCGCGGGTGGTGCGATGGCCGGCGGCGTAGAGCGTGACCACGAGCGACATCAGCTCCTCGTGGGTGAGCCGGTCGCCCTCTTCCTCGGCGGCGATGAGCGCCGACAGCAAGTCGTCGCCTGGGGCCTGGGCCCGCTCGGCGAGCAGGCCCTCGACGTACTCGGCGAAGCGCTCGCTGGCATCAAGTCCGCGTTCCCAGTCGTCGGCCGGCACCGAGACGCCGAGCAGGGGTGCCGTGGCCTCGGTCAGCTCCGACAGGAGCGCCCGGTCGGTTCCGGGAACGCCGAGCAATTCCGAGATCACGAGCGACGGAAGGGGGTGGGCCACCACGGGCAGGAGGTCGACGGCTCCCTCGATGGTGGCGATGGTCTCGGCGTCGGCCAGCAGCCGGTCGGCAAGGGTGGCGATCCACTCCCGCATCTGCTCGACCCGGCGGGGCGTGAACGCCTTGCCAACCAGACCCCGGACCCGCGTGTGGTCGGGGGGGTCGATGAGGTTGATCCGGCGGCCGAGCTCGGTGCGGGCCGCCGAGCCGTCGGGCAGCGCCTCGCGGTAGCGGGCCCCGATGGGCCCCGTCGTCGACCGCGAGTCGCGCAGCACAGCCTCCGCTTCGTCGTAGCCGGTCACGCACCAGAAGCCCGACGGCGCCCGGGCGACCGGAGCCTCTGCCCGCTGGGCCGCGTACAACGGGTACGGGTCGCTCACCTCGGCGAGCTGCGTGGGATCGAGGGTCAAGAAATCCAGCCTCGCGCGCGACCGGGCAGACGCGCGTAGGGTGTCAACGCTCACCCACGACCAAGCCACCACCAGGAGGGGAAATGAATCCCGTTCAGTTCATCGAGCAGGCCGTCTCCAACGGCCAGACCATCTTGGACGGCATCCAGCCCGGCCAGCTCGGCGACTCCACGCCGTGCGCCGAGTTCGACGTCAAGGCACTGACGAACCACCTCACGGGCGCCGCCAAGCTCATCGCCATCGGGGTGAACGAGCACCGGGTTGCGGCCGAATTGATGAGCGAGGACTTCGTAGGCGACGACCCCGCCACCGGCTTCCGCCAGGCGGGCAAGGAACTCGTCGAGGCGTGGAACCAGCCGGGTGTGCTGGAGCGCAACGTGATGATGCCCTTCGGCGAGGTGCCGGGCGAGCAGGGCGCAACCTTCAGCGCCCTGGAGATCTTCACCCACGTCGCCGACACCGCCATCGCCACCGGGCAGGAGGGCTCCATCGACGTGGATCTCGCCAACACCATCCTCGGCATCGCCCAGCAGATGCCCATCGACAACTTCCGGATGCCGGGCGTGTTCGGGCCTGAGGTGGAATGCGCCGAGGACGCCCCCGCGCACCGACGCCTCCTCGCCCTCCTGGGCCGGGAGGTCTGACTACTTCTTGCCGTTCGCCCGGTCCGGTCGGCCGGCCTGGCCGGGGGGCGTACCTCCGTGGCCCGGAGCGTCCCCGCTTCTCCCCCGGCCATCAGACTCGGGCGCTGAAGCGGTTCCTGAGTCCGGTGCCGGGCTCGGCTCCGGAGCCGGGTCTGGCTCCGGGTCTGGCTCCGGGTCATCCGCAGTGGGGTCAGGGGTCGCCTGCGCATCTTCGGGTGCGGCCGCCGGCGGCGACGCCGGCTCGGTCGCGGGTCCCGACACGGGTGACGTGGCCGGCGCGGGAGCGACCTCCTCGGGGGCGTCGCGTGATTCACTCGGTGTCTCCGGGGCGGATACCTCATCGATGGCTTCGGGTGCAGCCGCAAGCGCCACGTCGTCGATGACGACCGTCTGCTCGGCCCTGGCCGGTGTCGGGTCGGCCGACTCGACCACGACCGCCGCCGGATCCCGAGACGCACCACCGGGCGCCGGCGCCCCGGCGGCAGCGTCGTTGCCTCTCTGGGCGGCGGCGGTGGCGGGGGCAGCGACGGCCCCGGCCAGGAAGGCGGCGACCACGCTCTTGACCGCCAGGCTTCGGGGCAGGCCCCGGCGCTCCGTGGCCGAGGCGGAACACTGCGCCGGCAGCATCGCCGACAGTTCCTTCCAAGACGGCCCGGGAGCACGCTCGGGCGCGACGGTCAGCATGGTCACCAAGGCATGCATCTCGGTCAGCACCTCGGCGTGGTCGGGGTGGCGGGTGGCGAGGTCGTCGATCCCGATCGAACCCGCTTCCCAGCGGTCGAGGTCGGCGAGCAGAGCCCGCGAAAGTCGGCGCATCATGCTTCCTCCAGAAATGTCCGGAGCGTGGCGAGGGCACGCCACTGCTGCGTGTTCACTGCCCCCGGGGTCTTGCCCAACGCCGCCGCGACCTCGCCGTTGGTGAGGCCGGCCAAAAATTTGAGTTCGATCACGCGCCGCTGCTCGTCAGGAAGCCGATCGAGGGCGGCGCCGAGGGTGAGGCGGTCCAGGTCGTGGTCCCTCGGCTCCACGACGTCGAGGCGGGGCTCCGCTCGGGGCTCAACCCGGCACCCGACCCGCTGGGCGTCGGCCACAACGTGGCGGGCGATGCCGTACAGCCAAGCGACGAAGGGCACTCCCACGTCGCGGTAACGGGGCAGGGCCACCCACGCTCGCACGAACGTCTCAGCCACCACGTCTTCGGCCGCCGCGAACGGGAGGGAGAACCGCGCCAGGTTGAAGATTCGGCGTCGATATTCCTCATAAAGCATCCCAAAGGCGTCCCGATCGCCCTGGCGCGCGGACGCAACCAAACCCTTGACCTCGGCGGGCGTGAGCGCCGGCGCGGATCGGGTCTTGCGAGCGGTGCGTCCTGGCATCGAGCCCGTTTCATGAGTCGATGGCCTCCCGCCCGACCCATCGCTCGACGGGGCCTCGATGCACGGCCCCCCCGGAAGATCTGCGCCGCGGCCCTTCCCCATCGGCGGGTGTATCGGCAGCGGGGCGGGACTCGAATCCTGCCGAGACGCCCGAAGCTGTCACCGGCCCAGGCTGTCGGCGAGGCGGAGGACGGCGGGCCCGAGGATGACGATGAAGAGGGCAGGAAGGATGAAGAAGACGGTCGGAATGAGGATCTTGACCGGCATCTTCATGGCCCGCTCCTCGGCCCGCTGGCGGCGCCGCTCACGCATCTCCTTCGACTGCACCCGCAACACCTGGGCGATGGGCACGCCGTACTGCTCAGCCTGACGGACGGCGATCACGAAGTGCCGGAGGTCGGGCACGTCGGTGCGGTTCACCAAGTTGGACAGGGCCGCAGAGCGGGGCACCCCGAGCTGGATGTCCTGCAACGTGCGGATCAATTCCTCAGCCAGGGGCCCGCTCCCCGACCGGCCCGCCTCGGCCATGGCTGCTTCGAAGCCGAGCCCGGCCTCGACGCTGATGGTGATTTCGTCGAGCGTGTCCGGCAGCTTGCGGAGGACAACGGCCTGGCGCGCCCGGGCCCGCTGGGCGAGCAAGATCTCGGGGGCGCTCGAACCGGCGCCGGCGAGGGCCACAGTCAGGAGCACCGACCGGGGGGACGGATTCGAGGCGATGGCCAGGAGGCCCACGCCGAACCCGCTCAGCCCGATGATCAGCTTCATGGCCAGCGCCCGCTCGACCGGCCATCGCCCCGTCATCCCCGCTCGGGCGATCCGGTTCTCGAGCGACGTCACCATCGTCGAGGGCACCAGACGGCGGGCGGTGCGCGAGCACAGCCCCAGGATCGGTTCGAGCAGGCGTTCCCGGGCCGACCGGGTCAGCTCGACCTCGCGCACGTCGCTCGGCCGCGCCCTCCCCCGAATGAGGTTCGTCCGCACGAGGTGGCCGGGCGGGTCGGCGCTCGCCACCGACCACCACAGCACGGGAACAGAGAGCACGACGGCGCCGACGTATCCGTAGACAGGAAGCGGGAGATCGAGCATCGATCAGAACTCCGGTTTCACGAGCCGCTTCATCACCACGGCTCCCATCGTCATGAGGAACCCGCCGACGCCCAGCAGCATCCGCCCTTCGGATCGCTCGAACAGCTCGGCGACGTACGGACGGTTGGTGAACCACATCCAGGCCCCGACCAGGAAGGGCAACGCCATGAGGATGATGGCCGACAGGCGGCCCTCGGCGGTCAGCGACCGCACTTGACCCCGCACGCGGTTGCGGTCGCGGATCGTCTCGCCGACCCGGTCGAGGATCTCGGCCAGGTCGCCGCCGACCTCCCGGTGAATGCGGATGGCCTGAACCACCCACTCCATGTCTTCGCTGCCGGAGCGGCGAGCGAGGGCGTCGAGGGCGTCGGAGAGGTCTCGACCGAGACGTGCCTCCACGATCACCCGGTGGAACTCCTCGGCCGTGGGAGATTCCGCCTCCCGGGTCACCATGTCGAGCGCCTGGATGAGCCCGTGGCCGCTGCGCAGACTCCCGGCCAGAAGCTGCAGGGTGTCGCCGAGTTGGTCGGCGAGGCGGCGCTGGCGACGGCGGGCAGCGCCGGCCAGGCCGAACCACGCTGCTGCCCCCAGCCCACCGGTCACCACGACGGCGCCAAGTGCACCGAAGACGAGGAGCGCAGCCGCCGAGCCGGCGATGACCACACTCCCCGCCGCCACCACGAACTCGCCCGGGCGCACCATGAGGCCGGCCCGTTCCAGCGCGGCGTTGAGCCGGCTCGACCGCCCTCCGCGGGCCAGGACCCGCTCCGCCAGCGCGCTGGCCCGCTCGCTGAGGCCGGTGAAGGCGGAGGGCGCCGCGTCGGCGCCAACGCCCAGTTCGCGGGCGAGCCGCCTGCGCGGTCGGGGTCGGCGGGTCGCGAGGAGCA
The DNA here is from genome assembly GCA_016179865.1 of Actinomycetota bacterium. Classification (GTDB taxonomy): domain Bacteria; phylum Actinomycetota; class Acidimicrobiia; order IMCC26256; family JACPCJ01; genus JACPCJ01. The sequence goes on along the minus strand of JACPCJ010000106.1, from coordinate 16,327 downwards.
GCCAGGAGGCGATGAAGAGCGCGAGGCCAACGGGCACGACGCCGATGTACAGCCACCAAGCCTGTGCCCAGAGCCCGGGGCCGCCGGCGCTGGAGGGTCGGGGCGGCTCGGGTGCCGGGGCCATCTCCGGCGCCGGGAGCGGGTCGAAGTCGACGGTGTCCCGCCACTCGGCGACGACCCCGTCGGCCGCGACCTCCACCTCGACACGCGTCTTGCCCTCGGCCTCCGATCGATATCGCACCTCGTACTGGTTGACGATCTTCCCGGCGATGGCGTCGTATGCGGCTGCCAGTTCTGACGGGTCGCTGGCGGCGACCACCTTGCCGCCGGTGGCCTGAGCGAGCTGGCCGAGGGCACCGAGGTCGCTCTCCGCCGTCGCCAGGGCCACGGCGGAGAACCCAGTGTCGGCCGCCGTCAGCGCCGCCACCGCCTCTTCGATGGTCCGGGCGCTCGCCGTGTCGCCCCCGTCCGAGAGGAGGACGGTGTAGCGGCGGGCGGCGCCCTCGCCACCGGCAGCGAACTGCTCGACCCCCGTCACCACGGCGTCGTAGAGCGCGGTCTCGCCCTTGGCCGTCAGCCCGTCGATCGCCGCCGTCAGCTCGTCGCGGCCAAAGCCGGCCACGACGTCGGGTGCGTTGCCGAAACCCACCACGGCGATGCGCGTCCCGGCGGGCATGGCGGCCACGAAGCCCTGGGCCGCCGCCTTGGCCGCCGCCAGCGGCTCGCCGAGCATGCTGCCGGAGGCGTCGATGACGAGGACGACCTCCAGGGTGTCGCCGGGGACGCGGGTCACGGCGGCCTTCCGCGGCTCGCCGTCCTCCGTGACCGTGAAGTTCTGGGGCCCGAGCTCAGCGGCGGCGAGCTCGCGCGGAACGGCCACGGTGACCGTCACGTAGGGCCGCGAGGTCGTGTCCAGGTCGACCAACTCCAGGGGCGCCTTGGTCTGGGCGGCGGCCGCCTGCGCCGCCGCGAGGTCGACCACGAGCGCCCAAGCGCTGAAAAACACCAGCGCCCGGCGCCAGCCCAGCGTGGGCCAGCGTCGCCGGCGTCGGCGCCTGACCAGGGCGCGCGTCACCGGTAGTTCCTCATCTCCTCGAGCAGGGCGACGGCGTCGTCCACGCCGAACACGCCCGCGGGCAGGGCGATGCCGAGTTGTTCGAGTTTGTCGCTGAAGGCCGGCCGCAAGCCCGTGGGCTTCATCGTGCCGATGAACCGTCCCCGGTCGTCGATGCCGGCCCCGTAGTCGAACAGGTAGATGTCGGAGAGCGAGATGACCTCGCCCTCCATGTAGCCGACCTCGGAGACGTGGGTAACCCGACGGGTGCCGTCCCGAAGGCGCGACATGTGCACGACGAGGTCGATGGCCGAGGCGATCTGTTCCCGGATGGCCCGCACCGGCAGGTCCATTCCCGCCATCAGCACCATGGTCTCCAGCCGCGAGAGGGCGTCGCGCGGGGAATTGGCGTGAAGGGTCGAGAGCGAGCCGTCGTGCCCCGTGTTCATGGCCTGGAGCATGTCGAGGGCCTCGCCGCCCCGGACCTCGCCGACGATGATCCGATCGGGCCGCATGCGCAGCGAGTTGCGCACCAGGTCGCGGATGGCAACCTGGCCCTTCCCCTCGATGTTGGGCGGCCGGCTCTCGAGCCGCACCAGGTGCTCCTGGTGCATCCGCAGCTCGACGGAGTCTTCGATGGTGACGATGCGTTCGTCTTCGGGGATGAACGACGAGAGGACGTTGAGGAGGGTGGTCTTCCCGGCACCGGTGCCCCCGCTGACGAGCACGTTGAGCCGCCCGTTCACGCAGGCGGACAGAAACTCGACGGTGTCAGGGGTGAGCGTCCCGATGGCGACGAGGTCGTCGGTCGACAGAGCCTTGCGGGAGAACTTCCGGATCGTGAGCATCGGCCCGTCCACCGAAAGCGGGGGGATGATGGCGTTGACCCGGGACCCGTCGGCGAGGCGGGCGTCGACCATGGGCGACGACTCGTCGATCCGCCTCCCCACCTGCGAGACGATCCGCTCGATGGCTCGGCGCAGGTGCTCGTCGCTGAAGAACCGCGATGGGGTGGGCACGATCTTCCCGTCGCGCTCGATGTAGATGGAGTCCGCCGTGTTCACCATGATCTCGGTGACGCTCGGGTCGGCCAGGTAGCGCTCGAGGGGCCCATAGCCCAGGACGTCCTGGCTGATCTCGGCGACGATCCGCTGGCGCTCCTCGACCGTGAGGGGGATCTCCTCCTCGGCCATCAGCTCCTCGAGCTCGTCCATCACCATGGTGTGGAGGGCGTCGGCGTCCAGCGACGAGTCGTACAGGCGCGACCCGAGGCGTGCGAAGAGCGCCTGCTGGGTCCGCTGCTTCAGGTCGTCGAGGGCGTCCACCGACCGGGGCCCGGCCGGGGCGTGGGCGCGGCCCCAGGCGGCGGGGTCATTCGAGACCAGTTGCGGGCGGGTCGACGACGACGCCTCCTCGACCTCGACCTGCTTCAGTCGCTCTCCGAGTTTCATCGATCCTTCCCCTTCCTCTCTTCCTTGCGACGTGCGAACCGACCCTTGGGCATGACAACGGGCACCTCGGCAAAGCGCCCGACGAGACGCAGCAGCGCGTCCTTGGGTGGTGACGCCTCGGCCTGGGCCACGATCGGGATGCCCTGGTTCACCGACACGGTGACGATCACGGAGCTGGGCACGGCAACGTCGACGGGCATGCCGACCGTCTCCTCGATGTCGCTGAGCGACAGCCCGACTTCTCGGTCGGCTCGGTTGAGGACGAAGTGTCGGGCCTGGGTCGTCATGCCGATGCGGTCGAGCGCCTCGGCCTCCTTGCGCATGCTCCGAACGGACGGCACGTCGGTCACACCCACCATGACGAGATCGGTGGCGGCCTCGGCTCCGGCGAGCATGAACTCGTCGAGGCCCGACGCCGTGTCAACCACGACGTACGGAAAGGCCTCGCCGATCATGCGCACCACCTGCCCCACCCGCTCGGCCTCGATCTCGTCGACGGCTGCAGGCGAGTCGGGAGCACACAACACGTAGGCGCCGCTGGGGTGGGGCGTCAGAAATGCCTTGAGCGAGGTGATGTCGCGGTAGGCGTCGAAGCGCAGGGCGTCGGCGATGGTGCGGTCGGGGTCGATGCGCAGGGCGTGGGCGACGTCACCGAACTGGAGGTCGAGGTCGATCAGCACGACCTCCCGGGGCGCGATGGCGGCCAGGCCGACGGCGAGGTTGGTGGCGATGGTGGTCTTCCCCACGCCCCCCTTGGGTCCGACGATCGCCACCACGTGGCCCTTGGGGCCGGAGACGGGCACCCCGAGCAGGTTGGCACGTCGTCGGCCCGCCGTGGCCAGGGCCTCTTCGAGGGCCGCCCGCACGTCGTCGTCGTCGGCCTCGGGTGGGACGACCTGGCGCACGCCCGTGCGGAGGGCTACCTCGTAGAGGCGAGGAGTGGGCTCGGCGAACAACACCAGGTCGATCTCGGGGTGCTGGCGGTCGAAGGCCTCGGCCAGCCGGACCCAGTCGTCAAAGGCCAGGCCGGGCCCGATCGCGACCACGTCAGGACCGAGGGCGGCGATGGCGTCGACCGTGCTGGCGGGATCGGGATCGTCGAGGCCGTCGCCCCACCGGCGCACCTCGCCGTTGACAGGTTCACCGCCCTCGGGCGTGAGGACCTGACGAACGCGTGCCTCGAAGGCTTCAACCGGCGTGGCCACGACCACGGACGCGGCTTGGGTGATCGTCGACTCAGTCATTCGTAGATCGTCCCTCTGGTCTGAACGCGGGTCCCCTCCTCGGGGGCGTCAGTCGGTTCGATGGCCAACCACACCGTGCCGTGCTCGGCGGCGAAAACCACCTGCTCGACAGCGGGGGCGTCGAGCGCCATGGTCACAAGCAGGCTTTCCGACGGCGCCGGAGCGGTCTCGCCGTCCTCGTCTGCCCCGGCTCCCGATTGACCCTCGCCCATCCCGAAGCTGAAGGTCTGGGCCGACTGCACGTTGGTCACCACCACCTTGTGGAGGATGAGGTGGGTGGAGTTCGGCGTCTTGCCCCCCGCGGGGACGGACGCACCGTCGACGTCGGTGCCGCCCGACACGTCGAAGGGCTCGAACGACGCCAGCACCGCCACCGTGCTCCCGGGCCGCAGCACGCCGCCCACGGCCCGCTGCGGCTCGAGCGAGACGGTGACTTCGAGCTTGCCCTCGGGGATGTCGACCTGGCCACCGGTGCGGCCGAACACCTCAGGAGAGATGAACCGCTCGACGGTCACCTGTTCGCCGGCCACGAGGTCGACGCTCGCCACCCGGCCTCCGAGGCTCTCGATGTCGGTGACGGCTCCGCGGGCGCGCACCTTGGCCGGAACACGCTCAGTGCGAACGTGGCCCTTGATCTCCTCGGCCGGCGTCCCCGCCTCGACGCGGTCCTTCACCACGAAGACGGTGACCAAGCGCTCACCGGCCAGGGCGCGGTCCTCGGCGCCCTTGACGAAGGTCACGAGCCCCACGGCTCCGACCGACGCCAGGACGATGGCGGCGACGGCGCCTCGTACCCGCCGGCCGCCCGGCTCCTTGGGCTTGGCTTCGAACTGATTTCGTTCACGACGTCGCACCGTGGACTCCTGTTGCTCGCGTGGTCTGGGTCGTTCAGGACTGGCAGTGGGCGGGGTCGAAGCTCGGGTCGACCTCGCAAATGTGGACGGCGCGCAGGCCGTAGTCAGTCGCCCCGGGATCGCAGCACTCCCCCGACGCCACCATCTCGGTAAAGCGCACCTCGAGGTACCGGGTCTGCTCGGCGCCGGTCGTCTTCCAGTTCACGAGTTGGATGCCGACGAAGCCGATGATGTGGAAGCGGGCGTTCGATCCCTCGCCCACCACCCGGTCGAACACCGGGATCGGGAAACGCTGCTGGCGGACGGCGGCGAGCGCGTCGTCGAGGCTGTTGGAAAGCGCCCCCGTGTCGCCGCCGACGTGGCCGGGGCGCACGAAGCCGGGGTACCCGTAGCGGGTCCATTCCTTGATGTCGTCGTTGGCGACCGGACGGACGTCGTCGAGGTCGATGATCCCCCAGTTCCCCGGAGCCCCTCCGCAATCGGTCGGGTTGTTGGTGTAGGGCACCCGCGCCGGCGGAGAGATGCCACTCGGATTGGCGGCCCAGGCGGCGAAGCTGGGGTCGTCCTTGCAGAGCCCGAAAGGCCGCAGGCCGGCCACCCCGGCGGGCACGCCCCACGCCGCCGCCGTGCCCGCGTCCACCGGACGGTCGGGAAAGCCGATCACCCCGGCAAACGCGTAGTCGACGGGCGTCTGGGCGTCGACGGTGACGTAGCCCGACGTCGGCCCCGTCGGCACGCCGCCGCAGCCGGTGAGGGTGGCGTCGGAGTCGTTGCGGGAGACGTAGTCCGGAGCAACGGCGCAGCCGTCTTGGCCGACGGCGTAGTCGGAGGCGGCGGCGAGGGCGGCGGCGGCGGCGGCCACGATGACGTGGCGCCGGGTCATCCAAAGGTTGCCGAGGTCGACGGCGATGGAGGCCGACCCGAAGAGGGCGATGATCGAGACCGACACCATGAGCACCGAGATCCCGCTCTCGTCGGCCAAACCGTTCACTCGCATCGGAACTCGCCCTTGCCTTCGAGGGTCACCGTCATCGGGCTGGACGGCCACAAGGGGATGTCAACCTCGTCGTCGACGGTCACGGAAACGGTGACGGGCGCCCCGGTGCGCAGGTTGCAGGGCCGCCCGGAGGAGGGGGAGATCACCACGGCCACGGGGTTGGCAAAGGAGATGGGCTCCAGTGCGTCGCGGACCCGGGCCTCGATCTCGCCCGACGTGGCGTACGACTGCGACGCGACGCGGGCGCCCTCTCGGGCGGCGGCGTGGAGGGCCTGGGCGCGGTTGTAGGTGATGGCGCACTCCACGATCCCGAAGAGGAGGAGGACGAGGATGGGGAGGACGAAGGCCAGTTCCACGGCCACGACGCCCCGCTCGTCTCTGCGGAAGTTCATCGGCGACGGTGGCAGCCGCCGGGAGCCCTCTGCGGGCTCCCGGCGGATGCCCATCCCTTCGGGCTAGAGGGATCCGCCGATGAAGTCGAACAGCGCCTTGAGCTGTTCGCCCAGGAACGCCGCACCGACCGCCATGACGACGGCGATGAGCGCCGCGAGGAGGCCGTATTCGACCGCGGTGGCACCCGTCTCGTCGTCGCGAACCCTCTCGCTGATCCATGTCGTGAGTCCGTGCATACGGACCTCCTTTCGGGGTGTGTCGCTGGCTGGTGTTGCTGTCTCAGTGGCAGGGGGGAGGCACCACTCAGCACTCCCATCGCCCGGGCGCGCGCGGATGCACGGCGACAGTCAGGGGCGCGAACGGATTGCGCGGTCAGTGGTGTTTGGAACATCAAGGGCCGGTCGCGGAAGACCAAGGCCCCGATTCAGCGAGCCCTCAGCCGGGGCTGAACCGGAAGTCGGCGCCGGTGCTGAAGAGCGTCACCGCCACTTCGGGCGGCTCGGGGGCGGGTGGCGCAGCGGCGTCGACCTGAACCAACCACGTCGCGGCGGCGTCGCCGTGGGGTGATGGAGCGCGGGTGACGCCCGCACGAGGATCGACGGCCTGGACGAGGGCGGCGAGGGGTTCGTCGCCGCCCAGCAGCAGCGCGGCCCAGGTCAGCCCGTCCGCCTCGTCGAGCGCGGGACACGGGTACATCGAGACCAACAACTGACGATCCTCAGACTCGATCCTGAAGTCGACGTACGCCCGCGGGAGGAAGGCAGGGTGGAGTGCCAGCACACGGGCGATGCCGTCGAGACCGGGAGGGGATCCAAGGAACCGGGCCAGCCGGCGGGCGGTCAGCCCGGCGATGCCGGTGGACTGTTTCCGTCCGATCCGGGCGGCGGCGTCGCGCCCGAAGCGGTCCTCGAGGGCGAGCATGAACGATCGGGAGAGGAGCTGGCCCTGAAGGCACACCTCCTCCAGGACGAGGGACAGCGTCGGGCGGTCAAAGCGCTCCAGGTGGAGCTCAGGGTCGAAGGGTCCCGAGTAGTCGCGTGCTCCCGCACCAGCGTCCCAGCCCGGACGCCGGAGCTCCACGGAGGCCGCCGCCGAACCCGCGAGCCGATGCGCCCCTTCGGGCTCTCGGATCGGCGGCACCGCAGGGTCGATGTCGACGGTCCAGCGGCAGTGCGGGTGGTCATCGGCGGAGACCCGGGGCGGGCGGTGGACCGGGCGCACCCGGGCCCGGGGGTTGGTGGCACACGCGGTGGCGTCGAAGGTCGGGTCCTCGATGTCGTGGCACATGGCAAGCACGAACTCCTCGCCCATGGGCTCGACGTCCATCAACGCCCCGCACGACGCGAGCCAGAACTCACCATGGCGCTCGTCGTGGACCTCGTAGCGGAAGTCCATGAACTCGTGCGGGGCGCCGATGTCGAACTGCATCCCCTTGAAGATCGTGGCCACGTCGTCACCTTCGAACCCGAGGGCCCGCTGGATGCGACGGGTGTAGATCGGGCTGGCCGCCATCCACTCGTCGATGGCGACGTCGCGCATGGCTTCGAGCCCGAACTCGGCAATGACGTGGGGCATCCCCGCCCGGTCCATGAGGTGCCCGGCGAGCAGGTACTCCCGCCCAAGCGCCGCCAGCCCCGCCCGGTCGAGGGCCTCGAACCGATCCGTCATGGAGAGTCGGTGGTGGCGTGCTTGGCGATGGCCGCTTCCACCGCGCCGTTGAGCTTGGCGCCCTTGGGCCAGCCCGCGTAGTGAGTGAGGAAGATGACCACCTCCCGCAGTTCGTCGGCATCGATCTCCCCGTTGGCGAGGGCAGCGTCGAGCTGGAGCGCCAACACGTCGTCGAGACCGAAGCCGACGAGCAGCCCGACGAGAAGCAGGCGCCGGTCACGGAAACTGAGACCCTCGCGTTCCCAGACGGTGCCAAAAAGGTGCTCGACCGTGATCCCGAACCAATCGCCCGGGCCGTCTTCCACCTGCCATCCGTACGCGCGGCTCATGTTTTCGAGGCCCCGAGCCCGCCGGTCCTGATCAGCCATCGCCGCCCTCCCTGTCGTGAGGCACGCCGAGCGCGGCCCCGAGGTGTTCGAGGGCCAGCCGGGCCAGCGGCAGCTCGACCCCGAGGCTCGACCCGAGTGCCAGCGCCAGGGCGAGGTCCTTCTCGCCCAGACCGCGGACGTGAGCGAGCGTCTCGTACCAGTCGTCGCCGGCGGCCATGGGTGCGGTCGCGTCGCGCAGCAGGATGGCTCCCGGCCCTCCGGTCACGGCGTCTGAGTGCCGCACGACTTGCCCAAGCAGCCCGAGATCCACGCCCGCCGCCTCGGCCAGCCGGGCCGCTTCGCCGGCGGCGGCGAAGGCGACGAAGCCGAGCAGGTTCCGCGCCAGCTTGGCCCGCGTCCCGGAGCCGACGGGCCCCGTGCGCACGACGAGGTCGGCGAAACACTCGAACGGGGCTCGGCATCGATCGACCGCATCCTCGGGCCCGCCCACCATGACGGCAAGGGTGCCGGCGTGAGCGCCCACGAATCCGCCCGTCACGGGCGCGTCGACGACCGCCACCCCCGATCGTGCGCCGAGCTCGGCGAGCTCCTCTGCCGTCTCCGGCCGGATCGTGGAATGAATGGCGATGACGGACCCCGAGTCCGCGGTTCGCAGGAGCCCGTCGGCTCCGGCGACGGCCTCCCGAACCTGGTCGTCGTCGCGCACCATGACGCAGATGACCCCGGCCTGCTCCCCAGTCTCTGCGGGCGTCGTCCCCACCCGGGCGCCCTTCGCCTCGAAGGGAGCCACGGCTTCGGGGCGGACGTCGCAGACCACGAGCCCGCCAGGCCAGTCGACGAGATGACCGGCCATCGGAGCCCCGATCTGCCCGAGCCCGACGAAGCCGACGGCGGGAGAGGGGGTCACGGAACGCCCCAGAGGCCGACGGGAGCTTCGCCGAGGCGGAAGTGACCGGGCGGCATGCCTCCCGCCATGCCCTCCATACGCCTCGTCATCCCCTCGGACAGGGTGCCGTCCTGGATCATCTCCACGAAGAGGGCGACCACGTTGCCGAAGTCGAAGAAGTCGCGCTGCCAGCTCCACTGGAAGTTGCCGGCGTAGCGAAACCAGCTCCCCCCGATGCCGACCACCTCGTAGGGGCTCCCATCGGCGCGGGTTGCATCGGCCACCTGGCGCCACAGCCCGATCACCTGGGCCTTCCGTTCATCGATGAGGAGCGTCTCGTAGGGATAGGTCCAGTGCTCCAGACCGACCATCTCCAGGCCGAGCGCGATCTCGCGAATCTGGTCGCGACCCACCACCATGAACTCCTCCTTCGGCCCCAAGTTCCAGCCGTAGGTGGCGTCCTCGGTGTAGAGATCGGCGAGTGGCCGCCAGTCGCGCTCCTCCTCGGCGGAACGGTTGGCCGCCAGCCACCGCTCGACCATCTCCTCCATCTCGTCCCGGGGATACGACGGCACCGTCATTCCTCCTCTTCGACAACCGACAACGCATGCGTAGGGCAGTACTTCACGGCCAGCTCGAGGCGGGATCGGAGGTCTTGGCCCGGACGCTCGTTGAGCACGCTGAGCACACCGTCCTTCGACACCGAGAACAGCTCGGGAGCCTCCGACTCGCACACGCCGTGGCCCTGGCAGAGGTCGCGGTCGACGACGATCCTCATACCGTCGACCACGACCCCGCGCTCCGCCGCCGGTAGCGAGCCCGGCACGGCTGCTCGAGCTGCACGACCATCTTCGAGTGGTCGTTCCGGTAGCTCTCCGAAGGCTGGGCCAGCTCGAACTTCCAGCCGCGGAGCAGCACCGAGAAGATCGCCTTGAGCTGCATCATGGCGAAAGCGGCGCCCACACACCGGTGCCGCCCGGCGCCGAACGGGATCCACGTCCACGGATTGGCGAGATCCTCCTGGCGCGGGTCGAGGTAGCGCTCGGGTCGGAACTCGTCGGGCTCGGGGAAGTCTTCGGGGATCCGGTTGGAGATGGCCGGCGTGGCCCCCACCAGCTTTCCGGGCTCGACGAGGTAGCCACCGACCTCGACCGGCTCCTTGGCCACCCGCAAGAGCAGGATCAGCGGCGGGTGCAGCCGGAGGGCCTCCTTCACAGCGGACTCGAGGCGCGGCATCTCGCGGAGCGCTTGATAGCTCACCAACTCGCCTTGCGCCCTCGGCCGTTCCGACCTCGCTCGCCTGTCGCCGGGCACCCCTGGGGGGTCCCCACCCGGCGCCAACTCGCCTTGCGCCCTCAGCCGTTCCGGCCTCGCTCGCCTGTCGCCGGGCACCCCTGGGGGGTCCCCGCCCGGCGCCAACTTGGCGCCGCCCGCGTACAGGTCATCCAGCTCGGCCGCCACCGCCTCCATCTCGTTGGGATGGCGGAGCAGCTCGATGAGCGTCCAGGCCGCCGTCCCCGAGGTGGTGTGGTGGCCGGCGAACATCATGGCGATGAACATGCCCGTGACCTCGTCGGCGGAGAAGCGGGGGACTCCGTCGTCCCCCATGATCGACATGAGCACGTCGAGGAGGTCTCGGTCCTCATCCACCGGTGCGGGGCCGGTCCGACGACCTTCCATGATTTGTTGGACCAACTCCACAAGGCCGGCCCGCGCCTCGTCACGTCGACGGAAACTCTCGATGGGCGCGTACGCGTCCACGTAGGCGAGGGCGTCGGTTCCCCTCTCCAAGTCGTGGTACAGCTCGGCGAATCGCCGGTCGAGCTGATCCCGGAAGCGCCTGCCGATCAGGCACGACGAAGACGTGTAGATCGTGAGCTCGGCGAAGAAATCGAGGAGGTCGATCTCCCCCTCGTCGGCCCATCCGGCGACCATGGCCTCGACCTCTTCGGCGATGGTGGCGGCGTGGCCGCGCATGAACTTGTCGCGAAGAGCCTGGTTGTGGAGCATCTCCCGCCGCCGCTCGGGAGGAGCGTCGAAGACCACGCCCTCGCCAAAAATCGGCGTCATGAACGGGTAGGCCTCGGCCTGGTCGAGTTCTTCTTCGGAGGCCCGGAAAAAGACCTCGTTGGCCTCGGCTCCCGAAAGCAACACCACGGTGCGGTCGGCGAGGCGGAACTCGCCCACGTCTCCGCACTCCTCTCGCACGCGGCGCATGAGGCCGATTGGGTCGTGGCGCAGCTCCCCGAGGTGGCCGTCCCGCCCGTCACCGCCCGACACCGCGGGGGGCACGCGCAACGCTTCCGTCGCCATTCCTATGCGTCCTCTCCTGTTCTCGGGCCCTGGACCGGGGCCTCGGGCTGCACTTCGACGACCGTGACGTGCGCGCCCCGGGGCATCGACACGACACCGGCCACGGCCTGCGCCACATGCTCCGGCCGCAACCAACTGTCGTGGCGCGCCAGACCGAATCGGGCCCAGTCCTCGATTGCGGGCCCGAGCAGGTCGGGATCCCATTGCCATCCCATCTCGGTGAGCGTGGGCCCGGGCCGCACGATCGAGGCCCGGACCCCGCTTCCTTCGAGCTCCATCCGCAGCACGGTGGCGAGACCCTCGAGCCCCCACTTCGACGCCGCGTACGCCGCCATGCGGGGGCGGGGCAAGGGCACGATGTCGGACGTCACGAAGACGACGTCCCCCCGGCGGCGCTCCACCATCGGCGCCACGAGCCGTCGCACCAGGCGTTGCGCGCCGAGGAGGTTGACGTCCAGCTGTTCAGCGAGCTGAGAGGCCGTGGTGTCCACCGCCGACCCCACCATCGAGTCGCCGGCGTTGGAGACCAGCACCTCCACCGGCCCGACCGCCTCCTCGGCGCCGGCGGCGAACTTCTCGACCGATTCGTCGTCGGTGACGTCGAGGGGCAGGGCGATCGCCTCGCCCCCGTCGGCCTCGATGGCGGCCGCCACCTCGGCACACCTCTCCAGCCGACGCGCCCCGAGGACGACCGGGTGGGAGGCGGCGGCGAGGGCCCGGGCCACCGCTTCCCCGATCCCCGACGACGCCCCGGCGACGACCGCTGGGCGCCGCTCGGGGTGGGGCTCGAAGCGGGACGGGCTCACGGCACCTTCACCCGTGCCCGAACGACCGACGGGAGCGAGGCAAAACCCCGCACGTTGACGGAGTGCACGCGGATTGCAGAACGGGCATCCACCTCGTAGTCGGTGATCAGGTTCACAACCTCCTCGAGCGCAACCCGGGCCTCCAGGCGAGCGAGTGCAGCTCCAAGGCAGTAATGCCGCCCCAGCCCGAAGCTGAGGAGGTCGGTCGTGTCGCGTTCGATCTCGTAGCGGTCCGGCTCGGGAAACACCCGATCGTCGCGGTTGGCGGAGCCGACGAGCAGCAGCACCCTGCCACCCGCGGGGACGTCCACACCGTGGAGCCGCACGTCCTCAGTGGCCGTGCGGGCGAGCATCTGGGTCGACGTGTCGAAGCGGACCGTCTCCTCCACCCACGCCGGGATCCGCGTCGGATCGTCGAACGGCTTCGCCCGCTGCTCCGGGTTCCTCCACGCCCAGTACCACGCGTTGCCGAGAAGCTTGGTGGTCGTCTCGTTGCCCGCCACCACCATGAGGAACAGGAACCCGATGATCTCGTCGTCGGTGAGCTTCGCGCCGTCGACCTCGGCGTCGATGAGCGCCGACGTCAGATCGTCGGTACGGACCCGACGTCGATCGTCGACCATCGCTGCGTAGTACGCGGCCAGCCCGAACGCCGCTTCGACCGCCGCCGGGGGAACATCGCGGGCCCCCTCGTCGCGGTGCACGACCACGTTGGCGAGGCGCTGCACCTCCTCGCGGTCGACCGTGGGCACCCCCATCAGCTCGGAGATGACGTCCATCGGAAGGCGGGCGGCGAAATCGGCAATGAAGTCGAACGAGTCGGCGTCCACGAGCGGATCGAGGTAACTGCGGGTCAGTTCCCGGATGTGGGGCTCGAGTTCGGCCACCCGGCGCGGCGTGAAGCCCCGAGACACCAGCCCCCGCAGGCGGCCGTGCCGCGGGTCATCGAGGGCCAGGAACGACATCGTGCGATGGGCGTGGGGGCCCGTGGCCGCCGGGTCGAGGGTGACACCCTCGGCGCTCGAGAAGCGGGCCGGGTCCCGAAATGCCGCCCCCACGTCCGCGTGGCGGGAGAGCGCCCAAAAGCCGAGGTCGTCGTTGCGATACACGGGGGCCTCGTCGCGCAGCCGGGTGTAGGTGGGGTACGGATCATCGTGAATCGCGTAGTCGTACGGGTCGTACGAGACGCTGGTCATGGTTTCCGCCCTCCAAGCACCAGCTCGGCAACCTCAGCCAGCCGCCCCGGCAGCTCACCGTACGAAAGGTGTCCGGTCCCCGTCTGGACCATGGCGCCGGCGAAGGCGAGTTCGAGTGCGCGCACCGCCGGAGGGTCGGCGTCGTCACCCAGGGCCGTCACCACGCGTGCTCGGATCGCGCCGCCGATGCGCTCGCGCAGCCGCCGCACCTCGGCGTCACCAGCCATGAGTGCCGAGGTGCACGCCGCCGACAGCTCGGGCTCGTCGGCGACCAGCAGGGCGACGTCGCGCAGCGCCTGACCCGCCCGGCGTGCCCGACCGGCGCGGCGATCGACCGTCGGCGGGGCGAGAGCCGCCAGGCGGCGCCAGAAGACCTCGGCCACGAGGTGGTCCTTGGAGGCGAAGTAGTTGTAGGCGGTCGCCGCCGCCACGCCCGCTCGGCGGGCGACGTTGCGAACCGTCAGGCGTTCGTATCCCTCGCTCCGGATCTCGTCGACGGCGGCGGCGCAGAGCCGCTCGACCGTGCGGGCCTGGCGGGGCGAGCGTTGGGCAACTGGCCGCTCGTCGACTCGCTCCCCGACGGGGCGGGCCGCCAAATTGGACATGTGTCCAAGACTACGACGAGCGGGTCAGACCCGCAACCGGCTGGGCCGGAATCGGCATTTCGGGCATACGCTGTCGCCGCCCAAGCGAACGAAAGGACACGCGCATGGCCGTCTACCTGGTTACCGGTGCGACGGGGTTTCTCGGCGGCCAGCTCGTGGAACGTCTCCTGGCTCGCCCGAACGCCGAGGTGCACGCACTCGTCCGACCCGGGTCACAGTCCAAGCTGGCGGCCAAGATGCGGCGCTGGCCCATGGGGCACCGCGTGGCTCCGCTCCTCGGCGACCTCTCGGCCCCCGGCCTCGGGCTCGAGCCATCGGCGGTCGAACGGCTCACGGGCAGGGTTGACCACCTCGTGCACTTGGCAGCCCTCTACGACATGACCGCCGACGACGCCACCAACGAGGCCGTCAACGTCGAGGGAACGCGGCACGTGGTCGACCTCGCCAACCGGCTCGGAGTGGGCTGCCTCCACCACGTTTCGTCGGTGGCCGTCGCCGGCCACTTCCAGGGCGTGTACCGGGAGGACATGTTCGACGAGGGCCAGGAGCTTCCCTCGCCGTATCACCGCACGAAGTTCGAGGCCGAGCGAGCCGTCCGCACCGAGGCCACGGTTCCGTGGCGGGTCTACCGGCCCGCCGTCGTCGTGGGGCACTCGGTGACGGGCGAGATCGACAAGGTCGACGGCCCGTACTACCTGTTCGAGGCCATCCGGCGTCTCGCCGCCCTGCCCTCGTGGGTTCGGATCGCTGCCCCCGACATCGGCGCCACCAACGTCGTGCCCGTCGATTTCGTCGCCGATGCCATGGACCACCTCCTGCACCGGCCCGGACTCGACGGCCAGGCGTTCCACCTGTGCTCGCCCCGACCGCAGCGGGTGACGGCGGTGTTCAACGCCTTCGCCGCCGCCGCCGGTGCGCCCCGGATCGTTCCCCTCCTCCCCCGGGCGACCGTTCGGCCGGCGGCGCGGGTCGGAGGGCTCCTGGCGCGCCTTCCGGGAGCGGAGCTGCTCACCGACGTGGCCCTCGACCAAGTGGGGATCCCCCGAGAGATCCTCCCCCACTTCTCCTTCCCGTCCGTCTTCGACACGACGGCGACCCAAGCCGCGCTCGAGGGGAGCGAGATCGAAGTGCCCGACCTGCGGCGTTACGCCCCGGTGCTGTGGCGCTACTGGGAGGAACACCTCGACCGCGACCGGGCACGGCGGCACCGGCCCGGAGGCCCGCTAGCTGGCCGCCGGGTGGTGATCACGGGAGCGTCGTCAGGGATCGGGCGGGCCACCGCCGTTCACGTTGCCCGGCGCGGCGGCGTGCCATTGCTCGTGGCCCGGCGCACCGAGGCGCTGGAGGAAGTCAAGGCCGAGATCGAGCGGGCGGGCGGACAGGCGTGGGTGTACTCCTGCGACATCACCCAGCCCGAGTCGGTCGAGACGCTGGTCAAGCAGCTCCTGCACGACCACGAAGGCATCGACATGCTGGTGAACAACGCCGGGCGCTCCATCCGCCGCTCGATTCGGCTGTCGTACGACCGCTTCCACGACTTCGAACGCACGATGTCGATCAACTACTTCGGCGCCGTTCGCCTCATTCTCGGGCTCCTGCCGCACATGACGGACCGGCGCTTCGGGCACATCGTCAACATCTCCTCGATCGGAGTCCAGGCGAATCCGCCCCGGTTCTCGGCGTACGTGGCCTCGAAGGCGGCCCTTGACGCCTTCACCCGCATCGTCGGCACCGAGACCTACGGGGACGGCATCACCTTCACCACCATCCACATGCCGCTGGTGCGCACCCCGATGATCAGCCCCACCAAGCTGTACGACGCCTTCCCTACCGCCACACCCGACGAGGCGGCCGAGATGGTGGTGCGGGCCCTGATCGAACGTCCCAACCACATCAACACCCGCCTTGGGACCTTCGGAGAGGTGGCCTACGCCCTGGCGCCAAAAGCCGTGGATCAGCTCCTCCACGTGGCGTTTCGGGTCTTCCCCGACTCGGCGGCGGCGCGAGGCCACGACGACCCGGAAGCCCACGACGGGTCCGCGCTGTCACGGGCGGCCGACGCCCTCGTCCGGCTTCTCCCCGGAGTTCACTGGTAAGGGCTCGCCAGACAATAAGGCGCGTGATTCCGGCCTCGCGTAACTGTCACAGCCCCTCGCTAGGGTGCGAGTCGTGGCGGTCCGTGCCTTCACCTACCTGCTCCAGCCCACCGTGGGCCAGTCCCACGCGCTGGCGGCGCTGTTGGCGGCGCAGCGTGAGCTCTACAACGCCGCGTTGGAGGAGCGCCGGAGGGCGTGGCGATGGGAGCGGCGCCACGTCACCCGCTTCGAGCAGTTCGGTCACCTGAAGGACCTCCACGACGTGCGCCCCGAGATCATGCGCTTCGGGGTGTGCGCGGCGCGGGGGACCCTCACCCGCTTGGACCGGGCCTTCCGGGCGTTCTTCGCCCGCGTGAAGGCGGGGCAGGCCCCGGGGTTCCCCCGCTTCAAGGGCAAGGGGCGCTTCGACTCGGTGGAATACCCCGATCGCTCGGG
>JACPCJ010000022.1 GCA_016179865.1 Actinomycetota bacterium | reverse complement strand
CACCGGCTGGCTACCCTGAGCTTGTCGCTCGGTTACGTCATGGCGACCTCCTTGTCGTCATGGCGCCCGAGCTGCTGGGCGCACAAGCAAAGTTCGGGGCGGGGGGGTTCACGCAGAGAGGGCGTCGATGAGTTCGCCCTGGATCCAAGTAAGAAACCCGTAGAGGTGGAGGCCCGGAGCGCGCGGGTCGTCAGGCCGGACCTTGGCGATGTCGAGGTCCTCGGTCACCTCCAGAAGGACGCCGAGGGCGAGCCGGAGGTCGTTCAGGGCGCCGAGCCACGCCGCCGCCTCGTCCTCGCCGAGGGTCATCCGGGCGGGGTCGCGCGGATCGCCCCCCGCGCCGGCCAGGGTGCGACGGAACACCTCCAGCGCTTCGAGCCTTCCCTCCAGCAGGTCGGCGTGGCTGAGGGCTTGCCACTCACGCTCGGCTTCGTCCTCGGTGGGGTCGAGATAGGCGCGGGGGAACAGCCGGTCGTGCACCTGGCCCTCCCCCATCTCGATCAACTCCCGCACCTGGTCCGGGAGCCCGGCCAGAACGGCCGCCTCTCCCGGGTCGAGGGTCACCGAGACCTTGCCACCCCCCGCGGGCCGGGGGGTGGGCATCAGCCGGCGCCGCCCGACCTCTGGAGCGTGGCCCACAGGCCGTGGGCGTGGAGGCGGGCGACGTCGGCCTCCGCCTTCTCGCGGGTCCCGTCGCTCACCACGGCCTTGCCCTCGTGGTGCACCTGGAGCATCAGCCGGGTTGCCTTCTCCCGCGAGTAGCCGAAGAGCTTCTGCAAGACGTACACGACGTAGGACATCAGGTTCACGGGGTCGTTCCACACCACGACGATCCAGGGGACGTCGGGGCGGATGTCGGCCTCCCCCGGCGGCTCCTCCCGCAGTTCATCGGGAAGCTCGTCGGGAAGGACCTCAGGAAGGACCTCAGCCGGGACCCGCATCCGTCGTCTCCGGTTCGGGGCGGAGCTCGCGGGCGAGGCGGGCGAGGACGCCATTCACGAACCGCCCCGACTCCTCGGTGGAGTACCGCTTCGCCAACTCGACGGCCTCGTCGATGATCACGGCGGCGGGAACATCGGGGCGCTGTGCCAACTCGAAGGCGCCGATCCGGAGCAGGGTGCGGTCGACCACCGCCATCCGATCGACGCTCCAGTGCTCGGCGGCGGCGTCGATCTGCTCGTCGAGCGCCTTGCGATTCGTGCCCACGCCCCGGATCAGCGCCTCGGCGTAGGCGTCAGGCGCCACCGGCTGGTCGCCAAGGAGCTCCTCGGCGCTCTGGTCACGCAGGTCGAGCTCGTAACACAGCGTGAAGGCGTGTTCGCGGGCCTCACGCCGCGTGCCCATCTCAGGCTCGCGTCAGGTATTCGCCGCTGCGGGTGTCGACCTTGACCGAGTCGCCGGTCTCGACGAAGAGAGGGACCTGCACGACGTGCCCGGTCTCCAGCGTGGCGGGCTTGCGGGCCCCCGAAACCCGATCGCCCTGGATGCCCGGTTCGGTCTGGGTCACCCGGAGGACGACCGAGGCGGGAATCTCGACCCCGATCACGTCGCCGGCGTACATGGCGAGCACAGCGTTCTCGCCCTCCTTCAGGTACGGGATGGCGCTCTCGAGGGCCCCGGCCGCAACGTGGTGCTGTTCGTAGCTCTCGGTGTCCATGAACACGAGCGACGTGCCCTCGCTGTAGAGGTACTGCATCTCGCGCCTGTCGACGATGGCCTGCTCGACCTTCTCGTCGGCCCGGAACGTCTTGTCGAGTACGGCGCCGCTCTTGAAGTTCTTGAGTTTGGTGCGTACGAAGGCCCCACCCTTGCCGGGCTTCACGTGCTGGAACTCCACCACGCTCATCAGCCCCTCGGGGAGGGACAGGACCATGCCGTTCTTGAGGCCGTTCGTCGAGATGGTGGGCACAGAACTACTCCAGGATCAGGTCTTTGGGGGCGTGGGTGAGGACCTCGCAGCCGCCCTCGGTGACGACCACGGTGTCTTCGATGCGTACGCCGCCCTGGCCGGCCAGGTACACACCCGGCTCCACGGTGACGACGTGGCCCGTCGCCAACGTATCACCGGAGGTGGAGGCCACCCGCGGGTCCTCGTGGATCTCGAGGCCGACGCCGTGGCCGGTGCCGTGGAGGAAGGCGTCGCCCCATCCCGCCTCCTCGATGACCTCCCGGCACGCTCGGTCGACCTCCGCCGCCTCGACGCCGGCTCTGGTGGCGGCCACGCCGGCCTCCTGGCTGGCGAGGACCACGTCGTACATGCGCCGTGCCTCGGGCGCCGGCTCTCCAACCGCCACGGTGCGGGTCATGTCGGAGCAGTACCCGTCGACCTTGCAGCCGAAGTCGAGGACCACGAGCTCACCGGCCCGGATCGCTCGCTCGCTGGGCCGGGCGTGGGGCTTGGCCCCGTTGGGGCCCGACGCCACGATGGCCTCGAAGCTCACGGCCTCGGCGCCTCGGCGCCTCATCTCGAACTCCAGGTCGAGGGCGAAGTCGTGCTCGCTCACCCGGCAGGCGGCGGCGATGCGGGCCTGCTCCCCGGCGTCCTTCACCCGGCGCAGGTCGGCGACGAGACCCTTCACGCCGACGACCCGTCCGTGACGAGAGGGCTCAGCGCCATCGAACCACTTCTCGGCGTAGGCCTCGTACTGCGCCCAGGTGACGTCGTCGGCCTCCACGCCGATGCGCGGGAACTTTGCCCCCGCCTCCTTCACGACCTCGCGCTGGCCGGTGCCCGTCTGCACCTCGATGCGAGCCTCGACTTCAGCGACTCCGAGCTGCTCGGCGGACTGCTCCCCGTAGCGCCCGTCGGTGACGAAGAGGAGGTCGTCGGGACCAACCAGCAGCAGAGCTGCCGAGCCCGTGAAGCCGGTCAGGTATCGCACGTTGACGAGGTTGGTCACGAGGAGGGCGTCGACCCCGGCCTCCTCGAAGCGCTCTCGCAGCCGCCCGACCCGCCCGCCAACGTCCATGGGAGGGAGGCTCGTCACGGAGCTCCCGTCCCGGCGTCGGCGTCGTCGAGCAGATCGGTGACCCGCTCGACGGCCAGGCGGTAGCCGTCGCCGCCGAATCCGGCGATGGTGGCGTCGGCCACTGCCTCGATGACGGACAGGTGCCGCCATGGCTCGCGCTCGGCGGGGTTGGAGATGTGCAGCTCCACCACCGGCCCCTCGAAACACGCCAGGGCGTCGTGGAGCGACCAGGAGTAATGGGTGAGGGCGCCGGCGTTGATCACGATGGCGGCGCAGCGGCCGCGGGCGGCTTGGATGGCGTCCACCAGCACCCCCTCGTGGTTGCTCTGGAGGTGCTCGACGTCGAGCCCCGCCGCCTCGGCGGCCGTGGTCGCCGTGCCCACGTGGTCATCAAGGGTCTGAGCGCCGTAGATCTCGGGCTGGCGGTCGCCCAAGAGGTTGAGGTTCGGGCCCGAAAGGAGCAGCACGACGGGCCGGTCCGGCATGCTCAGGTCTCCCGCTCCTGGCGGCTGCGCCGCCGGGCCGCTCGGGCCCCGCTCACTTCGCTCGCTCATGCCCCGATCCCCACGGCGGCCAGGGCCACCCCGAGCGCCTTCTCGGCCGGGTCTTCTACCCGGTCGAGCCCGGCGGGGCCGGCGAGAACAAAGGTGAGGCCTCCCGATGCCTTCTTGTCGCGCCGCATCTGGTCGATGACGTCGGCGGCCCGAAGGCGGCCGGCGAGCTCGCCCGGCACCACGGTGGGCAGGCCGAGGGCGTCGACGATGTCTCGGTGGGCGGCGACGGCGTCGTCGTCGATGCGGTCGAGGGCGCGAGCCAGCTCGGCGGCGAAGATCACGCCCACCGCCACGGCCTCGCCGTGCATGAGGTCGTAGCCGCCCAGGGTTTCGAGGGCGTGGGCCAGGGTGTGGCCGTAGTTCAGCTTCGAACGGACGCCGGTCAGCTCACGCTCGTCGGCGGCCACGACTTCAGCCTTGATGGCCACGCAGCGTTCCACCACCTCGCCGAGGAGGTCGGGGTCGCGGGACAGCAGCCGGGCGTGGTCGTCTCGGAGGATCTCGCCCAGCCGGGCGTCGAGGGTGCAGGCGTACTTCAGGATCTCGCCCAGCCCCGACCGGTACTCACGCTCCGGGAGTGACGAGAGCGTGTCGACGTCGGCGAGGACGGCCACGGGCTGATGAAAGGCGCCGACGAGGTTCTTCCCCTCGGGGAGGTTGGCGCCGGTCTTGCCACCGACTGCGGAGTCGACCTGGGCCAGGAGGGTGGTGGGGCCCTGGAGGTAGTCGACACCGCGGTGGTAGACGGCGGCCGCGAAGCCGGCCACGTCGCCGGTGACGCCGCCCCCGAGGGCGACCACGGCGTCGCTTCGGAGCAGGCCCCAGGCCGCGAACCGGCGACACAGGTCGTCGACGGTGCTGAGCGACTTCGCTTCCTCGCCGGCACCGACCTCGAACATCTCCGCTGTGCAGCCGGCTTCCGCCAGGCTGCTCATGACCCGCTCGCCCCAGTGCTCGCCGACGGCGGGCTGGCTGACCACCGCAACCCGGGCGTGGGCGCGCAGGATGTCACCGGCCTGCACGAGGGCTCCCGGGCCGATGAGCACGTCGTACGGAGCCCGATCGAGGGGGACCGTCACGCGCCTCATCGGGGCGCCCACCTCCCGCTCTGGGGGGCCGCTCGGGCCCGGCCCACGACGCTGATCACCTCGGCGGCGACGTCGTCGATCGTCATCTGCGAGGTGTCGACGGCCACCTCGGCCACCTCGGCGTAGGCGTCGGCGCGCTCGGCCGCCAGACGCTCGAGTGCACCGCGAGGGTCGTCGCCGAAAAGAGGCCGCTCGGAGCCGTCGCCGACCCGCTCGGTGAGGACTTCGGGCGAGGCCGTGAGCCACACCACCAGGCCCGAGACCTTCATGGCTTCCCGGTTCTCGACGTCGAGCACGGCCCCGCCGCCGCACGCGATGACGGACGGCTCGTTCGCCGCACAGGCGCGCGCCAGTTGCTCGCGCTCTCGGGCCCGGAATGCGGCCTCGCCCTCGCGGGCAAAGATCTCGGCCACGGTGCACCCGGCGTCGGCCTCGACGGCGGCGTCGGTGTCGACGAAGGGCCATCCGAGGAGCCGCGCGCACTCCGATGCCACCGAGCTCTTCCCGCTCCCCATGAGGCCCACCAGAATGAGGTGTTTCACCGGAGGCTGGCGATGTAGGCGTCGTGGTTGCGGCGGAACTCCTCCACCGAGTCGCCGCCGAACTTCCGGAGCGCCTCGCCGGCCAGCACCAGGGCCACCATGGTTTCGGCCACGACGCCCGACGCCGGGACGGCGGTCACGTCGGTGCGTTCCTTGAACGCCACCGTCTCGTCCTTCGTCTCCACGTCGACCGTCCGGAGGACGGGCTTGTTGAGGGTCGACAGGGGCTTCATGGCCACGCGGGCGACGAGGAGCCCGCCGGTCGTCATGCCGCCTTCCACGCCGCCGGCGTGGGCCGATCCCCGCGCGTATTCGCCCGCCGCCTCGTCCCACAGGATCTCATCGTGGGCCTCGCTGCCCCGCCGGGCGGCGACGTCGAAGCCCTCGCCGATCTCGACACCCTTCATGGCCTGGATGCTCATCAGGGCCTGGGCCAGAAGGGCGTCGACGCGCCGGTCCCAGTGCACGTGCGAGCCGAGGCCGGGGGGCACGCCATAGGCGAGGACCTCGACGACCCCGCCCAGGCTGTCGCCGTCTTTGGCCGCCGCCTTGATCTCGTCGAGCATGGCCGCTTCGGCGTCGGGATCGAAGCAGCGGACGGGCGACTCGTCAACCCGGTCCAGGTCCCCTGGGGTGGGCCGGTGTTCGGGTGAGGCCTCGACCTTGCCCATGCGCACCACGTGGCTGACGACGTCGACGCCGATGGTGGCGAGCAGCTTCTTCGCGAGGGTGCCCGCCGCTACCCGGGCCGCCGTCTCCCGGGCGCTGGCCCGCTCCAGCACATTGCGGGCGTCGGTGAACCCGTACTTCTGCATCCCGGCGAGGTCGGCGTGGCCGGGGCGGGGCTGGGTGAGCGGGGTGGCGGTTTCGCCGGGGGCGGGCGACATCTCGTCTGCCCACTTGGCCCACTCGGTGTTGCGGATGAGGACGGCGACGGGTGAGCCGAGGGTCTCGCCGTGGCGGACGCCACCGAGGAACTCCACGTCGTCTTGCTCCAGGCGCATGCGGGGGCCGCGGCCGAAGCCCAGTCGGCGACGCGCCAGTTCTGCCTGCACATCTTCGATCGTGACGGGCAGGTGCGCGGGCACGCCTTCGACGATGACCGTGAGGGCCTGGCCGTGGGACTCGCCGGCAGTGAGGAAGCGGAGCATCGGCCGTCAGGGTACCCGGCGCTTTGTCGGACGCCTGGCTACACAGCGTGCGCTCTTGGCGCACGCTCCAGAAAACAGGCGGGGCGTCTGGGCAGGCGAAGCCTGCCCAGGAAGCCGTACGCACGGACTCGATTGCGTCCCTGGACCGCCCTACTTCAGGGGGGCCTCGGCGTCGCCGTCGGGCTCGCTGGGCTGTCCTGGCTGGCCCGGTTGCCCGGGTTGGGGCTGGCCCCCGACGCAGAGGCTGAAGGGCTCGTCACCGAAGAGGAAGATCCCGCACTGGGTGGTGATGTTGAGGTCGACCACCATGAACTCGTCGTTGGGACCGAAGATCTCGCCCTCGGCGGCCTCGAAGATCTCGCCGTCGATGTCGACGCTGGCGAACACCACCCCGTCGATGTCCTCCTGGATGCTGAGAAGCCGTACCCCAGCCGGCACGGCCCCCGGCTGGCTCGGCTGGCCGGGCTGGCCGCCGCCGGGTGGCACGCCGATGAGCTGGCCGAGGAGGAGGTCAGCGAGGATCGGGCGCAGGGGCTCAGTAAAGGGATCGCGCAGCTCGGCGATCTCGAAGGTGTCGGGCAGTTCCGGAAGGGGGATCACCGGGTTCGCCGCCTCGCCCTCTTGTGCCCGCGGCGCCGGAGCGCCCTCGTGTTGCTCGTCTCCGGCCGCGGGGGGTGTGGCCGCGGACGGCTCTTCTTCCCCGCCGCCTCCCCCGCCCAGCACCCGGCTGGCCACGAAGAGGACGAGCACCAACCCGAAGCCGGCGCCGGCGATGACGAGGGCCCGCCGCTGATCACCACGGGCGATCGCCGCCATCAGCCGCCTCCGGTGGTCGTCGTCGCCGCCGGTGCGGTGGTGGTTGTTGTGGCGGTGGCGCCGGCATCCCCAACTGGCGGTGCCGTCGTGAACGCCCGAGCGGTGAGGGTCACGCGCACGATCCGGCTCGTGGCGGGAACCACCGGGGTCGGACGGACGGTCGTGGCCTGGGCGGGGCCGCCGGTTACGGCCGTAGTGGTTGGCGTAGAGCTCGACGAGGGCGAAGGGCTGGCGGTGCCGATCGTCGCCACGTCGGTGGTGACCTCGTACCGCCCGTCACCGTCTCCGCCGGAGAGCGTCAGCGGCTGTGAGCCTCGAGATGTACCGGTGGCCCCGAGTGCGCTGGAACCGGCGCCCTGTTCCTCTTGCTCCTCCACCTCCTCGGCCGTTAGCTCGAGGCTGTCGATGACGACGATGCGCTCCAATTCTTCGATGCCTTGCAGATACTTCACGACGTCGAAAAACTCGCCCGCCAGCTCCATCTCCATGGAGACCTGCGAGATGTCGGTCCCGGCCAGGCTGGCGGGAAGCGTCGGGGAGATCGACAGCCACGCCAGCTCCGAGCGGGCAGCGAGGTTGTGGGCGGCGAGGATGAACGATGCCAGCTCGGGCTGGGGCGGGATGGCGGCGGCCAGGCGGCGCACCTCGGCCTCGAACTCCGGCCGCTCGGCGTCGACGCTCTCGAGGCGCTCCAGAGTTGCCCTCAGATTCTGCTCCTCGCCCTGCGCTTCCTCGACCTGTTGCCGGGCGTCGGTGATCTGCGAGGCCTTCGGACGGTAGACGGCGATGTACCAGGCCAGGACGACGACCACGAGACCTCCGGCTACCGCGGCGATGAGCGTGCGACTGTTCCTCATCCTGCGCCTGCCGCCGCCGTGGTGGTGGTTGTCTCAGTACCGGGCGTCGCCGCAGGCGGCGCCGGCGGAGGAGCGGCAGCGCGAGCTCGCCGCGAGCGGTCGCTGCGGGCTGACTCGCCGAGGCGGGCGGTCGAACTGAAGTCACGGAAGGTGAACTCGCTGTCGAGGATGGTCACGTCGGCCTCACCCGCTTCGTTCACCCACGGGACACTCAAACTGGGGAGCGTGGCCAGGCGTTGGAGCCACGCCGCCACCCCGGGGTAGTCGACGGCGACGGCGGTGAAGCTCACGGTGCCGTTGATGTCCGTGGCGGCCGGAGCTGTTTGCGCCTGCGCCTGTGCACCTCGACCCCCCGTGGCCTGCTGGGTGGCGGTGGTGGCCTCGAGACCCTCGAGCCAGACATCTCCGGGGATCACCCGCCCGATCTCATGGAGCAGCCGGCTCCATGAGACCTCGGTCCCGAGCGCGCCTGCGATTCTCCCCGCGCCGAGATCGGCTTCCGCCTCGACGTCGGTCGCCCCCTCGAAGCCCTGGATGCGCTGCTGGAGTTGCTGGTTCGCCGCCTGCTGGTCCTCCAGCCGCGCGCGCTCGGCCTCGACATCGGCGTTGCGCTGCTGGGTCAGAGAGAACAGCCCGGCCATGACGGCGAGCCCCGCACCACCGGCGACGAGCATGAAGCGAGCCGTGTTGAACACCCGACGCTCGGCCGCCGGAAGGAGGTTGATGGGATACCGCGCTCCGGGGCCGCTCCCGAGTGCCAGCCCAACAGGGACGGGCAGGTAGGGCGCCAGAGCGGGGAGTTCCTCGGGCAAGAAGCCGATGTCACCCGCGCGCACCAACTCGAATGGGTCGGCAATGCTGATCGGCGCCGTGAGCACGCCTTCCAGGCGTTCGAGAAGCCCCGGGGTGAGCGCCCCGCCGCCGGTGACGGCCACACCTCCCATCGGCTGAGCACCCGCCTGGGACGAGTAGAAATCAATCGACCCCCGGACCTCGCCCACGACCGCGCCCAGCGCCGCATCCATGGCGGCTCGCGCCTCCGCGCCTCGATCCACGCCAGCGGCGAGCCTCCGCTTGAGGGCCTCGGCTTCCTCGAAGGTGACGCTGAGGCCGGCGGCGATCCCCTCGGTGAGGTCGTCACCTCCGGAGTCGACAATGCGAACGAAGCGGGGAACCCCGGCCTCGTGGACGACCACCACCGTCACGCCGGCGCCGATCGAGACGATGGCCTGGGCGCCGGATTCGGTTTCGAGGCCCGGGAGAGGCGGGCTCGACAGCGCCCGGACGAGGGCGAAGGGAACGAGGTCCAACGCCACCGTCTGAAGCCCCGCCTCCCGCACGGCCGTGAGCGCCGCCTCGAGGGTGTCGCGATGGACCGCTGCGATGAGGACCCGGGCCATGGCCTCGCCGTCGTCGGACTCGAAGTGTTCGAGCACCTGGAAGTCGAGCACGGTCTCTTCGGGCGGGAGGGGAATGAAGTCGCCGGCCTGGAACTCCAGGGCGCTGCGCAGCTCCTCGTCGCCCATGGCCGGCATCTCGACCTGGCGCACGATGGTGCGCAGGTTGGCGAGACCGACTCGCACCCGCCGGTCGCGAATTCGCGTTTCGCGCCACAGCCGGCGGATCGCCGCTGCCACGATCCCGGGGTCGATGATCTCGCCGTGCTGGACGGCCTCGCGGGCCAGGCCCACCTGCCCGAAGGCCACCAACTCCGGCGTCGCCCCGAGACGCACGTCGGCCGCCCGCACGGCGTGCGTGCCGATGTCGAGCCCGATCGCTCGTGCCATTACCGGTCCTGCATCCCCGGGAGGGGCTCGCCCAGAAGGGCGGGGGCGAGAGTGGCAACGGTGCCGGCCTCGAAGTAGCGGTCGACGTCGGATTCGCGGATGCGGAAATTGCGACCGACGCGAATGGCCTGGAGGTCGCCCGACTTGATGAGCCGGTACACGGTCATGTTGGAGACCCTCATGGTCTGGGCAACCTCCCGGACCGTGAGCAGGCGGTCGTCGGTGTCCACGTGCTCCTGCCTCCCTCCCCGCGGCGCCGTCACGCCGCTTCACTCGGGGCACGTTACTTTACATGAGACGTGGGCGAAGCCGCGAGTCCCAGACGAGTTACAGGCGCGTGTACCAGTCGAGGATGGGCTGGCCGGCGAGGATGGCCGTCAGCGTGCCGGCAGCCAAGAAGGGGGCGAAGGGCACGGCCTGGCGCCGGCCCCGCACACCGGTCACGACGAGCGCCCCGCCGACGACCGCGCCGTAGAGGAACCCGAGGAAGAGACCGAGGGCCACGTGCCCCCATGAGAGCCAGCCCAAGGCGAGGCCGAGGAGAAAGGCCAGCTTCACGTCGCCCATGCCCATTCCGCGGGGCGAGATCAGGTGGACGACGAGAAGCCCGGTAAACGCCGCGGCGGCGGCAACGGCCGATCGCCCGAGACTCCCCCACTCCCCGTCGATCGCCGCCGCGACCAGGAGCATCGCCCCTGTCGCTGGAGCTACCACGACGAGGATCCGGTTGGGGACGATGTAGTGCTCGAGGTCGATGATCGAGATGGTGACGAGGCTGGCGGTCAGAAGGAGGAAGGCCGGCAAGGCCCAGTCCATCTCGAAGCGAAGCGCGATCGCGGCAAACAGGACCCCGGTTCCCATCTCGACGAGGGGGTACCGACCGCTGATCGGTGTGCCGCAGTTCCGGCATCGGCCCCGGAGCACCAGCCAGGAGAGAAGCGGGATGTTGTCGCGGGGTGCGATCGGCGCTTCGCAGCCGGGGCAGTGGCTGGCCGGCCGCACCACCGACTCCCTCCGGGGCACCCGCCAGATCACCACGTTGAGGAAGGAGCCGACCGCCAGCCCGAGGACTGCGAAGAGTGCCCCCCACAGCGCTCGGAGCCCAGGATCGTCGATCATCGGGTGGGGAGGCTAGGGCCCGAGCGGCCAAGCCTGCGGCTTGGCCGGGCTCGATTTCCCCGGGCTCGCTGACGCTCGCCCTTCTGAGGGGACGGCAGGCGCGCGAAACGGGCGGGCCCGAAGACCCGCCCGTTTCATCGGTACTTCGTCTTGACGATTACCAGCCGCTGTTGGTGCAGTCCGCGATGGCCGTGGCAGCGTCTGTGCCGGTGCCGAAGTGCGTTCCCGCAGTCGAGCTTGCCGGATCAGTGTCATCACAGATGCTGAAGACGACTGCCCCGCTCGCCGAACGGCGCACGAAGGTCACATCCGTCGCATTGCCCACGTAGCCGACGTCAGTGGCGCCAGCCGTGTTCACGACGGTCTCAGTCGCGGAAAAGACCAGTGAGGGCTCGATGTCACCGAGCTCGCTGGCGGTCATCGACGCCTCCGCGTAGGTCTCGTTGTCGGCGTAAAACAGCTTCGCCGCGCTGAGGGCGTTGCGGAGGTCCGACTGCGCCGCCCGGTCCTGCGACGACCCACGGGCGCCGAGGAAGGTCGGGACGGCAATGGCAACCAAGATGGCAATGATGAGGACGACGACCATCAGCTCGATGAGCGTGAAGCCGTCTTCCTTCTTCCGGTTCCGAATGGCTTCGAGCATTGAGTATTCCCCCTGTTAGCTCTTGTGCCTTTGGCGAGGCCTCGCTGCCCGGCACTCCCAGCCCCCGAGGGGGTCGGTCTCCAGGTAACCCAGCCGGCTGCCCTTCTTCGCGCTCGCGGGCATTAAACGTTCCGGATACCGCCGAGCCGGTTTCGCCGGAACCGCTGGCGCTAGTTCGTGGGCTGCTGCTGGATGACGTTGACGATGTTGAACATGGGCATGTACAGCGCGATCACCATGCCGCCCACGGAAAGGCCCATGAACACGATCAGCAGGGGCTCGATGAGCGAGGTCAGCGCCTCGACGGTGGCCGAGACCTCGGCGTCGTAGAACTCGGCGATCTTGAGGAGCAACTCGTCCAGCGCCCCCGTCTCCTCCCCCACCACCATCATCTGGCTCACCATGGGGGGAAACACCGCGTGCTGGGAAAGCCCCCTCCCCAGCTCCTCACCCTGCTTGACCCCGTCTGACGTCTGGCGCACGGCCCGGGCCATGACCTCGTTGCCGCACGTGTCGGACACGATCTCGAGCGACTCCAGGATGGGGACGCCCGACTTGATGAGCGACGACAGCGTCCGCGAGAAGCGGGCGATGGCCGTCTTGTGCACGAGGGGCCCGAAGACCGGCATCTTGAGCTTGATGGCGTCCCAGGCGCCCCGGCCCT
>JACPCJ010000021.1 GCA_016179865.1 Actinomycetota bacterium | reverse complement strand
GGGTGCGGCGACCGTCGCCGCGCTCACCGCGGCCCGGGGCGACGCCGCGCTCAGCAGGGGAGACACCGCCTGGATGGCCTCCAGCGGGTGCCCCTCGAAAAGGATGTAGGTGCCGTTGAGGGCGATGATCTCGCCCCGCCAGCCTTCGTCGGCGACCCGGCGCATCGCCAGTTCGAGCACCGCCCGCCCCTCGGCCGCCCGACCGAGCCCCGTGAAGAGCGCCTCGGCGCGGGTCAACGACGCCAGGGCGAACTGGTCCTCGGTGAGGTCGGCGCCGTCGACGCCGGTGAGGACCTCGACGGCCTCGTCCGCGTGCCCGGTGGCGAGCAGCGCTTCGCCGAGCACCTGGGCGGCGTCGATCCCACCACCGGCATCGAAGGCCGCCCGCCCAAGCCGGGCGGCGAGTGCGTCGTCACCGGCGAAGCGGGCGCGCCAGGCGGCACGCACGACGCTCTCGAGGGGAATCTCGCCGTCGCTTTCAACCATCCAGATGGCGACCCGCAGGGCATCCTCGTCGGTCAGCGGCCCGGCGGCGATCAGCGTCTCCGCAAGCCGGCGTTGCACGGCCATCGCCCGCAAGGGCCCGATGTTCGCCCGGAGCACCTCGCCGTGCAGCGGGTGGGCGAGCATGATCGACCGGCGCCCGCTCCCCCCGTCGAGGGCGACGAGGCCCTGAGCCTCCAAGGCTTCGACGTCGGTCACCGACGCCAGGAGCAGGAGGTGGTCGAGCGCCAGCGGCTCGCCGAAGGCCACCACCTCGAGGGCCCCTCGCTCGTCGTCGGAGAGATCCGTCAGCCGGGCCTCGACGAGTTCGGTCAGTCGAGGCGAGGTGATGATCGACGCCCGGAGGCGCCAGATGCCCTCTTCGGGGAGCAGCAGCCCCGCGCCCGACGCACCCAGGACGAGCTCCCGGAGGAACAGGGGGTTGCCGCCACTGACCCGGAAGAGGTCGCTCATGGTGCGCCCCTCGACGGGAGCCCCGAGGGCGCCGGTGACGAGGGCCTCGGCACCGGCCGCGTCGAGCGGGCCCACATCGATGCGCACGGCGAGGTCGTCCTTCCACAGCGCCGCCACCGGGTCGGGTGCGCCCTCCCCGGCCCGCACGGTCACCAGGATGGAGACCGGTGTGTCGGTGGCGAGGTGATGGAGGACGGTGGCCGAGGCCGAGTCGAGAAGGTGGGCGTCGTCCACGAGGAGCATGTACGGGCCCGAGGCGGTGAGGGCCCCGAGGGCGTCGACGGCCCGGCGCACGGCGTCGGTGGCGCCTTCGGCGCTCAGGTCGGGGAGCAGGGGCGCCAGGGCACCGAGCGGGATCGACGCCGCCGCCTGGCTGGCCGCCGCCTGACCCGTGGTGAAGCCCGCCTTCCGGGCGATCTCGAGCCCCTCGCGAGCGAGGCGGGTCTTCCCGACCCCAGGCTCGCCGACCAGCACCACGCCTGAGACGTCGGGACGGCCCACCGCATCCGCGATCGCAGCCAGCTCGGCGCTGCGTCCGACCAGCGGCCAGACCCGCGGGAGCCCTGGGAAGTCGACCCCCTCGCGACTCCTGGTCACGGACGAATCGTACCGTTCGCCGGGCTTCGCCGTTTGTGGCACCGAACTTGGGTTCTTTGTTGCGGTGATACCGCGAAAAAGCGGACCAAGTTTGGACGGGACTATGACTCACACAGAGCGCGGCCCAGTGGTGTCGTAGGGTCGCGTCATGTTCGTAGATCCCGGTGCGAAGGAACTCATCGACAAACTGACCATTCGGGTGGCGACCTTGGAGCGCCAAATCGAGGGTCTCATCGAACGCCTGGGCGTTGACGCCACCCCCATCGGCGCCGTCGATTCGGGGTCGGGCACCGACGACGAGACCCTGGCCCTCGTGCGCGAAGGCAAGACCGCCGACGCCATCAACGCCTATCGTGCCGCCACCGGCGCCGGCCTCGGCGAGGCGAAGGATCACGTCGACCGGCTCAAGTCCGAGCACGGCCTCTGACCGGGTTGCTCGCCACACTGTGCTACGCAAGCGTGCTGGCGTGGCGGGAGTGAACGCAGCACGGCATTGGGGATCCCGGCTTCCATTCGTCGTCAACCGGCCGGTGAAACCCCTGGGCCGGCCGTGCTGAGCGACGCCGAAACCTCCGCCATCCTCGCCGCCGCCACCGGTGGTGACGCCTACGCCTGGGCGCGCCTCATGGCCGTGCTCGCCGAGCGCGAGGTGACCGATCTCGACGCCGACGCCATCTTCGAGGTCGTGCGGGCGGCGGCGGCCCCCAACCTTCCTGCCGAGGTCGCGGCGCTCCGCGCCCTCGACGCCGCCGGGGCGCTGGTGCGAGCGCAATTGGCCTTCAGCGACGAGTCGGCGCGGGCGTTCGAGCGTCGTTTCGGAGACGCCCGGCAGCTCCTGGCCACGCGGTGCGCACAGGCCGGCTACGACGTCACCAACCCCGTCGTTGCCGCCCAACGCAGCTCGTCCCCGACCGACGTCGTCGCCGCCACGCGCACCGGGTGCGGGCTGGCCGTGGCCGCGGTCATCGGCGTCGTGGCCATTCTCGGGGTCGTGGCGTGGTTCGTGACGCGCTCGGTGTCCACCACCGTGGAGACCGTAAGCAGGCCCGTCAGCGAGCCCGTGACGGGGGATGGCTTCTCCGTCACCATCATCCAACAGGAGATGAGCGACGTCCTCGAGAGCTTCAACCTCCCGGCCCTGGCGCAGTACGACCTTCCCCTTCACCAAGTGGGGGCGCCGGAGCCGACCACCTGGCGGGCCGTCGTCGAGCCTGGGGCATTCTGCCGCTACGCCACCGGGGGCCCCGACGACGCCGAGCCGCTCGACCAGGGGACCATCAGCCTTCCCACCGATCCCCAGACCGTCGAGGTCGAGATCGTCGCGCCGGTGAACCTCTATGCCGTGGGGTGCGACTTCGCTGTCGTTCCCTGATCAGTCCAGTTCCGGCAGGGGGACGGGCTGGGGGCGCGGGCGGCAGGTGCCGCACTGGAGGGCGTCTTCGACCACCAGCGCCTCACTGCGCCCCCGCGACTCGCTGCGCGTCACCTCCAAGACGTAGGGCCCGAACTTGGCGTGGTCCTCGCACACGCCCCGACCGCAGAAGCGGCACGTGCCCTTCGAGGCCTTGGCGCAAAAGAAGCAGGTCATTGGGTCTCCTAACTAGCCGCAGACGAAACTGCCGCCCGGAATTCGTCGGCACGTGGTTGTTGTGACAGCGGCTGTTGTCGTTGTGGTTTCTGGCGCTCGGGTTGTCGTTGTCGTGTCCGGGGGTGGAGTCGTCGTCGTATCGGGCGGCGCCGCGGTCGTGGTCGTGGAGTCGCTAGAGGGCGGAACCGTTGTGGCCGTCGTGGTGGTGGTTGTCCGCGGCTTGCGCTTCGTGGACGTGGTCACCTGCGTGGTCGTCGTCGTGGTGGTCGGGACGGCCGTGGGGGCGATGGTCGTGGTGGTGGTGTCGGTGGTGCTGAGCACGGGCACCCCGTGGCCGCCGGAACCGCAGTCGAGGGGCCCGGGGTCAGCCGGGACCTGCTCGCCGTCGAGGAGCACGACGCCGCGGGCCACCTCCACTTCGGCCAGCGAGGTGGAGAAGTCGGCTTCACCTTCGTTCTCGACCAGGGCCGTCTTGGGCGGAACGGGCGGATCGGCGTCTTCCCCGCTCTGGGGGCCGCTCGGGCCCTGGGGGTCACCGGGATCGAGGATCAGGGTGGCCGCCAGCTCGAGGGGAGCGAAGTCGTCGTTCTCGGGTGTGGTGTCGCTGATGACCTTCCCGGCCCGCTGCGTCAGGTCGCCACTGGGCTCGGCCGGGTCGAGCCCGTGCGACTCGAGGGGGCCCACCGTCACGTCGGTGTACGGGCAGAGCAGCGCCGTACCCCCACCCCGGAACGTGACCTCGCCGAGGGAGCGCCGCCGCACCTCGATGACGTCGTCCTCCGCCACCACGACCTCGTCACCCTTCTGGAGCACCTCGATCCTGCCATCGATGACGGCGTCGATGGTGCCCTCCTCCACCTTGAGGATGGCGGTGTCGCTGGGCGTCTCACCCCAGGCGTGGCCGGGAGACTGGGCAAAGAGGAGGGCCAGCAGCGCCAGCAGGAGAAGCGCAACCGACACGCGCTTCAGCCCCTTCGTCAGGGCATCGTCGGCGGCCTCGGCGTCGGCAGGGTCGGGGGGTGGCGACCCCCAGGGCAGGACCAGCGGCGCCGCGAACCCGTCGCCGTGGGCGTCGGCGACGGGCGACACATGCGAGATGAGTTGGGTCTGGCGTTCGGCGGCGTCGCCCAGGAATGGGCCCAGGCCACCGACGGCGGCGATGCTCCAGACGCGGGCCCGGGTCAGGGCCTCGGCTTCGATGGGTTCGCCCGTCGGCGGCCCGATGAGCCCACCCCCGCGCACCTCCTCCGCGCCCTCCTCTCCGAATTTGGTTTCGTTACTCACACCATCGCGAGGAAAAGAAACCAAATTCGTGGGGAGGAGGCGGATGGTGCCCGCGCCGACGAGGAGGGCGTAGCCCTCCTTCACCCGGAAGCGCTGGCCCGGCGAGACGTCCACAGGCTTGGCCCGAGCGATCACGGCGTGGCGGGCCTCCTCGCTCAGTCCGACGAAGGCGGGAGATGCGTCGAGCAGGTTCTCGATCTCGGCCCGGTCAGTGGGCGGGGACTTGCGGATCCGGGGCCCGACGACCCGGGCGAACACCGACCCGGGGATCACCAGCAGACGGGTCCCCACCGCGGTCCAGGCCAGCGATGACGGAGTCCCCTGGAGCACGCTCGCCACCCCCACCAGCTCGCCCTCACCCGCCCGCGCTCGGATGTGGGCGCTGGGGTCGCCCGGGCGACGGGCCTCGAGGGCACCGTTGACAACGGCGATGACCCCCGGAACGGGAGCACCGGCCGCCACGACCGCGGTCCCCCGCCGCGGGACGAGCCACGTCGCGTCGCGGGCCAGCTCGGCGAGGGCGTCCTCGGGGAGCGATCCGAGACGGGTCTCGCGCAACTCGGCGAGGCGGAAGGGGAAGTCGGCCGTGTGATCTCGGCGCCGCCAGCGAGCACGGAGCCGGGCCGGAATCCGGCCCACCAGCCGCCCGAGGGCGAAGGCGATCGGGCTCACCAACACGAAGGCGAACACGAGCATCAGGAGCTGCGCCGCCAACCCCGTCCCCCAGAGTGCCTTCCCCATGCTGAGGTAGCGCTGCTTGAACATCCCCCACAGCATCCCGGCCATGACGATCATCCAGAGCGCGGCGCAACCCGAGTAGTAGGCGATGAGGCGGGCTTCCCCGGTCCGCTTCTGGAACAGGATCCGGGGGCGCTTGACGGCGGCCACGGTGAAGCCGATGCCCTTGGACCGGAGCCCCGGAATCTCGAGCCAGTCCATGAAGAGGTAGTAGCCGTCGAGCGTCATCAGGGGATTCAGGTTGAAGAGCGTGTTGAGGTACCAGGCGAAGGCCAGCTTGAAGGCGATGGGGGCAAAGGGCGGGAAGAGCATCCCGACCCCCTGGGCCGCCCCGGCAAAGGTGAGGGCGAAGCCGGGCCCGGCGCCCGACGCGATGAGGCGGTGCTTGCGGCTGGCCATCCACATGTCGGTCGTGTCGACGAACGCCGACGGGATACCGAAGAACATGAGGAATCCGACCGCCCCTACCCGGCGGCCCGCGTGCTTGGTCCCCAGGGCGTGGCCCGCCTCATGGAAGAGGAGCCCGGCCACGTTGAGCCCAATGAGCAGGAGTGCCCCGAGCAGGTAGGAGTCCTCGAACAGGAACGCCGATTGCGACCCGCGGGTGAACGTGCGGGCGAAGAGCGCGAAGCCGAAGACGGCGGTGAGGGCGGTGAGGGCGGTGCCGACCCGGGTGAACAGCAGGCGGCCGCCGAGCTTGTAGGCCCAGCCCACCAGGCGGTCAGGGTGGGCGATCACCATGCGCCTGCCCGTCGCGGCACGGAGCAGCACCCGGCCGAGCCGCACCGGCCAGGGGCCGATCCGCAGCTTGCGCACCCGCACGAAGGCGTCGAGGGGAAGCTCCTCGAGCATCCGGCCGCCGGCCAGGTCGGCGACCACGCGCTGCACCTGGTCGGGGGCGAGCCGCCCCGTCATCTTGGCGAACTCGCCCACGAGTTGGGCCACGGTCTTCTGACCGTCCATGCGCCGAGCCAGCTCAGCCTCTTCGAGCGTGAGGCGGGCGTAGGCGCTGTCCCGTTGGTCGGGCGAGCGCAGCATCACGTAGGGGCCGGAGCGGAGCGACGTCAGCTCGACGAACTCGACGCCCTCACGAAGGCGGGGGCGGGCCTTGGCCGGGTTCAGTCGGGTGCGGACCTGCTCCCACAGATCGGCGTCGGCAGGCAGGGGCCCTTCCGGGCCTCGCCCCAACAGGACGCCCCACAGGTTCGTACTCGGTGCTTCGACGATGGCCATCGGGTCTCCAGGCAGGCGTGCCTTCGGCGCACGCCTAGACGACCACAGCTCCCGGTTTCGTTCCTGAGTCACCGATACTCAATTTCCGACCAACTGCTGCTGCCAGGCGGCGAAGAAGGCGGTCAGGGCGACGAACGTCTCGTCGTCGGCGTCGAACTCGTCCCGATCGAGGCGATCGATCCGGGTGATCATCTCGGCGAGCACCCGCCGGTCGAAGCCCAAGTCACGTTCGGCCGCCAGCTCGCACAGCCGTTCGGCGGTGAACACCGCCATGAGTGCGTGCACG
This sequence comes from Actinomycetota bacterium, assembly GCA_016179865.1. Classification (GTDB taxonomy): domain Bacteria; phylum Actinomycetota; class Acidimicrobiia; order IMCC26256; family JACPCJ01; genus JACPCJ01. The sequence continues at coordinate 1,022 of JACPCJ010000021.1, read as the reverse complement.
TCGACGAAGTCCCGTGGCTCGGCCCGTCCGAAGAGGGCAAGGACCTTCCCGGCGGCGACGTCGTCCAGCGACAGCACCGGGCCGAGCGGGCTCGGCTCGGCCGGACGGAGGTGCGGTTCCGCCACCAAGTCGATCAAGCACTGCTCCGCGCCTTCGGAGGCACGCAGGCGGGCGAACCCTGGCTCGGCTCTCATTCGCTCGATCCCGAACCCGGCCGAGACAAGAGAAGCCTCGACGGCCTCGAGCGCGTAGAGGACGTCGTCCGCATCGGTCGAGAAATAGTCGAGGTCGTCGGTCGCTCGGTGCACGAGCCCGTGCGTGATCATCGCCGCGCCACCCCCCAAAGCGAACCCACCGGCGGCGGGTGTGCCGGCGATCGCGCGGGCCACCCGCTCCTGAAACCGGCTCAGCATGCGAGGTCGAGGCCGCGGTGGCGACGGACCCAATCGGACCACGCCCGACGCACGTGGCGGGGGAGCACCAGGTCGTCCCACATCTCGATGACCTCGTCGACGTCGACGAACCGGCGGACGTCGTCGTCGAGGCCTTCGCGCATGACCTGTTCGTAGACCCGCGCCCGATCGCGCCGGTCTGCGAGGTCGTATGTGCGCTCGGGGCCGCTCCAGCGCACGTGGAGGGGGAGCACGACCTTCCCCTCGGCCTTCGGTCCCCGGTATCGGTCGAGATCCCGGGGGATGGAGACGGGCCGAGCCGCGACCCCCACGGGCAGGTCGGTCAGGGCCATGTGGAGGCCGAAGCCCGCGGCCCGCAGGACGCGCTCGAGCGTGGCGACCCCCGGATCACGCTCGTCGCGCTCGTAGAGGGCGATCGAGCTCGGGCTCGTCCCGGCGCGGCGAGCCAGGGCCCGCTGGCTGAGCCGTGCCCGCGCCCGTGCCGTCCGGATGAGGTCACCGGGCGTCTGCTGCATTGGTAGTCAGGGGCGCAGTGCTCGCAGAGCGAGCCTGGTTCCCCATCCCCCTTTCAATCCGTACGTGCGGTTTTCCCGCATACGGCTTACCGAC
>JACPCJ010000119.1 GCA_016179865.1 Actinomycetota bacterium | reverse complement strand
CGGGCGCGTGAAGAAGGGCGAGCTGCGCCTCATGGGCTTCGGCCACCGCGTGTACAAGAACTACGACCCTCGCGCGAAGATCATCAAGCGCATCGCCGACCAGGTCTTCGAGGTCACCGGACGCAATCGTCTCCTCGACATCGCGCTCGAGCTCGAGAAGGTCGCGCTCGAGGACGAGTACTTCGTGAGCCACAGGCTCTATCCGAACGTGGACTTCTACTCCGGGATCATCTACCAGGCCATGGGCTTCCCGGTCGAGATGTTCACGTCGCTGTTCGCGATCGGCCGGACCCCCGGCTGGCTCGCGCAGTGGGAGGAAGGCCTCCTGGACCCGGACCAGAAGATCGCCCGCCCGCGGCAGATCTACACCGGTCCGGCCGAGAGGCATGTCGAGGGCTAGCAGAGGCGTACCCGCGGCGACGCGACGCGACCGCCGTTCGGCGGAGCGCGCGTCGCCGCGCGCGCGTCACCGGGAGCGGCCGAGCATCTGGCGCGGTCCGCTCCCCTACGTCGCGGCGATCGTCCTCATCGTCGGCGCGATCGTGTGGTCGGTCCTCTCCTCGCGCGGCGGTCCGGCCCCGACGCTGACGGGCGCGGCGTCGGCGGCGGTCGTCGCCAGCGTGACGAGCATCCCGGCCGACGTGTACGACACGGTCGGCAGCGGGGGCCTGGCGGACCCGCTCCGCGCGACCACCTTCGAGATGCTCCGCGGGCCGAGCGGCCTACCGCTCGTCATCTACGTGGGCGCGGAGTACTGCCCGTTCTGCGCGTCCGAGAAGTGGAGCGTGATCGCGGCGCTGTCCCGCTTCGGCACGTTCCAGGGGCTCGAGCTGAGCACCTCGTCCAGCACCGACGCCTTCCCCGACACGCCCACGCTCACGTTCCGCACGGCGAGCTACCAGAGCACCTTCATCGAGCTCTCGGCGATCGAGACCGCGGACCGCCAGGGACGGCCGATGGCGAATACGACGCCGGTCCAGCAGGCCGCCATGGACCGCTCGGACCCGCAGAGCTCGATCCCCTTCGTCAGCATCGCGGAGCGCCACGTCGCCGTGGGCAGCGGCTACCGGCCCGACGTGCTGGTGGGCAAGACGTGGACGCAGATCGCCGAGGCGATGCGCGATCCGTCCACGCCGCTCGCACGCGGCGTCATCGGGAACGCGAACTGGATCACCGCCGCGATCTGCGAGCAGACCGGCGGGCAGCCCGCATCCGTCTGCGCCTCCCCCGCCGTCCGCAGCCTCGCCGTCCGGTAAGCGCGCGGTGGGTCCCCCGGGCGGTCCCCCGGGCGCGCAGACCGAGGCGCCGCAGCGACGAGGTCGAGCACCCGGGCCCGAGCGAGGGGTCCCCCTAAGCGAGGGTCGGAATGGCGCCGTGATCGGGCTCGTCGTCACCGGGGCCGCGGCGGCGCTCATCTCCCTCTATCTCACGATCACGCACTACGGCGGCGCCGCCCTGGTGTGCGTGCCCGCGTCGTTCGTCGACTGCGACGCCGTCACCTCGAGCTCGTATTCGCTCGTCCCCTTCACCGACATCCCGATCGCGCTGGCCGGCATCGGGTGGTCCGTGATGAGCGCCGCAGGCGGCGTCCTCGCGCTGCGCCGCGACCCGCCGTGGCTCCGCCCGGCGCACCTCGCGTGGGCGGGGGCGGCGCTGCTCTTCGCGCTCTACCTCATCAACGCCGAGATCGCGGTGATCGGGCGCATCTGCGAGTGGTGCACCGCGCTGCACGTGCTCATCGTCGCGACCTTCTTCCTGGCGCTTTCACGCATGCGCTCCCGCGCACGCGGCTCGGCATGTTCCGCGGCGCGTGGATCGCCGCCGAGGTCGTGCTGCTCGGCCTGCTCATCGGATCGACGGGTGCGCTCGCGGCGATCCGCGACCGGTGGGACCTGATGAACAGGACGCCGGAGTCCCGGGGCGCGCAGGTCTATCAGGTCAGCTGCGCGGGGTGCCACGGCGGTCCGGCCGGCGGCACCATCACCGACCAGCCGCCCAAGCACAACGCCAACGGGCACACCTGGCAGCACGCCGACTGCGAGCTCATGCAGATGATCCGCGACAGCACGACGGTCTCGGTCTCCTCGAGGCATCCGCTGGCGTCGGCGATGCCGGCGTTCCGTGGGAGGCTCGACGACGATGACATCCGCGACGTCGTCGCGTACATCCGGACGATGTGGACCGATGACCAGCGCGCCTCCCAGCGGCAGCTCACGCGGGAGCGCTGCGCGGGCTGATCAGGTGCCGGATGTCACCCGTTCGGCGAGGACCACCAGCT
>JACPCJ010000020.1 GCA_016179865.1 Actinomycetota bacterium | reverse complement strand
GCGAACTGGGCTGTGGTAATCCCAATTCTCCCTGGTCAGGAGGCATTTTCCGCGGATGCGCGGCTCAGCTCAGCGGCCGCTCGTCGGTGGATCCAGGCTAAAGGTCACGAACCCCCCTGTCAGCCCCAGTTCGTGACCTTTAGGGACGGAGGAGGTCCGCTCAGCGCCCTTCGAGGACGAACCGGCTCTGTGACCTGAGGAACTCGACGGCGAAGTCGGGGGCCTTGTCGGGGGAGCCAGCGTCGAAGGGCGGCTGGGGGTCGTACTCGATCCCGAGCTGGATGATCTGGGCGACTTCGTCGCCGGCGATGCGCGCCGCGAGGGCAAGCGCCATGTCGATCCCCGACGAGACGCCGGCGGCGGTCACGATCTTCCCGTCGAACACCACCCGTTCGGCCACCGGCTCGACGCCGTACGCCGGAAGCTGATCGAGCGCCAGCCAGTGGCTCGTCGCTCGGTGGCCCTTCAGGATCCCGGCGGCGGCCAGGATGAGTGAGCCGGTGCACACCGACGTGGTCCACGTCGACTGTTCGTGCACGGCGCGGAGCCATTCGTGGAGGGGGCCGTCGTCCATCAGGTCGACCTGGCCGAACCCGCCCGGCACGACCAGCGCGTCGGGCGTGGGGACGTCGCCGAAGCGTTGTTCGGCGTTCACCGTCAGCCCGGTTTCCGTGGTGACGGGCCCGGGCTCAACCCCCACCAGCCGGATCTCGTTGCCCGGAATTCGGCCGAGCACGTCGAGGGGGCCGACGGCGTCGAGGGCGGTGAAGCGGTCGTACAGCAGGATGGCGGTTTCCATGGGGTTCCTTTCAAACTCCGGTGCGCTGGAGCTCGCGCAGGTCCCGCCACGAGATGATCGTGGCGCCGGCCCGCTCGATGAGCGCCGGGAGGGAGGGGTCTCGGGTCAACATGGCGTGGTCTTCGACCCGTCCGGCCCACGTGGGGCAGGCCGCGCGTAGCTCGTCGGTGTCCACGGCGGGGTGGAAGTAGACCTCGGTGACACCGGGTCGGAGGTCCATGAGCGCCCGCTCGACGCGCCGGCGGGACCCGACGCCGTCGACGTACACGAAGTGGTCGGGGAAGACGACGCCTTCTTCCTCGGCGAGCTTGCGAAACGGGAAGCCGACGAGCCGTTCGGCCGAGGCCCCCGCCATCCGGAGGGGGAGGCGGAATTCGCACGCCATGTCGAGGTACACGTCGAAGAACTCGGCACGCAGCTGGAGCGTTCCCATGTGGCTGTCGAGGTGGCTGACGTCGAATCCCCAGTAGATGGCCCGCTCGATCTGGGCGAGGCATTCCTTCCGCACTTCCTCGAGGTCGGCGTGTTCCCACACGTCTTCGATGGTCCGGGGGAAGCCGCCGTCGCCGTCGAGCAGGCTGGGGGAGCGGGTGGTCGGGCCCCAGCGGTAGGTGTCGTACTCGGCGTTGAGGGTGAGATGGACCCCGACGGCCTCGCCGCGGTACTGGGCGGCGGCGTCGCGGGCCCAGGGGCAAGGCACCATGAGGGTGGCGCTGGTCGCGATCCCGTTGCGGAGGGCGTCGTAGGTGCCGACGTTGCCGGAGTGGGTCATGCCGAGGTCGTCGCAGTTGATGAGCAGGAGCCTGGCGTCGGGCGGGTACCCGAGCCGCTCGGCCAGCGTCGCCATGCGACAAAGGGTAGACGCCTGGCTGGCGGGGACATCCTGTGGGCGCGGGCACATCCGGAGCGCGAGCTACGCGGCCCTCGAACGTAAGGGAGGCATGTCCCTCCTCCAACGCGTTGTCGCCGCCGCCGTCGCCATCGCGGTGGCGGCGCTCGCAGTTCCGGTGGCGGCTTCGGCCGCTGACGCGACCGCGCCCGATCCACTCGGGCCTCCGACCCTTCCCGACCTGCGCGCCTCCGCCCCCTGGATCGACGACATCGGCAACGCCGACCCGCCCGACCTTCTGGCCGACCCGCTGGGGTACGCCACCTACTGGGGGTCGCCGTCCACGCCGAAGCCGCAGGCGATCCGCTTCCACAGCACGTTCGCCAACGACGGTCCGTTCTCGTTCGAGGTCGCGGGCCTTCCCACGGGGACGGGGATCACCTCACCGGGGATCGCCACTATGGAAGCGTTCCAGTGCGCTCGCTGGGAGGGCCCGGAGATCAACGGCGCGCCGCGCGCCTGCGCTCGCTACGCGTCGGTGGGCACCATGTCCTGGGATCCGCACCACTTCCACGTCCATCTCCAGAACTTCGCCCGATACTCGCTCACCGAGATCGCGCCCGATGGCACCCCGGGCCCGGTCGTGGTCTCGGGGGAAAAGGTGGGCTTCTGCATGCAGGACAACATTCCGTGGTCGCCCGAGATCCAAGACGACCGACCGCCGTCGACGATCCCTGGGTTCCCCGGCGACGACGACCTCTGGTGGTTCCTGCGTCACGGTTGGTACAAGGGGTGCAACGCCCCGCCCATGCCCGGCGCCATGTACCGGCAAGGGGTCGGGCCGGGCTGGACCGACACCTACTACTCGCCCTACCCGGGCCAGCAGGTGCTCCTCAACGACCCCGAGACGGGACGGCCGATCCCGGACGGCGAGTACCTCGTCGTGAACGAGGTGAACCCCGACGGCCGCTTCCTCGAGGCCGACCGCTCCGACAACCGGGCGTGGACCACGGTGCGGCTCGGAACCGACGCCACCGGGAAGCGCACCGTGGAAGTGCTCGGTTCGTACGCACCGCCCGAGCCCACCTGACCCGCCGATCGCGTCCCCGATACGGTGGTCGGCGTGCGACGCGCTCTCGTTCTCGGGTCGGTGGTCCTCGTCGCCATTTTCGGCACCGCGTGCGACGACGGCGGCGGCGAAGTCGTCGGCACCGACGCGACCACGTCGTCCTCGGAGGCGGGGGCGGTGACCGATCAAGAAGCCGCCGACACCGGGTCGGCATGCACGGCGTCCGAGGACCGCGAGATGGCGGAGACGGCTGGTACCGACGATGAGTCGGCCGTGCTGGCGGGAGGGCTTGCCTTCATCACCGACGTGATGCACGACTCGGCGCCCTGCTTCCAGATCGTGAGGTTTGATTTCGAGCTCGACTCGCCCGACACCGAGGTCGGCTACGAGGTCGGCTACGAGGCGGGCCCGTTCGAGGACGTGAGTGGCAGGGCGGTGGCCGTCGAGGGTGAGGCGTTCCTGCGAGTGGTGTTCCTGAACGGGAGCACCGTCGACTTGTCGAGCGAGGTTCCCCGCGAGACGTACACCGACGAACCCGCCGTCGCCCCTGGTGCGCCGGTGGTGGACATCGTGAAGGTCAGCGACTTCGAGGGCGTGTCCGAGTGGGTGATCGGGCTCACCGAGAAGCTGTCTTTCGACGTCGGCGGCGGAGCGGACCCTGCGTCAGAGCAGGAGGACGTCTCGACGATCTCGATTTTGATCGCGACCCCCTGATCGGGAATCAGGGCGAGAGGCTCAGCAGGGCGCCGAACGACTCGGCGAGGCACTCCATGAAGGCCTCGACGTCGGTCACGGCGGCGGGATCGATGTTGATCCCCATGTCGAAGCTGCCGCCATAGGAGAGGACCGTCGCGTTCAGCCCGCACCCCGTGCAGGGGCCAAACGGGCGGTTCTCGAGGATCTTCGATCCGGCCAGGTACAGGTCGACGGGTGACCCGCGCAGATTCGAGGTGGCGAAGTCGATGGTTCTGGTCTGGGCCTTCGTGACCGGCACGAGCAGCGAAGTCGGAAGCAGGCCCAGGATTCCGGCGAGCGAGTCGGCCAGGCCGAGGGCGGGCTCGGTGCGGATGTCGCGCAGGCGGGCGGCGACGGCGTCGAGCAGCGCCCAGGGATCCTTCGGCTGCACGGGGACCACCAGCCGTGCGGGGGCGAAGCGGTTGCCTCCCGTGACTCCCTCGCCCTTCTCCCGCAAGTTGACGGGCATGGCCATGCGCAGCTCGTCGACGGGTGAGCCCATGCGCTCGTGGTAGCGCCCGAGGGCGCCGGCGACGCCGGTGACGAAGGCGTCGTTGACGCTGGCCCCCGCGCCCTTCGCCACGCCCTTCAGGGCGTCGAGCGGAACCGAGTGCGCCTCGAAGCGACGCCCCAGCGAGCGCTCGGTCATGAGCGGCGACAGCGCGGATCCGCGTACCAGCGTCTGTTCTTGGAGGGAGCGGGCGGTGCGGGCGAACCGTCCGATGGCGCCGGGGACGGTCGTCGGGTGGCGGGCGAACTCACCGAGCGCCCTGACCGCATGCCCCGCGGCCTCTGCCTGCCGGCGGCCAACGTAGGTGGCCGTGTCGACCAGGACGTCGAGCGGGGTCTCGCGCCGAGTCGGCTGGGTGCCCACCTCGCTCGCTCCGCGTGCCTCGGCGGTCTCCGGTTTCGGGTCGGGTTCGAGGTCGAGGAGAGCCAGCGAGAGCTTCAGGCCGCCCACGCCGTCGGTGACGGTGTGGTGGATTTTCTGGAGGAGGGCGGCCCGGCCGCCTTCCAATCCCTCGACCACGGTGAACTCCCACAGCGGCCGGGCGCGGTCGAACGACGTCATGGCCACCGAGGCGGCGAGGTCGAGGAGCTGGCGCGTCCCTCCGGGTGCCGGGAGGGCCAGGCGGCGCATGTGGAAGCCGAGGTCGAACTGCGGGTCGTCAACCCACTCCGGCGGTGCCAGCCGGAGTGGTGCGCTCACCACCTTCTGGCGGAGGCGGGGCAGGAGTTCGGCGGCGTGGGCAACCTTCTGCGCGAGCCGGTCGGGGCCGGGCGGGGAATCGAGAACGGTCAGGTTCAGGAAGTCGGCGCGGAGTGAGGGATCCTTTTCGACCGTCCACATGAACGCTTCGGTGTCGGACATCCGCTCGGGCATGCGACAAGGCTCGCCGCAGAACCGGGGCGGCGCAACTGCCTACCGCGGGATCTTGGTGCGCTTGAACTCGTTCAGGCGGGTCCACTCCATCAGGTCGAGCACCCGCTCGAAGTCGTCAACGTTGCCACGCTCCATGATCCGAACGAAGGCGGCCTCGTCTCCGACGATGAGGGTCGGGACCCCGAAGACGGCCCACCGGTCGACGCCCGCCTGATGCTCCCGGGCCAGGGTCTCGAGGGGCCAGCCGTCGTCGATCTCCTTGGCGACGAGGTCGGGTTCGAGCCCGACCTTGGCGGCCACCTCTCGGAGCACGTCCTCGTTGCCGATCTTGAGGCCCTCGTCGAAGCGGGCGCCGAAGGTGGCGATGTGGAAGTCGAAGAACTGATCAGGGAAGCGGTCGCGGACGACGATGCCCCACTGGAGCGGGAGGACCCCTGAGCCCCGCTCGTCGGCTGGCAGGTTCCACACCGGGGGATCGCCCTCCTCGACGTGAGCCTGGTCAAGCGAGAAGGCGTGGAACTCGACCTCCCAGTCGGCGCCCGCCCGCAAGCCGTTAACGATCGCCTCGTGGGCGTTGCGGGCGAACGGGCAGCGATAGTCCCAAGTGGCGGCGAAGGATCGATCCATGCTCATCCAGTCTGGTGGGCCCGATGGTGCGGGGAGGAACCCGCCCGGCCCGTGGCGAATTCCTCCGCATGGGACGGATGGGGCTGGACGAGCTGATGGGCCGGATCGGGGAGCGCGCGCTGCAACAGGACGACCTGCTGCGCACGGCGTGGACGGTCCGGCGGAACGACGACGTCTTGGCCGAGCTGTTTGATCGGCTGGCGGATGTTTGCCTGGAGCAGCTCTTTCTCGACCTCGAGTTCCGGCACATCGTGCACGAGCTTGACGACGACGAATACTTCCTCGAGGTGGCCCGGTTGATCACCCAATGCCGGACGGCCGGCATCGACCCGCCCGTCAACCTCGACCAGCTCGATCTCGACGAGGACCGCCCCGCCCGCGACTGGCTCGCGTAACGCGGAGCGCTACCTAACCGGGAACCGCCGGCGCACGAGCCGGCCGAGGGCGAGACCCCACGCCGTTCCCGCCACGACGTCGGACGCGTGGTGCATTTTCACGTACACCCTTGACGCCGCCACGAGGGCCGCCAACCCGTAGTAGGCGGGGGCGAGGGGGTCGTCCTCGGCCAGGAGCGTCGCCGCGGTGAAGGCGCTGGCGGCGTGGCCCGACGGGAAGGCACTGGTGATCGGCCGGTGCATGCCGAAGGGGAGGGGGGCGTCGTCGTAGTACTCGGGGGGGCGGACGCGGCGGAAGGCCGTCTTGATCACGCCGTTGGTAAGGGCCGACTCCGCGCCCATGGCGATGGCGAGCCGCACGAAAGATCGACGATGGCGGGGCACGACGGCGGCACGGACGGCGCCAATGGCGAGCCACAGCAGGCCGTGGTCGGCGGCGCTGGAGAGCCCGTAAAAGACACGGTCCGCCGAGGGTGAACGCCGCGACTCGATGCGCTCCTCGACCGCGGCGTCGAGGGTGTGCACCGCCTCGGCGATGGGCCCCCCGTGGGGGCGGCCGCGGTCCTGGAGGAAGCTCAAGATTCCGGCCAATTCGCTTTGCTCCTTCGGCCGTTCCGGCCTCGCTCGCCTGTCGCCGGGCACCCCTGAGGGGTCCCCACCCGGCGACAACAGGTCGGGCAAGTGTAGGGGGGCGGCCCTCGCGCCTAACCGACTGGCAGGTGCTCCGGGAACGTGCCCGTGACCAGCTCCGTGACCCGCTCCGGGTCGCCGCCGAAGGCGGGGCAGTAGGCCTGGAACGTGCACCAGTCGCAGAGCGGCCCGGGGTGCGGGCGGAAGTCGTCGGTGGCGCACGCCCGGCGGACCGCCTCCCACACGGCCCCGGCGCGCTGGCGAACCCCGCGCACGGTGCCGGCCGAGGGCTCGTAGACGATGAGTTCGGGTTCGGCGAGGTGCAGGAGCTGTACCCGCGCCGGCCGGCGACCGAGGACCTCTTCGCAGAGGAGGGCGTAGAACTCGACCCCCGACAGCCGTGACTTCTCGAAGCCAGCCCGCGGTGCCCTACCGGTCTTGTAGTCGGTGACCACGAACTCGCCGTCGTCGTCGATCTCGAGGCGGTCGATGATGCCCCGGACCGTCACGCCGTCGAGCTGCACGCTGAGCATCACTTCGAGCCCGACGGCTCGGATCGCGGCCGGGTCTTCGATGGCGAACAGGTTGCACACGAGCTGCTCGGCTCCGGCTTGAAACTCCGCGCGCTCGTCGTCGGTCAGGTCGAGGCCGGTGAATTCGGGATCGTCGGCCAGCTCGGCCCGGGCGCGCTCGAGATCACCCAGGGCGGCTTCGATCGTGCGATCGGCTGACGGGCGGAGCATGAGCAGCTCGAGCGCCCGGTGCACGAGTGTCCCCCGAGAGGCGGCGGGCGACGGTGGCTCGGGGATGCGGTCGATGACCGAGAACCGGAAGGCGAGCGGGCAGTCCTTGAACGCGCTGACCTTGCTGGGCGACAGGGTGGTGGGAAGAGGACGAGCCAGCGCCATATCCGAACGGTACCGGCTCCCTGTGACGGTTACGAGGACCGGCTCAGCCCAACTCGCAGGCCTCGAAGCCTCCGCCGATCCCGATTCGGAACTCCTCCACCACGTCGAAGAGCAGGCCCGGCTCGCCGTCGGCGTCCCACACGAGATCAGCGAGGCCGGTGACGGATGTTCCGCGCTGGGCGGGGGTCGATCCGGCAAAGGGCAAGCAACGGTAGCCAGCGGCTCCCTCCCGGAAGAGGAGGCGAGCGTCGCCGGGTCGTCCCGGTAGGGTCAGCGCATGTTGCGTCCTGGAAGCTGGACACGGCCAGCGGGTGCAAGTCCCGTCCGGGTAGGCGTCGGAGCGCCCGGTAGCAGGCCCCGGTTCGTCGTCGAGAG
>JACPCJ010000105.1 GCA_016179865.1 Actinomycetota bacterium | reverse complement strand
GGACTCGTGTTCGCCAGGATGTGGGAGTCGTGCTTGCAGCTCACGAGGAAGACGTGGTCCACCCGGAGATCGGCGGGGAGAAACTCGTACGCCGGTGGTTTGTGCGGCCCCTTCCACTCGATCCGAAGCGGCGGGCGCCCCCGGAGCCCCCAGGTGGCATCGCGGAACGCCCGGCCGTTGCGCCACGCTCCTTCGAAGTCGATCAAATGGGCACCCGCCCGGTACAGGGCGTGCAGTTGCCGCCACCGGTCGGCCGAGACGCCAACGACGGGTGGCCCCGGCTGATCGAACGCCGTGTCCAAGGAAGGCGCGCCCGTCATGCCGAGCGCGGTGGCGATCTCGGTGATCTGCGTGCGCGACGAGGGCAACGCTCAGTCTCGGAAGATCGGCGACACCCGGATCTCCAGCGACGCCCGCTCGGCGTCCAACGCCGGCTCCGTCCAGACCCGCTCGCCGCCATACACGTCGACGACGTTGTCGGTGGCACCCATCCACGCCACCACCGCGTCCGCCCACCGCTCGTCGAGCAGGGCGGACCGGATCTCGTCCAGAGCGGCGGGTGTGGCGATGCCCTCCGGCGAGGTGCGAGCCACCAACTCGAGCGCCAACACCCGGGAGATCACGTCGTCGTTCTCGGCGATGAAGACCTCGGGCTGTGAACCATGGGTCACAGCGACGGTGACGCTGGAGACGTCAGTCATCGACGACCCCTTCGCCCAGTGGAGCGATCACACCACCGGCGGCGTAGGCCGCCAAGCGCTCCTGGCCCGTCACCGACAGCATCTCGAGGGCGTCGAAGAGGGTGGACCGCCGGTTGACCTCGAGGGCCTGGGCCCCCGCCGATCCCGGAACGGGCAGGTCGGTCGTGAGCAGCACGAGACGGCCGCCGTGCGAGTCGGACGCCTGCGCGGCGAGCGTCGCCGCCCGGCCGAGCGACTTCCACAGCGTGTCGGTGCGGCGTAGCCCCGGTCGGCTACTGGTGAAGGCGCCGGACACGTCGAAATACCAAAGGTCGCCGGCCTGGTCGCGAGCGGCGAAGTTGACCTCGACCGGCCCGACCTTGACGTTCTCCTCGACGTCGACGAAGCCGCAGTCGAGCAGGATGGCTCGCGCCACCTCCTGGGCCTTTTCGCCCTCGCGCACCGCTCGCGACTGGTAGTCCTCGTCGGGGCTGGCGGGGGGCGGGATCGCCGGAAGGCTCACCGACCGAGGCCGGCCCGCGCTCACAAGTTCGTCTCGTCGGGCGCGTTCGGCGGCAGCGCGGGCCTCGGCGATGGCGACGTATTCGGGATCGGTGTCGAACCCCAGGTAGTGGCGGTGCGTCCGCACCGCCGCCACCGCCGTAGAGCCCGAGCCGATGAACGGATCCAGGATGACGTCGTCTCGGTATGTGTAGAGGTCGATGAGTCGCTGGGGAAGCTCGACCGGGAAGGGGGCGGGGTGGCCGACCTTGGTGGCGCTCTCGGGTGGGATCTCCCACACGTCGGTGGTCGCCTCCATGAACTCGTCCTTGAAGACGGTGATCTCCGACGGCAGCCCGAGCCGGGCACGCCGCTTGCGAGGAAGCGCACGGTCGAAGCGACCCTTGCTGGCAACCACGACCCGCTCGGTGAGGTCGCGCAGCACGGGGTTCGACGGACTCTGGAAGGAGCCCCAGGCGGTGGAGCCGGTGGCGCCCTTCGCCTTCCACCAGACGATCTCGCCGCGGAGCAGGAGCTTGAGATCGTCCTGCAGGATCCGGATCACGTCGGCGGACAGCGACCGGTAGGGCTTGCGACCGAGGTTGGCCACGTTGACGGCGATCCGGCCCCCGGGCTCGAGCACCCGGACGCACTCGGCAAACACGTCGCGAAGCATGCCGAGGAATTCGAGGTAGGACCCGGGGATGACACCCTCCCCGAGTGCCTCCTCGTAGGCCTTGCCGGCAAAGTAGGGCGGCGACGTCACCACCAGCGCGACGGAGTTGGCAGGGACGACGCCCATGTCGCGGGCGTCGGTGCAGTAGATCTGGTCGACCGGCTCCGGTCGAGCGACCTCGTCGTCGTCGGAGATCTCCGGCGGCGTGAAGCGCTCGTAGAAGGCAGACGCGTCGTGGCTCTCGCGCCGGCCGGCGCCGAACGTCGAGGTGCTGGTGGGCTTGCGCTTCGGGCGCGTCATCGGGTCGCCGCCTTCGGCGGCTGCCCCGCTGAGCGGGGCGCCTGCTTGCCCGTTCGCTCGCTTCGCTCGCGAACTCATGCGTCGACGCTCGGAAGGCCCACGGGGCAATCCTACGGAGGCGGGGGAAGGCTCGGGTTGACCCATGCCGACATGATGCCCGCCCGGTGTGACAGCCATGATCAACGGCTACGGAGGCGCCGTCGGCGCCGCAGCGGACGTCTTCTGCGCCGATCGCCAGGCCTCGGCCATGGCCATGCGCTCAGGCACGGCCGGGTGCGTGTGGCGGATCCGGCGCCACCACGGCGGGTCGACGTCGGCCTTGTTGTCGGCGGCCAGCCGGCGGAACGCACCCTGGAACGAGCGGGCGTCGTCGAGGACGGCGAGGGCGTGCAGGTCGGCCTGGCGCTCGAACGCCCGGGCCACCCAGGCGAGGAGCAGACCGACGACCCCGAGGATGGCGGGATAGCTGATGGCCAGCAACGGGAAGGTGCGAGGGTCTCCGGCCCGAGCCCGGCGACGTAGGCGTTGGTCGCCCGCGACCGGGTGCTGGCGTCGGCGACGAACACGCCCGAGATGGAAAGGCCCGCCCGCTCGGCCACGGCCTCGACCCGCTGGGCCACGGCGCCCTCGAGGCGCTCGAACCGGTTGAAGATGGGGGCGAACACCACCGGGTACAGGAAGCCGAACAGGATCCCGAAGCCCGTGAACAGCAGCCAGCCCCAGACCCACCAGGCGTCGGTGGACCGGATCAGCGCGTAGAGGGCGACGGCCAGCAGCGGGCGGCGACCACGATCAGGAGTTCCAGGGCCCATCCCCGCATGCCCGACCACTCGATGGCGTCGGCGGCGACCTTGCCGTCGACGAAGGCGAGCACGATGCCGGCCGCCAGCACGCCCTCGAGGGCGCCCATCCACCCCAGGGGGCGGACGTAGGCCCGGCCTCGGGCGATCTCGTCGGGCGAAAACCAAAGGGCCGCGTCAGCCTGATACCGCCGCCAGGGCGAGAGACCGCGCGTGGGGATCGACAACCGAGTCACTGAGCCGGGCAGGTTAGGGGTCGGCGGTGGCCGCACCGGGCTCTTGCGACCACGACGCATACAGGGCCGCGTACGAGCCCTGACGGGCCATGAGCTCGGCGTGCGTCCCCTCCTCGACGACCCGGCCTTCGTCGACGACCACCACCCGGTCGGCCCGCCGGGCCGTCGACAGGCGGTGGGCGATGACCACCACGGTCCGGCCCCGCATCAGCTCGGCCATGGCGGCTTCAACGGCGAGCTCGGTGCCCGGGTCGAGGTTCGAGGTCGCCTCGTCGAGCACGAGGACGGCCGGGTCGGCCAGGGCGGCGCGGGCGAGCGAAACCAGCTGTCGCTCCCCTGCCGACAGCCGCGAGCCACGCTCACGCACTTCGGTCTCGAGGCCTTCCGGAAGGCTCTGGAACCGGTCCGCCAACCCCAACCGCTCCAGCGCCGCCACGATCTCGGCGTCGGAGGCATCGGGCCTTCCTACGGCGACGTTGTCGCGGATGGTGCCGTTGAACAGAAATCCCTCCTGGGGCACCACGACGATCCGCTCCCGCAGCGACGCCAGGGTGGCGTCGGGAAGGGCCGTCGTGCCGAAGCGCACCGCCCCGGCGTCGGGGTCGTAGAGCCGGGCCATGAGCTTCGCCAGCGTCGACTTCCCGGCCCCCGTCGGCCCCACGAGCGCCACCCGCTCACCCGAGCGCACCTCCACCGACACGTCGTGCAGCACGGGTGCCCCGCCGTAGCCGAACGTGACGCCGTCGACGGTGAGGTCGCCTCCGGGCGCGAGGTCGTAGGCGCCGGGGCGTTCGGCCACCACCGGCCGCTCGTCGAGGAGGCCGTAGAGCTTGTGGAGGGCAGCGGCGGCGGCCTGCACGGTGCTGAAGAGCTGGCTGAGCTGGTTGATGGGCTCGAAGAGGTTGTTGAGGTAGAGCACGAACGCCGCCACCGTGCCGACCGTGACGGCGTCGCTTCGCACCATGAGGCCCCCGGCCACGAGCACGACGACGCTCGCCGCCACCCCCGCGAACTCGATGGCCGGGAAGAACCGGGCTTGGAGGCTGATGGTGTGGAGGTGGGCCGCGTACTGGGCGTCGCTCGCCGACCGGAAGCGGGAGATCTGGCCCCGTTCCTGGGCGAAGGCCTGCACGACCCGCACCCCCGAGAGCCCCTCCTGGAGAGAGCTGAGCGTGTCGCCGATGCGGTCGCGCAGGTCGAGGTAGGCCTGGTTCGATTCCCGGCGAAACCAGCGGGAGACGAGCACGACCGGGGGCACGGCGGCCAGTGTGATGAGGGCGAGCACCGGGCTCATGGCCATTAGCACCACCACGGCCCCCACAAAGAGCAGGCCGTTGACGACGAAGAGCACGAGCCCCTGCTGCACCAGCTCTTGCAGGGCGTCAATGTCGGAGGTCATGCGCGAGACGACGACGCCCGCCTTCTCGCGGTCGTAGAAGTCGAGCGACAGCGTCGTGAGGTGGCGGAACACCCGCCCGCGGAGGTCGCGCAGGAACGACTCTCCGACGCGAGCCACGGTCCGGATCACGGCCCGGCTCACCACGAAGCCGACGAGGACGGTGATCAAGAAGGCCAGCCCCGCGCGGTCGATCGCCCCGAGGTCACGCCGGGCGATCCCGTGATCGATCCCGTAGCGCAAGAAGGCCGGTCCGGCGAGGACGGCGACGGTCTGGACCACCAGGAGCGCGGCGGCGAGGGCGACCCGACCGCGGTACGGGCGGAGCATGCGGAAGGTCCGCCGGATGACCCGTCGAGCCTCCTCCGGCGAGAGCGCCTCCTCGACGGCGTCGACGATTTGGCCCGTCCCCCGGCCGACGCCCCTCACGACCCGGCCCCCACCCGGTCTTCGTCGGCGGCGGCGAGGGACCGCTCGGCCTCGTCGCGACGCTCGGCCTCGGCGAGGACCTCCCGGTAGCGGGCAGAACGAGCCACCAACTCGGCGTGGGTCCCCACGTCCACCACGCGGCCGTGGTCGAGCAGCACGACGTGATCGGCGAGGGCGATGGTCGCCGGGCGGTGGGCGATGACGATGGTGGTCCGGCCGGCCATGACCTCGGCGAGGGCTCCACGGATCTCGTGTTCCTTCGTCGGGTCGACCGACGAAGTGGCGTCGTCGAGGATCAGCACCCGGGGGTCGGCCAGGATCGCTCGGGCGATGGCCAGCCGCTGGCGTTGGCCACCCGACAGCGAAAAGCCCCGCTCGCCCAGCTGGGTGTCGTACCCGTTCGGGAGCTCCTCGATGAACTCGGCCGCGCCCGCCAGTTCGGCCGCGCGCTGGATCGTCTCGCGGGCGGCGCCGGGGTGGGCAAAGGCGATGTTGGCCGCCACCGTGTCGGAGAAGAGGAACGTGTCCTCGAAGACCAACCCGACCGCCCGGCGTAGGTCGGCGAGGGCCAGCCGGCGGACGTCGACGCCATCGAGGAGCACCCGCCCCCCCGTCACGTCATAGAAGCGCGGCAGCAGCCGCGCAACCGTCGTCTTCCCGCAGCCGGTCGGGCCGACGAGCGCCACGGCCTCGCCCGGAGCCACGTCGAGATCGAACCCGTCCAGCACGGCGGCGCCACCCGACCCGTAGGAGAAGGCGACGGCTTCGAACCGGACGGCGCCCATCCCCCGCTCTTGGCCGCTGGGGCCACCTCCGTCGGGCAGCGCCAACGGGTCGGACGGGTCGGTGACGGCGGGCTCGGTTTCCAAGATCTCGGCCACCCGGGCCGCCGACGCTGCCGACCGCGCCGTCTGGGCCACCAGCATGCCGACCATGCGCAGGGGCCAGATCAACATGAGGACGTAGGCGTTGAACTGCACCAGCTCACCAACCGAGAGGCGCCCGGCGAGCACCTCGTGGCCGCCGAGCCACACGATGGCCACCAGCCCGAGGGTGGGGAGGAGGTCGAGGAAGGGAAGGAAGGCGGCGCGGAGGCGGGCGGCGGCCATCGACTCCCGGTAGACCGCCTCGGCGGCGGCGTCGAGCTGGCGCTGCTGGAGGCCCTCGGCCCCGAAGCCCTTCACGACCCGGATCCCCGCCACCGTTTCCTCGACCACGGACGCCACCCCCGCCAGCCGCTCCTGGAGGGCAAGCACGACGGGGTGGAGTTGCCTCGAAAACCACGCGGCGCCGAGGTTGAGGAAGGGGAGGGCCGCCAGCGCCAGGAGCGCCAGGCGCACGTTCGTGAGGAGCAGCACCACGGCGACCGAGGCCACCGTCAGCAGGTTGGCCAGCGTGATGGGGATGAACACGAGGAAGAACTGGATCTGCTGGAGGTCGGTGTTGGCCCGGCTCATCAGCTCGCCGGTCTGGGTGCGGTCGTGGAAGCCGAAGTGCAAGCGCTGGACGTGGGCGAACAGCCGGGCCCGCAGGTCGGCCTCGACCCGCAGCGACACCTTGAAGGCCAGGTAGCGGCGCAGGCCGGTGCTCACGGCCTGGGCCACCCCCGCCCCGATGAGGACGGCAGCCCCGAGCGCGAGGGCGCCCGAATCGCCGGGCACGATGCCCCGGTCGATGATCACCCGAACGATCGACGGCACCGCCACCTTGGCGGCCGTCCACGTGGCTGCGAAGAGGGAACCGAGGATGACAACGGACCGGTAGGGCGAGAGCGCCTCCCCCATCAGACGCCAGCCGCTTCCGCGCGCGCTCCTAAAGGTCACGTACCCCCGTCCCAGCACCGGTTCGTGACCTTTAGATGAGGGATCTCGAAGGGCTCGCTGACGTCTCGCCGGTCATGCGCGCCGCTGACTGCGCCTTCGGCTGCGTCCTCGCCCTCGCCGCAGCTTGAGGCTGCGCCTTCGGGCTGCGTCCTTGTCAGCGACGCCCATGGCCTAGGCGATCCGCGCCAGCGCCCCTTCGAAATCACTCATCTAGGCTACGGGGGCGCCCTGGGCCTTGGCCTTCTCGACCACCTCGAGGATCTCGTCGCCGACCAGCTCCTCCCGCCGGAGCAACTCGTCGCGGAGCGCTTCGACCAGGTGCCGGTTGGTGTCGAGGAGCGTGCGCACCTCTTGCTTCGCCTTCTCCAGGATCTGCTCGACGGAGCGGCGCATGATGTCGTTGGACAGCACCTTGGCCACGAGTCCCTCGCTGATCATCCCCGGCTCGACGGCTTCGACCGAGATGAGCGAGCCGGCCATGCCGAACGCCCCCACCATGGCGGCGGCGGTGCGGGTGGCGGCGGCCAGGTCGCCCGCCGGGCCGGTGCCGCTCTCGCCAAACGACAGCTCCTCGGCGACCATGCCGCCCATGGCGATCTTGATCATCGCCGACACCTCGGACCGGGTCTTGGTGAAGCGCTCTTCTGACTCGGAGTGAGCAAGCAGGCCAAGGGCTTCCTTGCGCTTGATGATCGAGAGCACTTCGAGCTTGCGGCCCCGCCCCACGAGGTAGGCGACCACGGCGTGGCCCGACTCGTGGGTGGCGATGATCCGCTTTTCCTCCTCCGTGTACTCGACGGGCTGCTTCAGGCCGATCTCCTCGGTGAGCTTGGCCTGCTGGACGTCGGCCCAGTCCATGGCCGAGCGCGCGTCGCGCAGCGCCCACACCAGCCCCTCGTCAAAGAGGTGCTCGATCATCACCGGCGAGTAGCCGAACGTCATGGCGGCGAGCTGGTCACGTCGCTCCTCGCGGTCGAGGTCCTCGACGTGGGCCTTGCGCCCCAGGTAGTAGTCGATGATCTCCCGCCGGCCCTTCCGGCTGGGGAGGTCGAAGTGGATCGAGCGGTCGAATCGACCCGGTCGGAGGAGAGCCGGGTCGAGGTCGCTGGCCCGGTTGGTGGCCCCGATGACCAGCACGTTGGCGGCCTGAGGCGGCTTCTTGCGGAGCTGGCGGTGCTCGGGCATCCAGCGGTTCACGCGGTCGACGAAGAAGCCTTTCACCCGACCGCCGAGCGTCGGCTCGTCGAAGCTCTGCATCTGGATGAGCAACTCGTTGACGACGCCGGCGATGCCCTCGGAACGCATTGTGTTCACGGTGGTGGCCTTCGCCGGCTCGCTGCCGAGCGGTCCGTCATGCACGGATACGGAGTTCATGTTGGAGCGGGCGCCGCCGATGGCGTCAATCTCCTCGATGAAGCCGATGGCCCCGCCCTCCTGGCGGGCGGCCTTGCGGAGGGACCGGAAGAAGCTTCGGATCTTCCGGTTGGTCTGGCCGTAGTACATCGACTGGAACGCGCTCGACGAGACGAAGAGGAAGGGGACGCCCGCCTCGCGGGCCATGGCCTTGGCCATGTAGGTCTTTCCCGTCCCCGGCGGGCCTTCGAAGAGCAGCGCCCGGCGGGGAGTACCGCCCATCTGCTCCCGGAAGGTCTTGAAGCCGAGGAAGAGGTTGAGGCTCTTCACGACCTCGTCGAGCACGATCCCCATGCCCTTCACGTCGGCGAACGAGATGTCGATCTCACTCGGGCGATAGAGCACGTGCGGAGAGCGCCCGGCGAAGAGGAAGGGGCCCACGAGCACCACGCTCAGCATCAGGATGAGGACCACCGCCGGTGCCCAGGTGCCGGCGTCGGGCGGAAGGTTGGGCATCCCCGGTCGCACCGGGTCGCCGCTCAGCATGCGCCAGGCCACCCAGCCACCGACGACGCCGAGGATGGTCAGGAGGTGTCGGACTCTACGGAGGCGGCTCGTCTCGCGGATCGCCGACACGTCGGCCACCGCGGACGCGAGCACGTCGGCCTGGCCGAGCAGGCTGAGGCGTGCCGCACCCTCGGCGGTACCCACCTGCTCGTTGCCCTCGGTCATCCGCCCCTGTCCTCTCCGGCGGGTGGGGTTCCACCCCCTGCATGTCGGCCCTCAGTGTGGCGCGTGAGACCCGACCGACGCCCGGCAGGAGCGTCGTTCAATCGTTGCTTCGGCACGCGGCCGGTTGGCCTTGACCCGAACGACCGTGCGTGTGATCCACGGGCACGGTTCGTGGCCGGATCGACTCCGAATTCCCGACCAATTGAGTCGGGTATATGCTGGCGCCGTGACCACACCGACCACCGCTCAGAAGCCCGACCCGATCGACGCTCGGGGACCCCGCTTCAACCAAGGGGCGGTGGCGGCCGCCCTCCTCACCGCCTTCGTCTTCGAGGCCCGGTGGGTATACCCGGCCGGCGCCGCCGTCCTTCTGCTGTCGGCCCTGGGAGGCTCCGACCTCGGGCCGCTGCTGCGCCTCTTCCGCGACGTCATCCGACCCCGGCTCGGGCCACCGAAGGTGATCGAAGATCCACGTCCGCCCCGGTTCGCCGCCGCCATCGGGACGGCAGTCCTGGCCCTGGCGACCGCGGCGGCGGTTGGCGGCGTCCCCGGCCTCGCCGACGGCCTGGCGCTCATCGTCGCCGCGCTGGCGGCGCTCGCGGCCGTCACCGGGCTCTGCGTCGGCTGCGAGGCCTACGTCTGGTGGAGAAAACGATCGGCGACCGGCTGGGAACCGGCGGTGCCGGCGGTCCCGACGAACTCGGCGGCCGGCTCGGACCCGACGAACTCGGAGAGCGCACCATGACTCGCCTCCTCGTCGTGGTGGCGCTCGGGGCGGCCGTGTGGGTGCTGGCGTCTCGATACCGGGCCTGGCGCGACGCCAACGTCAACCCGCTCGACCTTCCACCCCTCCCCGGCGACGTCGCCGGGCCCAACGCCACCTGGGTCGTCTTCACCACCGAGTACTGCGCGACCTGCGGGCCCGTGAAGGAGCGCATCGCCCGCATCGACCCCACCGCCGACCTCATCGAGATCGACGTGGCCGATCGGCCCGACCTCGCCCGCCGTTACCACGTCCGCACCGCTCCGACCGTCCTCTTCGCGGCCGCCAACGGCCGGGTCCACGCCCGCTTCGTGGGCAACGTCCCTGACGACCAGCTGGCCTCGGTGCGTCGCTAGCTCAGGCGTGACGCCCCCGACCGGCGACGGCGTTCTCGACGAGGCCCTGGAGATCCTCGCCGGAACCGGCCCCGAGTACCCCCCGTTCGGGTTCTCCAACCACGGGCCCATGGCCGCCGAGGCCCTGGTCGCCCTGGGGCGAGACGACGCCGTCCTGCCGTGGGTCGAGGGGTACCGGGACCGACTGGCCGAGGGCCCCGCACCCGGAGCCCAGCTCGGTGACGAGTGGGTGGAGGCGCTCGGCAACCAGTCACGACTGCCCGACTGGGTCGCCACCTTCTCGGTCGCGCTGGCCGAGGCTCCATGGACAAACGTCGTGGGGCAGTGGGCACCCCGGCTCCTGCCGGGGGTAGCCGCCGACGCCTTCCACGGCGTCATCCGCACCGCCCACGCGATCCGCGCCCTCGAGGGCCACGTGAACGAGCTCCGGACGGCCGAGCTCGCCCAGGGCCTCGCGGTCTGGGCGACCGGGTTCCAGGCCCTGCCGGGCCGACCGGCCGCCGGTTCCGTCCCACTCGGTCCGGCGGATGCGCTCGCCGAGGTGAGGGTGCTCACGGACGAGGAACGCGGTCAGCCCGTCTCGATCGTGGAGGGCCTCGGCGCCGTCGGGCGCGTGGCGGACTTCGAGCCCGTGATCCGGCTCCCGGGCGCGCCGGAGAACCCCGCCGCGTACCTAACCGATCTCGTCGACCTGTTCGTCCGGGTCGCTCGCCGGCAGATGGTGGACCCACTGAGCACGATCGTCTTCGTCCACACCGTGACCGGGCCGTCCGCCGTTGCCGTGCTCCTTCCGCACCTCGACGGCACGGGGGCGACCGCCGCGACGCAGTACGCGTGGCAGGCGACCGCCGGGCTCTATGCGGCGTACGCGGACCCCACGCGGACCGTCGACAACCCGCCGGTCACCCTGGCCCGTGACGATCTGGTGGACCGCGCGGTGGCGACCGGCGACGAGCACGCAATCAAGTTCACCGAGACCTGCCTGCGCTCGGGTGGCAGCGAGGCATTCCGCGCGGATGCCGCCGCTCACGCCATCGGCTTCCTGTAAGGCACGCGCTTCCTGTCATGAAGTGCTGCCATAGAGCAGTTCATGACAGGAAGCGGCGGAGAGATCAGCCGGTCCAGCGGGGGCGTAGCTCCGGCGAGAGATCGGCCCGGCGGGGGTTGGCCTGGTCACGACCGGACAGGATCGGGTCACTCCCCGGCCAGACGACGGCGAGATCGGGGTCGTCCCAAGCAACCCCGAGTTCGTCGTCGGGGTTGTAGTAGCCGTCGACCAGGTACGTGATCGTCATGTCACTGACCGAGTAGAAGCCGTGGGCGACGCCGGGCGGGATGTACACGCCCTGGTGACCGTGCTCGGGCCCCATCTCCAGAGTCAGCACGCTGCCGCCGGTCGGCGACCCCTCCCGGAGGTCGGCCAAAGCCACGAAGGCGGTCCCGAAGGGCACGTACCAGTAGTCAGCCTGCTTCAGGTGGTAGTGGAACCCCACCAGGCACCCGGCCTGGCGATCGGCCCGGTTGGCCTGGACCATGTCCCGGCTCCCCGGCACCCACTCCCGGCGCCACGTCTCGATGAACACGCCCCGCTCGTCGCCGTGGACGTCAGGGGTGACGACATACACGCCCCGGACGGTCGGCGACTCTTCGATGTTCGGCACGGGCCGAAAACCTAGGGCCCGAGCGGCCCTCTGAGCGGAAACAAGTCACCCCGTAGCGATGACCGCCAACGCGAGGAGGGCGACGTTGCGAAGCAAGGTCCAGCCCGTGACGGGGTGCGTCGCCGTCCCGAAGCACGGGCACGGGGCACGCCGCCCGGTGGTCAGGTTGGCGGCGACGAACCCGGTGAAGGCCGAGGTCAGGCCGACCGCCAGCCAGGCACCCACCGCCTGGCCCGGCACGACCAGCAACACCGCCGTGAAGAGTTCGACCGGAGCAAGCAGCGCAGCCAGCGGGCGGGCCAGAGGCTTGGGCACGCCGGCCGTCACCAGATCGGCGAACAGGTGGGCACGGCCGCGGAGCTTGAGCCCGGCGGCCGCGGCGAGGGCCAGGGCGACGGCGAGCCGGGCGGGATCGACGACGGCGTCCAGCGGAGATCAGGGAGACAGAGCGGCGTAGCCGCCCCGGAAGAACACGAGCGGCGCTTCCTCCCGCTCGATCGCCAACTCGACCACCCGTCCCACCACCAGTAAATGGTCGCCGGCGTCGTGCTCGGCCTCGATCGTGCAGTCGAGGTACGCGAGGGCGCCCTGGAGGAGCGGCGACCCCGTCACTCCGGGCCGCCAGCCGACGCCCTCGAACCGGTCTCCCTCCTTGGCGGCAAACCGGCGCGACAGCTCCTCCTGGTCGCCGCCCAGGATGTTCACCGCGTAGGACCCCGCGGCCTGGATCCGCGGCCAGGTGGACGAGTTCTTGCCGGCGCAGAACAACACCAGCGGCGGGTCGAGGCTGACCGAGGTGAACGAGTTGGCCGCCATGCCCACGGGCTCACCACCGTCGACGGCCGTGATCACGGTGACGCCGGTGGCGAAGTGACCGCACACCTGGCGGTACAGAGCCTGATCGATCTGGATGGTGGGCTCGCTAGCCACGCACGCCGCCCCCCGCGGCCTGCGCCGCGGCGCTCGGAATCTCGGCATGAGCGGAACTGGCGAAGGAAATGACGAGCCCCTCGTGGGCGGCGATGACCTCGACGGATGACCCCGCGGCCGACCGGGCCACGCCGAGCAGCTCGTCGAGCGTGGCGTCATCGTGGTATGGGTCGTGGTGGAAGAGGGCGAGCGTGCGCACGCCGCATTCCCGGGCCACGTGCACGGCGTACTGGATCGTGCAGTGCCCGAAGTGGCGCTTCTGCTCGTACTCCTCAATCGAGTACTGGGCATCGTGAATGAGCAGGTCGACGCCGTCGCACAGCTCGTGGATGCGGCGGGGCACGTGGTCGTCGGCGTCGTCGGGAACCGTGCCCGGCCCGTGGTCGGGGATGTACGCGACCGAGTGACCGTTCCAGTCGACGCGGTATCCCAGCGTGGGGCCGTTGTGCCGGACCCAGCGAGAGGTGATCCGCCGCCCGTCGATCTCGAACTCCGAGTCGCCGCAGTCGTGGAAGTCGATCGAACCCCGAAGCTCATACGGGGTCACCGGAAAGTAAGGCGGGCGCATGATCCCGGTGAACACCTCACCGAGCGGGCCGTCCTCCTGTTCGGGCCCGTACACGTCGAGGCGGGCGCCGGGGCGGTCGATGGGGACGAAGAAGGGCAGCCCCTGAACGTGATCCCAGTGGAGGTGGGAAAGGAGGACCGCCCCCGTGAAGGTCCCGTCGGTCGGCTGCCCGGTTCCGAAGTAGCGCAACCCCGTCCCCAGATCGAAGATGATCGGCGTCTCACCCGGAGCTTCGAGGGCGACACAGGAGGTATTCCCCCCGTAACGCTCCTGCTCGCGGCAATCGCACGGAGTCGATCCACGGACCCCGTAAAAGGTCACATCCATGTGGCGGGGAGGATACTCACGCCCACGATGGGTGGTACAGCGACCTGTGAAGGACGTCACATTTCGTACGCAGGACACGCCGGTACGATCCCCGCATGCCTGCCGAGCAGCACATCACCGCCAACGGGATCGATTTCGCCTACCTGGAGGACGGCCCGCCTGACGGGCCCCTCGCCCTCTGCCTCCACGGCTTCCCTGATCACGCGCCGACCTGGCAGCACCTGCTCCCGGCCCTCGCCGGCGCCGGGTTTCACGCCGTGGCGCCGTGGCTTCGCGGTTACCACCCCAGCGGGCTCGCGCCGGACGGCAACTACGAGATCGCCGCCCTCGCCAAGGACGCCTGCGAACTGGCCGACGCGCTGGCCGGTGACGGCAACGCGGTGCTCATCGGCCACGACTGGGGCGCGGCCGCTGCCTACCCGGCCTCGACCTACCGGCCCGACCGGTTCTCGAAGGTGGTCACCCTGGCCGTCCCCCCGGGCCAGCTCGTGTTCGCTGCCTTCCTGGAGCGCCCCGACCAGCTCAAGCGGTCGTGGTACATGTTCTTCTTCCAGCACGCCCTGTCCGACATCGCCGTCGCCGCCAACGACCTCGCCTACATCGACATGCTGTGGCGCGACTGGTCCCCCGGCTTCAACCCCGACCCGGAGTTCGTCAAGTCGCTCAAGGAAACCCTCGGCCACCCGGGGTCGCTCCCGGCCGCCCTCGGCTACTACCGGGCCATGCTGAACCCCCCCGCCGAGTCGGACCCGAGCCTCGCCGAGGTGCGGTCGGCGTTCGGCCAGGCCGCGCCCGTCCCGACCCTCTACCTCCAGGGTGCCGAGGACGGCTGCATGGCTTCCGACCTCGTCGACCCCGCCGGGCTCGAAGCGCTGGGCATCCAGCGCACGATGGTGGAGGGCGCCGGGCACTTCCTCCACCTGGAGCGCCCCGACGAGGTCAACCGGCTGATCCTGGAATTCCTCGCCGGCTGACTCCAGCGTGTGCCGCTACAGCTCTTTCTCGGGGACGGGCTGGGGGGGCGGCGGGCCGATGTACTGCGCGGCCGGACGGATGAGGCGGTTGTCGGCGGCCTGCTCGAGCACGTGGGCGGTCCATCCGATCACCCGGCTCGAGGTGAAGGTGGGCGTGAACATCTCGGGCGGAAGCCCGCACGCCTCCATCACCACGCCGCCGTAGAACTCGACGTTGGCGTAGAGCTTGCGGCCGGGCTTCAGGTCGTCGAGCACCTTGACCGCCGTCTGCTCGATGTGGCGGGCAAGGTCGATCCGGCCGGCGTTGAGCTCCTCGGCCACGTCGCGCAGCAGTCGGGAACGGGGGTCCTCGGTCTTGTAGACGCGGTGCCCGAAGCCCATGATCCGGTCGCCCTGCTCGACCATCTCCCGCAGCATCGGCTCGGCGTTCTCCGGTTTCTCGATGTGGTTGATCAGGTCGAGCGCCCGGGACGGGGCGCCGCCGTGGAGCGGGCCCGAGAGGGCCCCGATGGCGCCCACCACGGCGGAGCCGAGGTCGGCTCCCGTCGATGTGATGACCCGGGCCGTGAACGTCGACGCATTGAACCCGTGGTCGATGGTCGAGATGAGGTAGCGCTCGATCGCCCAGGCCTCCTTCTCCGACGGCACCTCACCCTTCAACATGTAGAGGTAGTTGGCGGCATAGCCGAGATCGGGGTGGGGCTCGACGGGCTCCTGCCCGTTGCGCAGGCGCCACAGCGCCATCAGCAGGGTGGGGATGACCGCGCAGGTACGCATGGCCTGCTCGAACAGTTCGTCGTGGGAGATGTCGAGCGAGGGGCCGTAGCCGAGAGCGGCGGCCAGCGCCGAGTACGAACTGCGAAGGGCCTCGAGCGGCTTGAACGTCTCCCCGAGGGTGGCGATTTCCGAGAGGAGGGGGCGCACCTCATCGGGGATCTCGCGGAGGGGCCGGATGCGGTCCATCCACTCTTTGGCCTGGCCAGCGTCGGGCAGGAAGCCCACGAAGACGAGGTGCCAGACGTCTTCCAGGCTGCGCTTGCGGTTGAGCTCGACGGCGTCGTACTGGCGGTAGTGGTAGAAGCCCTCGGTGCCGCGGACGTCGCCGATCGCCGTCTCGGCCACCACCACGCCCTCGAGGCCCCGCGGCACGTCGGCCGCCGGCGCCTCTACGGGCACGATCTGACTGATCTTCATGAGGTCGCGAAGCGACACGATGCCGACCAGCGAACCGTCTGAAACCACCGGAATGTGGCGGTAGCGGTTCTCGGCCAAGGCTTCGAAGGCCTCGGCGACGCCCTTGGTGGGATCGACGGTGTCGGGGTTGGGCGTCATCCACTCGGACACGAGCGCCGTGCCGGCGTCGGTTCCGGAGGCTGCGAAGCGCACCATGTCGCGTTCAGTGAGGATGCCGACCGGCTTGGCGCCGTCGACGATGACGACCGAACCGACGCGCTTCTCCGTCATTCGCCGCGCCGCGTCCGCAACGGTCTCGTCGGATGCAACCGTCACCACCGGCGAGCTCATCAGATCGGCGACGATGCGCTCGCGTGTCTTGCCGTCGGCCATTCGTTCCTCCCGTGTGCGGCTTCCCCCGCGGGGTCTGTCGAGTCGTCGGCCTTGTGGGCCCGTCGGCGATTCTATGGCCCGAGCGGCCACTCAGAGCGGGCCGGAGGCGGAGAGGATCAGGCGCCTTCCGGTGAGGTGTACGGCCGCTGGCGGGGCGGGGCGGAGTCGCGCTTCCACACCATGAGCTTGCGGCGGAAGTAGCAGACCTCTTCGCCCCGCTGGTTGAAGGCGCGGGTCTCAACGGTCACGATGCCCCGGTCGGGCTTGCTCCCGCTCTCCTTCTTGTCGAGCACCTTGGTCTCGGCGTAGATGGTGTCGCCGTGGAACGTCGGGTGCTGGTGTTTCAGCTCCTCGACCTCGAGGTTGGCGATGCACGACCCGCTGACGTCGGGGACGCTCATGCCCAGGGCCAGCGAGTAGACGAGGTTCCCCACCACCACGTTCTTGCCGTGGGGCGCCTGCGTCTCGGCGAACCACGCGTCCGAGTGCAGCGGGTGGTGGTTCTCGGTGATCATGCAGAAGAGGTGGTCGTCGTACTCGGTGATGGTCTTGCCCGGCCAGTGTTTGTAGACGTCACCGATCTCGAAGTCTTCGAGGTACCGGCCGAACGGGCGCTCGTGAACGGTCATCGCCTTCGTTCCTCCGTTCCTGTCATGCTGATGTTTCTAACCTCGCATCAAGATGCTAGATTGGGCTCATGCGTACGACGATTACCTTCGACGACGACGTGGCCGCCGCCGTGGAAAAAGTACGCCGCGAGGAGGGAAAGGGCCTCAGCGAGGCGGTCAACGACTTGGTCCGGCGGGGGCTCCTGAGCAGGCGAGTACCGGAAAAGCCCTTCGTGCAGAAGACGTATCCGCTCGGCCTCAAGATCGACATCACGTGCATCGGAGATGCGCTCGAGACGCTCGAGGGTCCCGAGTACCGCTGATGCTCGTCGATGCCAACGTCCTCCTCTACGCGGCCGACAGCCAGAGCCCGTTTCACGCAGCAGCGCGCGACTGGCTCGGCGACCACCTGAGTGGCAGTCGTCCGGTTGGGTTCCCCTGGGAGTCGGTCACCGCCTTCGTTCGTGTGGCCACCCACCCCCGTGCTTCGCCCAACCCGCTTCAACCCGAGGAGGCGTGGGCCCAGGTCCTCGACTGGCTGTCGAGGAGCGTCGTCTGGAGTCCCGTCCCGACGGAACGTCACGCCGACGTCCTCGGGTCGCTCATCGCTCGGTATCGGCTCACGGGCAATCACGTGCCTGATGCCCACCTGGCCGCTCTCGCCGTCGAGCACGGGCTGAGCGTCGCTTCCGCCGACACCGACTTCGCTCGATTCACGGAAATCCACTGGATCAACCCGCTCGCCGACGCGTAGCTCCGACTGCGCTCAACTCTTCTCGTCGAGCCTACGGAGCAGCCCGCGGGCGATGACCAATCGCTGGATCTCGTTGGTGCCCTCGCCGATCAGCATGAGCGGGGTGTCCCGGTAGTAGCGCTCGACGGGAAGCTCGGTCGTGTAGCCCACGCCCCCGTGGATGCGCATCGCCTCGACGGCGACCTCGAAGGCGGTCTCTGACGCGAACAGCTTCGCCATGCCGGCCTCGACGTCGGCTCGCTCCCCCGCCTGCTTCTTCTCGGCCGCCGACAAAGTGAGCAGTCGAGCCGCTTCGATCTTCGTCGCCATGTCGGCCAGCTTGATCTGGATGGCCTGGTGGTCGGCGATGGGCTTGCCGAAGGTGCGCCGCTCTCGGGCGTAGTTGATGGAGGCGTCGAAGGCGGCTCGGGCCACGCCGACCGCCCGGGCGGCGATGTTGACCCGCCCCAATTCGAGGGCCGAGAGGATGAAGCCGAGTCCGTGGCCGAGACCCTCGGGGCCGCCGAGCGCGCAGTCAGCACCCACCCGGTGACCGTCGTAGACCATCTCGACCGTCTCCAGCCCCTTGTAGCCGAGCTTGCCGATGTTGCGGCTCACCGCGATGCCGCCGAAGCGCTCCTCGCCCGGCTCCTTCTCGACCATGAAGGCCGTGATGCCCTCGTCGGTGCGTGCCGCCAGTGACACGAGCCCGGCCTGGACCCCATTGGTCACCCACATCTTGGTGCCGGTGATGACGTACTCCTCCCCGTCCCGCTCGGCCCGGCACGAGATGTTGCGGGTGTCGGAGCCGGCGTCGGATTCGGAGAGCGACAGGCAGCCCCGGATCTCACCGGCGGCCAGCCGGGGCAGCCACCGCTCCTTCTGGTCGTTGGTGCCGTGGTGGACCAGCAGGTGGGCGGTGATGAGATGGGTGTTGAGGACGCCCGAGAGCGACATCCACCCATAGCAGAGTTCCTCGATCACCCCGACATAGGTCAGGAGGTCGAGGCCCAGCCCTCCGTACTCCTCGGGGATCGTGATCCCGAACAGCCCCAGGTCGCGCATCGTGGCGATCAGGTCGGTGGGATATGCGTCGGCGTGTTCGAGGTCGGACGCCACGGGGATCACGTCGCGGCGCACGAAGTCGCGCACGGTCTCCCGGATCGCCTCCCGCAGTTCGGGGTCGGTGCTCGTCACGGAGGCTGACATTACGCGCCGGGCGCTCGGCTCCCTCACGGTGCCCTCGCCCGCTCCGGGCGGGTGGCCTTCGTCCGGCGTGCCGTCGGTCGTGTGGAGCCGGCTCTCCGCTTGGCTGGGTCGGGGCCCAGGAGCCCCACCTCGCGGTCGCGCTCGGTCTTGGCCTGGTGGCACTTCTTGCCCCGGCACCGGGGCTCCAGGTTGGCAAGAGCGGTCTCTTGGCAGTGGGCGTACGGGTCCACGTGGTCGTAGTCGAGCCACGCGCGATCCCCGCAGTCCACACACACCGCCCCGTCGAAGTCCGGCGGTGACCCGAGCCCCAGGGCCACGAGCATCTCGACCGAGGGCTTCCGGCCCAGGCGCTTCACGTGCTGGATATCCACGCCGTCGTGGGTGACGGCGGTGAAGAAGGCGTTGACCGCCTCGGCCCTTGCCGAATCGGGGTGGACGAACCCGACGCCGGGGATGTGGCAGGTGCCCTGGGTCATATCCCAGACCACGACGAGGTCGGTGGTGCCCTTGGCGTTCCCCTCGCCCTCGCCGTTCACCATTCGCAGGAAGGCATCCGAGAGGCGTTGGGCGCGGGTGGACTCCCGGTCCCCGTCGCGCCACAGCCGCTCGGACTCGCGCTCGAGGCGTTCGACGAAGGGAACCCCGTCTTCGGGGCGCAGGGCCCCCTTGAACCAGATCATTCCCAACTCGTCTTCCCAGTGGGAGAACTGGCGGGCGTCACGACGCTTGCGATCGAGCTCGTCGATGTCGGTGGCGGCCTGGCGGAGCCGCCGGCCCTTCTCCCGGGCGCCCCGGAGGCCCTTTGCCTTCACCACGTCGCGCATCTCGGCCTCGGAACCCGGGCACGCCTGTTCGGTCTTGGCGATCTCTTCGACCTCGGCCAACGACAGGGCGCCCTGGGCCACGTCGGCCTTGGTCTCGGGGCTCAACTGGTCGAGGGCGGCCGTGGTCTCGAGCTCTCGGCGGGCCTCACCGGGGGTCTTCCCCGTGAGCCGGGCCATCCACTCGGTGGGAGAGGCGTGGCCCGCTCCCCGATGCGCCCCGCATTCGGCTGCCCGCGCTGCCATTGCCGCCCGAGCGCCCGCCACCACCTTCTCGGTCGTGGCCAGGTCCTCGGCCAGCACCGCCGCGTCCTCGCCCGAGTAGAGGGCGGGCTCGAGACCGGAGAGGGCGTCGCGCAGGGCCTTGGTGGCCAACCGGATCGACACGGGAACCCTCCTTCCTCCCACGACGGGACGCGCACAACGGATCGAGCGGGGAAGCGAGGAGGGCCCGAAGAACTGACATCCGCCGCCTGGGGCCTTCGAACCGGCGGCTGCCACCATCCAACCACGTGTTCGCCCGAATGTCAAGGATATAACGAAAAGATTTTCGGCGTACAGACCCGAGCAGGATTCACCCCGGTTGATGACGAGTTGTTGAGACGAGACCTACGCCTACGACGACCTCGACCGGTTGACCCGCGTCTGCTTCGCCGACTGCGCCACCGACTTCGTCGAGTGGGGCTACGACCCGGTGGGGAACCGGCTCTCGGAGGCCCGACTCCTGGGCACCACCACCTACTCGTACGACGACTCCGACCAACTCGTCGAGGAGCGCCCCGTCATCGGGCTGCCCGTCACCTACGCCTTCGACGAGAACGGCAACGAGACCCGCCGGGGCGACGAGACCTTCGCCTGCGACGCCGCCGATCGCCACGCCGCCCACATTTCCGGCCCCATCGTGGACCGCTACCGTTACGACGGGGACGGCAAGCGCCTCTCCGCCGAGACCCTGCCCGCCGACCAGTCGGCCGGGGTGCGCACCGACTACCTCTGGGACCCCAACGCCGCCTACCACCTGCTCGTGGAGGAGACCGAGTTCCTTGGAGGGGTGACCGCCGACGCCCGCACCTATACCTACGCCGGCACCGAGCTGTTGGCCCTCACCAACGACCCCGCCAGCGCCGACCCCACCACCCGCTTCGTCACCCACGACGCCGTCGGTTCCGTGCGCACCCTCACCGACCAGGCCGGGGCCGTGAACTCCTCCTACGGCTACGAGCCTTTCGGCGCCGCCCGCCAGACCGACGAAGAGCCCCTCTCACCCGCCAACCCCGCCCGCTTCACCGGCGAGTACCTGGACGGGAGGTCCGGCCTGTACCACCTCCGTGCGAGGGACTACGACGCACGCACCGGCCGGTTCCTGGCGGGAGACCCACTTCCACCTGAACCCGCCGGTAGCGCTGTAACGCCCTTCGCCTACGCGGATTCCAGACCGACTGCTCGAGTTGATCCACGTGGGCTCCGTCCGAGTCGTGCATCGAGCATCCAGCAAGCTCGCGTCAGGATCGCCAACTACCAGAAATGCGGGTATCTGTCCTGCTCGCTCTACTGGAGCAAGAGCGAGGTCAAGGGTTGGTCGCAGAAGTTGAGCAATCCTGGGGCGCAGATCGGGCAGGTGATTGCATCAGTTGTCGGCTGCTCGACGTTCGCCGGGCCAGCTGCGGTTGCCTGCGGGATCGCTTCGGGGATCATCATCGCCCTGGGCAGCAGCTAGATCCACGAGACTGCGCGCCAGAACAAGTGCATTCGGGCGTCATATGGATTCACCCGGGTGAGCGTCGGAAGAACCAGCGGAGGGAACTGCCGTGCGTGACACGCTGATGAGTCGCTCTCGGGTCTGGTGGCTTCAGACCGAGCACGCGCATCCGATCGCGTTCAATCTGGCTGCTGCGCTCCCTCCAGCCGCGGTCTTCGCACTCTTCGGACTCTGGGTTGCCGCGGTCACATGGCTGATTGCCTGGCCGGTTGTGCGTGCTCTCGGATGGCAGAGGGGTAAGTGGCTAGATCGGAACTTCCATCAGGAATTCGGTCACGAGATCGCCGGTCGTTGTCGCGGGAGTGCACCACGCCCTCCCAGGTGACGCCGCGCCAGCGCCGCGTATGCCTCGGACTCGCGGTGTTGGGGATGCTTCTCTTCATGGTCTCGTGCAGCGCCGGCGGAGAAGATGCGGAAGACGCCGAGCCCGATTCGACGGCGGCCACCGCCACTGAGGGCACGGACGCCGCGTGCGATGGCAGCACCCAAGCGGATCTGAACGATTGCGCTATTGGCGAGCTTCGTGATGCAGAAGGGAAGCTGGAGGACGTCCTTACCGACGTCCGGCCTCACGCAGGCGCGCGGTCGGAAGCACTCGCCGAATCGCAACGGCTGTGGCTCGAGTACCGGGACGTCTTCTGCGAGGCCCACGCCTTTGAGGAGGGCTCCATCCAGCCCTTGAACGTGGCGTCCTGCAAGACGGCTCTCACTCAAGCTCGAATCGACGACGTGTGCAGCTGGCTGGTCCCAAACGCTGAACCCGACGCGGTTGGGGACTATCCCGAGACATGTCGCTGATCGCCGCGGGTACTTCCCTCCGCAGCGCCACGCGCAGCCGGAGCAGCCCCAGGAATCCACCCCGCTGAGTCAGCGAGCCGACACCGGCCCGGTACGGTGGACGCCACATGGCTGGGATGTGGCACGCGGCGTGGGGGTTCCGGCACGGCCGCGACGAGGTCGAGGGGGCCCGAATCAATCGAGCCCTCGTTCGGCGCGTCCTCGGCTTCGCCAGGCCCTACCGGGTCATCATCGGCGTCTTCCTCGGCGTCATCGTCGTCGAAGCGCTGCTCGACGTGATTCCGCCGCTGCTCCTGCGCGGAATCATCGACCACGCCATCCCCGACAAGGACCAGGGCCTCGTCACCGCGCTGGCCACCGCCACCATCGGCGTCTTCGTGCTCAACGCCGTCCTCGGCATCGGCGAACGGTGGTGCTCGGCCAGCATCGGCGAGGGCCTCATCTACGACCTGCGGGTCGCCCTGTTCGACCACGTCCAGCAGATGCCGGTCGCCTTCTTCACCCGCACCCAGACGGGTGCGCTCGTCTCGCGGCTGAACAACGACGTCGTCGGCGCCCAGCGAGCACTGACCAACACCCTCGGCACCGTGACGTCGAACACCATCGGCGTCGCCACCACCCTCATCGTGATGTTCACCCTGGAATGGCGCCTCACCCTCGCCACCCTGGCCGTGCTCCCCGGATTCGTGTTCGCGGCCCGCCGCATCGGCGCCCGGCTGACCGACGTGACCCGCGAGCAGATGGACCACAACGCGGCCATGAGCAACCGCATGACCGAGCGGTTCAACGTGGCCGGCGCCCTGCTCATGATCCTCTTCGGCCGCCGGGCCCGCGAGACGGGCCAGTTCGCCAACCGCGCCGACCTGGTGCGCAAGGCCGGCGTGCGCTCGGCCATGCTGATGCGAGCACTGATTCTGGTCCTCGGCCTGGTCGCCGCCCTGGGCACCGCCGCCGTCTACTGGCTCGGCGCACGCATGGTCATCTCGGGCGCCATCTCCATCGGCACCATCGTGGCCTTCGCTGCCTACGTGCAGCGCCTGTACCAGCCGCTCACCCAGCTCACCAACGCCCGGGTCGAGATCCTCACCGCCTTCGTGGCCTTCGAGCGAGTCTTCGAGGTGCTCGACCTCCCCCTCGGCGTGGAGGAACGCCCTGACGCTGTCGAGCTCCAGGGCCCCCGGGGCCCGAGCGGCCCCTCAGAGCGGGGAACGGGCGGCGAGGTGGCCTTCGACCACGTCACCTTCGAGTACTCGGGCACGGGCACAGGGCTGGCAAGCCTCGAACAGGACGCGCCGACGCTCACCCCGGCGAGCAGCGGCCCGGTCTTGGTCGACGTGTCGTTCACCGCCCGTCCCGGCGAGATGGTCGCCCTCGTCGGCCCGTCCGGAGCGGGCAAGAGCACCCTCGTGAGCCTCGTGCCCCGGCTGTACGACGTGACGGGCGGCCGGGTGCTCCTCGATGGGCACGACGTGCGCGACCTCACCCTCGAATCGCTGCGGGCCGCCATCGGCGTCGTGCCCCAGGACCCGCACCTGTACCACGTGTCGATCGCCGAGAACCTCCGCTACGCCCGCCCCGACGCCACCGACGACGAGATGGTCGAGGCCTGCCGGATGGCCCGCATCCACGACCTCATCGCCTCGCTGCCCGACGCCTACGAAACGGTGGTGGGCGACCGGGGGTACCGGCTGTCGGGGGGCGAGAAGCAGCGCCTCGCCATCGCCCGCATGCTCCTCAAGGACCCGGCGGTCGTCATCCTCGACGAGGCCACGTCGCACCTCGACTCCGAGTCGGAGCTGCTCATCCAGCGGGCCCTCGCCGACGCCCTCGCCGGGCGCACCAGCCTCGTGATCGCCCACCGGCTGTCGACCATCGTCTCGGCCGACACCATCCTCGTGCTCGACGGTGGGCGCATCGCCCAGCACGGGCCCCACGCCGAGTTGATGGCGGCCGGCGGCCTGTACGCCGAGCTGTACCGCACCCAGTACCGCGACCAGGCTGCCACCGCCGGGATGTAGCGGGCCGGAATGGGAGGCCCGCAGGGCCCATCACTACGCTCCCCGGCATGCCCGACCTCGAACAGGCACAGGCCGCGGTCGAGACAGCGTCGCAGGCCCTCGACCTCGCCGCTGCCCACCTGAAGGAACTCTCCACCGACGGCCCAATCAACGAAGGGCCCATCTCCGTCGCCAAGCTCGACGAGCACCAGATCTTCGCCTACGACCTCGCCCACGCCGCCAGCGCCCTCGCCGGCTGCCGGAGCATGCTGGCCTACGGCGAGTACGGCGACTTCGAGGCCGCCCTCGCCCGGTTCTACATCGCCGACGCCATCACCGACTTCGTCTCCCGCCTCATCGGCCGCGACCAGGAATGGGGTGTCGACCCGGCGGCGCTCTCGCCCGCGGGAGCGTTCGTCCAGGCGGAACGAAGCCCCGAGGCGATCGAGGCACTCGCCGCCGAGGTGGTCAAGCAGGGCTGCGGGCCCGCCCACCTCTCCGATGAGTTCGAACTCGTCAGCGCGACCTTCCGCCGCTTCGCCGAGGACAAGATCCGGCCCGTCGCCGAGCACGTCCACCGCACCAACGGCGACGTGCCCGAGGACCTCATCTCGGGGCTGGCCGACCTGGGGGCCTTCGGCCTTTCGGTCCCCGAGGAGTACGGGGGGTACGCGGGGGGCGGCGAGTCCGACTACCTGGGCATGGTCATCGCCACCGAGGAGTTGTCGTGGGGCAGCCTCGGCATCGGGGGCT
Organism: Actinomycetota bacterium; assembly: GCA_016179865.1. Classification (GTDB taxonomy): domain Bacteria; phylum Actinomycetota; class Acidimicrobiia; order IMCC26256; family JACPCJ01; genus JACPCJ01. Next base: position 8,226 of record JACPCJ010000105.1, on the reverse strand, counting down.
CGCTCATCACCCGGCCCGAGATCCTCACCCGGGCCATCGTCAAGGGCGGGACCGAGGAGCAGAAGCAGCGCTGGCTCCCGAAGATCGCCACCGGCGAGGCCATGGTCGGCGTGATGGTGACCGAGCCCGACTTCGGCTCCGATGTCGCCAACCTCTCGGTGATGGCCACCGCGGTCGAAGGCGGTTACCGCATCCGGGGCGTAAAAACCTGGGCCACCTTCGCCGGCCGCGCCAACACCCTCATGGTGCTGGCCCGCACCGACCCCGATCGCTCCAAGGGTCACCGGGGCCTCTCGCTCTTCGTCGTCGACAAGCCCGAGGCCGCCGGCCACGAATTCCGCTTCGAGGCCGACGGCGGGGTCATGGAAGGCCGGGCCATCGACACGCTCGGGTACCGGGGCATGCACTCGTTCGAGGTCTCGTTCGACGACTGGTTCGTGCCCGAGGAGAACCTCGTCGGCGGCGATGAGGGGCTCGGGAAGGGCTTCTACCTGCAAATGGAGGGCTTCGAGAACGGCCGCCTCCAGACCGCGGCCCGGGCCGTGGGGGTGATGCAGGCCGCCTTTGACGCCGCCCGCGAGTACGCCCACGAGCGAACCGTCTTCGGGACGCCCGTCGGCGACTACCAGCTCACGAAGGCGAAGCTCGTCCGCATGGCCGCCCTCATCCAGGCGGGCCGGCAGTTCGCCTACGACGTGGCTCGCCAGATGGCGAGAGGTGAGGGGGCGCTGGGGGCGGCGATGGTCAAGGCCTACGTCTGCCGGGCCGCGGAGTGGGTCACCCGCGAGGCCCAACAGATCCACGGGGGCATGGGCTACGCCGAGGAGTACGCCGTCTCGCGCTACTTCGTGGACGCCCGGGTGCTGTCGATCTTCGAGGGCGCCGACGAGACCCTCTGCCTTCGGGTCATCGCTCGCCGCCTCCTCGGCGACTGACGACCACTCCCCTCACCCCAAACTTTGGATCTTCGCGCCTCCTATGAGGCGGTAGACACCCAAAGTTCGGGAGGGGGCGGGCGTTAGGGCTTGCGGCCGCTCCAGGCGAGGAGTTGGGTCTGCGGGTCGGCGTCGTCGGCGACCTCGACGTCGGTGGCGAACGCCCCGCTCGCCCGCAACATCTCGAGCTGGGGCTCCATGACGGCGATGGCGGCGTCGACGAGGGACGGATCGATGATCGTGTTCTGCCCCGTGGCCTTGGCGAGGTCCCAGCCGTGGATCAACACGTCGACGAAGCGGTGCCCGCAGTAGACCTCGCCCGAGACGGGCCCGTAGGAGACGGCGGCCATTCGCTCCATCGCCCCGGACTGTTGGAAGGCGTGGTCGGCGACCTTCGCCGACTCCTCGTACACCGCAAGCGGGTCGAAGCCCAAGAGGTCGCCGTCGAAGCGACCGCCGACCTCCTCGATGGTCTTACCCGCCATCAACTCGCTGGCCCAGAGGTTGCCGCTAACGACGTGGTTCAACAGCTCCCGAACCGTCCAGTCACCGCACGGAGTCGGCCAGTCGTACTCCTCGTTGGCGATCTCGTGGACGATGTTCCGCGTCGCCTTGAGGGCCCGGTCGTGCAGGTCGGCGAGTGAGGGTTTCATCGCGGCACCTCCGCCTCTCGGGGCACCCCTCAGAGTAGGCGGACTCAGAGTAAGCGAAACGCGCCAACCGCGTCTCCGACGCCCTTGAGCGAGAAGGGTCCGGCGGGTTCAAAGCGGAAGGAATCTCCGGCCCGCGTGGGGATCGACTCGGCCACCAGGCACGAGCCGGGTTCGGCCTGGGCGGTGAGGCGCGCGGCGAGGTTGACCACGTCGCCGTAGTAGTCGCCCCGAATGCTCGCCACCGCCCCCACCGCCAACCCGACCCGGATCTCGACGCCGAAGCGAGCCACCAGGTCAAGGGCCAGGGCGCAGGCGGCGACTCCGTCCTCGGCGACGAACATCGCCTCGTCGCCGATCAGCTTGACGATCCGCCCGCCGTGCTCGGCCGCGACCGCGGCGGCGCCGCGCTCGAAGTCGTCGATGACCGCGGTGAGCTCGCCCGGCGTCGCCTCCATCGAGCGCGCCGTGTACCCGACCAGGTCGGCGAAGCCAACGGCTCGGTCGACGGTCACGGCCGAGCCCTCCTCGTCGGGCCACCACACTTGATACGCCGTTCCGATGATGTGCCGGCGCACGAGGGCTCCGACGCCGACGAGGAACTCCGGAAGGAAGGCCCCGGTGAACTCGACGTACTCGCCGACCACGTCGGCGTAGGGCCGGCCGGCCTCTTGGAGCTGCGGCACCTCGTAGCCGATCCGGAAGGCGGCGACCAGCGCCTCGGCGGCGCGGGCCGTCGAGGCGCCGATCGTTCGGGCGACGTCGGCCACGCGATCCTCGCCCAGCAGTTCGCCGCTGATGAACGCCATCATCTGAAGGACGGTCGCCTCGTGGGGGGTCAGGCGGGTGGGCGTGGCCGACGGATCAGGAAACCCCAACGCCCGCCACAAGCGGGTGGCAGTGGCGGGCGGGATGCCCGCAACCTCCACCACCTCATCGAACGGCGTCACCGCACCCTCGGGCCTCGTCGCCAGGTCGAGGCACAGGGGCCCGACAAATGGGCCGGCCTCCTCGACCTCCTCGTCGGTCGCCCCGAGGGTGCGGGCCATATCCGTCAGGCGCGCCCGCTGATCATCGATTGAGTCGTCAGCCACGGGCCCCGCCGGTGAAGTTCCACGAGGCGAGGTGCAGGGTCGGGCAGTGGACCATGCCCACCCCGAACTCGGCGGCGGCGAAGCGCCCATCTTTGCCGACCGCCTTGACCGCCCCCGGCGCCAGCGCGTCGACGAAGCTCTGGGTGAAGCGGAGGTTCTTCACGGCGCCCGTGACCTTGCCGTTCTCGATCAAGAAGGTGCCGTTGCGGGTGAGCCCGGTGACGACCTGGGTCTTCGGATCGAGGATGCGGCAGTAGTTGAACTCGGTGACGAGCAGCCCGCGCTCGACCGAGGCCACCATGTCGGCGGGCGCCGTCTCGCCCTCGGCGAGGAACAGGTTCTCGGGGAAGGCACCGTAGGTCTCGCCGCCGGGGATGGCGTGCCCGGTGCTCACCGCCCCGTCACCCATCCGGTGCGCCGTGCGCCGATCATGGACGAGCCCGGTCGTCGTCCCGGCGTCGACCAAGACGGTCGCCGCCTTCGGCGTGCCCTCGACGTCGAAGGGCCGGCCGATCGCCCGCTCGTCGGTGGCCGAGTCCAGCAGCACAATGGCGGGGTCGAACTGGCCCTCGCCGACTCGGGCAAACGACTGCCCCTCGATCACCTGCTTGGCGTTGAAGCCGTAGAAGGCCAGGAACGAGAGGATCTCGCCGACGCACTCCGGTTCGAGCACGACCTCGTAGTGGCCGGGTTCGAGGTCGGAGGCCTCGGCGGAGTCCCGGGCTTTCTGCGCCGCCACCCGCCCGCCGGCGGCACCGTTGAGGTCGGTAAGCCGACGGCTGGTCTGATGGGCCTTCCCGGCGGCGTCGAACGTCTCGCCCACCTGGTGGATGGCGTCGAGAGTCGCCCGTGAACTGCGGGCCTCGGCCCGCTGGCCGGCCGTGTTGGCAAAGGCGTGGATGGCGCCCTCGGTGTCGCAGTAGCCGGCGGCGCGAAGCCCCGGCCCAGCGTCGACGAAGGCGCGCACCACGGCGGCCCGGTCGGCGGGATCGGCCTCTTCGGTGGATGCGTCGTAGTGGGTCGCCGTGAGGTCGGGGACGGGCGCGGCGTCGGCCAGTCCGGGCCAGTCGGGGTCTTCCGGACGCAGCCGGGCTGCGGCCAAGGTGGCGGCCACGAGGCGGTCGAGCGAGGCGTCGTCGGTCGCCGTCGTGGACGACCCGGCAACCCGTCCGTCGACGACCACCCGGAGGAACACCGAGCACCCCTGCTCACCGACGTTCTGGTGGATGAACGAGTTGGCGAAGCGGGTGAGGGCGGAGCGGCCGTCGACGGCGTTGACCTCGACCTGCGCCCGTGGCTCCGCCGCCGCCACCATGCCCAGGAGCCGGTCGCAGAGGTCCGACGCCCGGGTCACCCCTTCACCCCCACCCTGACACCGCGGAAGCGAGCGGGGATGGCGGGGTGGCCCGTGTGGGCCACCTGCATGGGCTGACCCTTCCCGCAGTTGGGGACGCCCCAGAAGGTCCACTCGCTCTCGTTGCCGAGCAGGTCGAGGGCGGCCCAGAACTGGGGGCCGATGCCCGTGTAGGTGGGGTTGCGGACCATGCGCCCGAGCTTGCCGCCCTTGATCTCCCACCCCGCCTCGCACCCGAACTGGAAGTTGAGGCGCTTGTCGTCAATCGACCATGACCGGTTGGTGACCATGTAGATCCCGTCGTCGGTGGCGGCGACGATGTCGTCGAAGGACGATTCGCCCGGAAGGAGCCCGACGTTGGTCATGCGCACCATGGGGAGGCGGTTGTAGCCGTCGCCGCGCACCATGCCTCCCGGGGGCAGGCCCGCGATCTGGGCCGAGTCGCGGCCCGACAACACCCCGACCCAGGTACCGTCCTTCACGATGTCGACGCGCTGGGCGGGCGTGCCCTCGTCGTCGTATCCGAACGTCCCGAGCGCGCCGGTGAGGGTGGCGTCGGCGGTGATGTTCATGACGTCGGATCCGTACCGCAGCGAGCCGATCTTGGGAAGCTCGAGCCACGACGTTCCGGCGAAGGCCGCCTCCCAGCCGAGGATGCGATCGAGTTCGATGGCGTGGCCCACCGACTCGTGGATTTGAAGCGCCACCTGGCTGCTCTCGAGCACGAGATCGGTGACGCCCTCCGGGCACTCGGGAGCCGACAGGAGAGCGACCGCCTCCTCGGCCACCCGTCCGGCGTGGCCGGGCATGTCGAAGCGGCGGACCACCTCGTAACCGCCGGTCTCGAAGTGGCCGAAGCTCTGTGGGTAGGAGCGGCGTTGGGTCTCGGCCTCGCCGACGGCGGTGGCGTCCATCCCGCCCCCCGACTCCACCAGGTGCTGGTGGATGTGACTGCCGGTGCTCGACACGAACCACTTGTCGGTCTCCCAGAAGGTCAGGGAGCACCGGGCGAGGGCAACGCCGTCTACGTCCTGCATGGTCTTCGTAACGCCCACCACGAGGTCGCCCTTGTCGGCGAGGGACACCTCGAAGGGGTGCTCGGAAAACGGCGTCTGGTACTGGTCGTCGACGACGGGAACGTCGGCCAGCGCCATCTCGGGGCCGGCCACGGTCGCCGACGCCGCGGCCGTGGCCGCCGCTCGCTCGCCCGCCACCCGGGCGGCGGCGTCGGAGAGGTCTTGGGTGGCGAAGAAGCCCCACGACGAGCCCATCAGCGCCCGGACGCCGATCCCGCTCGACTCGTCGACCCGCAGGCCCTCGACGACCTGGTTCAGGGCCTCGATGCTCTCGGTGCGGGTCTCCATGGCCCGGGCGTCGGCGTACGTCGCCCCCGCGGCCAGAGCACCCTCGACGGCCGCCTGCGCCAGATCGAACACGCCGGCGACTCTATCGGCCTACTTCTTGACGGCGGATTTCGTCGCCCGGGCGAAATCCGCCGTCAAGAACGAGACAGGCCGGCCCGTTCGCCGCGGAGGCGGAACTTGATGGCCACCTTGCGAGACGCCTCGTCGATCATCTCCTCGCCGAACATCACCGCCCCCAGCCGGTCCTCCCCCGTCGCCTTGTCGTAGGCGTCGAGGAGGTCGCAGGCGTGGTCGAACTGCTCCTGGGTCGGCGTGAACGCAGCGTTGAGGACCGGCACCTGGTCGGGGTGGATGGCCCACTTCCCGTCGTAGCCGAGGATCTTGACGCGCTCGGTGTAGCGAGCCAGGGCCTCCTGGTCGCGCACCTGCACGAAGGGTCCGTCGATCACCTGGAGGCCGTGGGCGCGGCCCGCCATGAGGATCTTGGAGAAGGCGAAATGGAAGTAGTCGCCGGGGTACTCGGGGATCTCGGTGCCCGGATTGAGGACCGGCATCTGCATCGACGCACCGAAGTCGACCGGGCCGAGGATGATGGTCTCCAGCCGGTCGCTGGCGCCGCAGATCTCCTCGACGTTCATGAGCCCCTTGGCCGTCTCGATCTGGGCCTCGATCCCGAGGCGAGAAGATCGGCCGATGGTGGTCTCGATCTGGGTGAGCAAGAGGTCGAGGGCCACCACCTGGGCGGCCGTCTCCACCTTGGGGAGCATCAGCTCGTCGAGGCGCTCGGAGGCGTTCTCGACCACGTGGATGACGTCGCGGTACGTCCACTTGGTCGACCAGTCGTTGACCCGCACGCACAGGACCCGGTCGCCCCAGTCGCCCTCGTTGATGGCCTTCACGACGAGGTCGCGGGCGGCCTCCTTCTCGAGGGGGGCGACGGCGTCCTCGAGATCGAGGAACGTCATGTCGGCCTCGAGACCCTGGGCCTTGGTGAGCATCTTCTCGCTCGACCCAGGGACCGACAGGCAGGACCGGCGGGGCAGGTTGCGGGTTCTCTCAGACATGCTGAAAACCGTACTGATACGTTCGCCGCGTGCCCCAACTCGACAAAATCGGCGCCGGCGTCTGGGTCTGGATACAGCCCGACGGGAGTTCGGGAGTCAGCAACGCCGCGGTCATCGCCGACGACGACGGGCTCACGGTCATAGACACCCTCATGGTGCCGTCGCAGTGGGAGCCCTTCCGAACGGCGCTGAACAGCCTCGACATCCCCGTGCGGCGCGTGATCCTCACCCACGCCCACATCGACCACGTCGGGGGCACGAGCGCCTTCCCCCTGGCGGCGATCTACGGATCGGCTGCCACGAGCACGCTCCTCACCCAGCCGCCCATGACCGCCGCCTACAAGGCCTTCATGCCCGCCTTCGCGGAAGAGTTCGACGACCTCGAGGTGCGCCAGGTGACGCACGTCATCGACGCGTCGGCGTGGCTCACGCCCAGAATCGAGGTACGTCTCACCGCCGGCCACACCGACGGCGACGTCATCGCACTCGTGGACGACGCCGGGGTGCTCTTCGCCGGGGACCTGTGCTTCTTCGGCGTCACGCCGCTGGCCTTTCAGGGTGACCCGGCGACGTGGGCCGACGTGCTCGACGCCATCGCCGACCTCCAGCCGCGCATCGTTCCCGGGCACGGCCCCGTCGGCACCAGCGCCGACGCCCACGCGCTCGCCAGCTACCTGCGGTTCTGCACCGAGGCCGAGGGCGACCCGTCACGCATCCCGCCCGGCCCTTGGGACACCTGGGTGGAACGCGACCCCCGCGACGCCATCAACGTCGAGCGCGCCGCCATGCTGGCGCGGGGCGACGCCGGCATCCCGCCCACGATGCTCAAGGCCATCGGAATGGCCTGATTCCCTACTCCGGCGGGGGTGGAGGCGGAGGTGGTGGCGGAGGCGGCGGGGCCTCACCCGGGGCACCGGGGGCACCGGGGATGCCGGGCGCACCCGGAGGTGCCGCCCCGCCCCGCTTTCTCATCACGAGGATCAGCGCCACGACGACCCCGCCCGCCAGCACGACGGCCACCAAGATCCCGACGGGGAAGCTCGACCCACCCCCGGGCTTCTCGGTTTCCTTCGAGGCGTCGGACACCACCCGGAGCGTTCCCTCCGGCGGCTCCTTCTCGGTGAACGTCCAGCTCACCTCGCTCCCGCTCTTCTCGCCGTTGTGCTCGAGGATCTTCCCGGGCATGAGGATGCGGATGGTGAACTCGAATCCGAGGTCGCCAAACGGGTTCTCTTCGCCGCCGAACAGGTCGTCGGGAGCCACCTCGCCCTCGCCGGTCTCCCCGGTCGGGGTCTCGAAGCTCTCGGTACCGATCTCGACCGTGAACTTGTCGCCGGCGCGCTTCACGGTGAAGTCGTCGCCGAGGCCGGCGCCGCCACTGCCGCTCTCGTCGTCGCTGCAAACGTTCTGCGACTCGCCGATGGCCGCTTCGAGGTCGTCGAGGTCGGAGAACTGGCGGGTGAAGCGGGCGCCCTCGAACTCGCCCTCCTTGTACTTCTCGCCCTTCCAGCCCTCGGGAGCGGCGTTCTCGAGGTCGTCGAGCGGGCTGGCGTTCTCGACCTCGGCGCCCTCGAAGCCCTCGCCCAAGCTGGACCCGAGCCCTTCAAACGCCTCCCGGAACTCCTTGTCGAACGCGCACACGAGCACGAGGAGCGATGATCGCGGGAGGTGAAAGTTGGTCAGCAGGGCGTTCACGACGCGGAAGGCGAAGCCGGGATAGATGTACAGATGCGTCTCGGCCTCACCGGCGACGACGCGCCCACGC